>JBKJNM010000052.1:0-42301 GCA_046593655.1 Lacibacter sp. | reverse complement strand
TCCAAACTCAGGAGAGATCTGGGTCTTATGCACCATGATCTTTCCTCCGGCTGCTTCCACTTTATCAAGGATCAATTGTACATCAGGATTCCCATTTAAATAGATGAGCGGCCCATCAGTTGCAGAGGGTTTATGAAAACCCCCACTATCAACAACTGCACCCCCCACACCCGTCATCATATCATCAATGGGAAACATCCGCATTTTAAGATTAGGGGTATCGAAAGGGTTTAGTTTTAATCCAAAAATGGTTTCATAAAATGTTGTTGCTCTGTCTAAGTCAGTTGCCGGTATTTCAAACCAGCTGATTGCATGTTCCATAATGTAGTTAAGGTTTAAAGTTATTTAAAGAGTTCATCGATTCTTATCCCATAAATATTATCCCATCCATTTAAATAATGATTTGTTTTTAACTTTCTGTGCAATAAGTTGAAAATACAACCTACCAAAAACATATGGTAAGAAACTGCTGTTTCATTATTCCTGCGCAATATATAATTTTTGGTTACATCGTTTTCTTTTACTTGATCTTTCCAAACACTCATACCGCCCTGAAGGTTGGTGACTTTTTTAAACCCATGTTGGTTGAGTAAATAACTTGCCCTTGGGCTGCGGCGGCTATGTGAACAGTACACAACGATTTCTATATTCATATACTTATTTAATTCTGCTACCCGTTGTTCCAGTTCCTGGATGGGGATATTGATGGCGTTTTTTAACCGGCCTAATTTTTCTTCAGCTGTTCCTTCAAACTCCGCTTTTGTTCTCACATCCAGCAGGATCACTTGTTTATGTTTTGCAACAAATGAGCATAGTTGAGCTGGCTCAATTTTCTTAAATACCACCGTTGAGTTTTTTACCAATGGCATATTGCAATGCGCACAGGTTCCCGTTTTTGTATGAACGATCTCATCGCAGCTGCTGCCACAAGGCAAGCATACATAATAATCTGCCGCAGGGTATCCTGCAAAAATGAATGAGCCAATAATAAAAAAGCAGGTGATCATCAGTTTCATATTATATTATAGTTTTGTTCTGGTTTCTTTTAATCCTTTTGATTGCAGGTAATCCACCAAATCTTTCCAATCTTCGCCACCACGTTGTGCATGTTGCAGCAAGGTATAACCATTTGCCCCATTGCATAAAGGTATTGAGGATAGGTTTCAAGAAAAGCTCTTACAAATTGTGTTTTGCCCAGCATCGTTAAAACAAAAAGATTGGTTCTTGCACCCTGACCAATTAAATAGTTAGCGATTTCTTTATTTCCCACATGGCCGGAAGCTGGTGGGCCAGCGATTGGGATGCAAATGAACCAGTCTCCACTTTTATTTTACTGTTTGAACAAAAAGGTAATGATCCAATTATTTACATGTCACATGTCAACGTTCCTGAAATACAATACAAAGCATTAAAAAAGGGATGGAATGATTTTTACCGTAAACCTTGGAAAGAATATTTAAAAAAAGGGAACAGAAAAAAATATGTGTTGGTTCTGTCCGGAAATAAAAGCATCATTCGTCATATAATAAATCATTTCAAAACAATCAAAAACTACAATTATGGAAAAGTTTATGTTGATCTTCCAGGGCGAAATGACAGGAACAGAGCCATCACCAGAACAAATGCAGGAAAACATGGGCAAGTGGTTTGCGTGGATTGATAGCCTCGCAAAGTCGGGCAAATATGTAAGTGGTGAGCCCTTATTGCCCGGTGGGAAAGTGATTAAGGGCAGCCACAAAAATGTCACAGACGGTCCTTTTACGGAAGGAAAGGAAATCATTGGCGGTTATTTTATTATGAACGCCGAAGATTACGATGAAGCGGTGGCGCTATGTGAAGGGTATCCTGATTATGAAACCGGCGGTACAGTTATTGTGCGGCAGGTGCAGAAAATGGATATGCCTGTTAGTGCCTGAACTTATGAAAAACCCCTGATCTACAGGGGTTTTATTTTACAATCAACCAGGCTATTACCTGAATAATTATTCCTGTAAAAACCCCCACATAAATTTCGGCAGGCTTGTGGTCACTAACAATAAAACGGCTGCTGCATATAATGCCGGCAATTAAAAAAGCAAGCAGTAAGGAAAGCACATCATCTAACCTGTTGTTGAAAAGAAGTAAGGTAAAAAAACTTACAAGTCCGCCTGCAGCAATTGCATGCATGCTTACTTTCATATAGTTGTTGATCATAAGAGATGCTGAAGAAGTAATAAAAAGGGAAAGTAAAAAAGCTCTCATCTCTAAAGGATCAACTAATTGCTTGGACACATAAAAACTCCAAAAGAAAAAAGTAATACTGGCTACATAAGGAATGATCCTGTCTTTCTGTGTGCGAAGTTGAATTGATTTAATAAAGCCGAGACCTTTAAGCAGTAACACAGTTATCAACGGCAAAAAAATACTGGTGCTGAACACACGAAGAAAAACAATCATTTTTTCAAATGATGTTTCGCCTGTAAACACAAGGCTGTTGCGGTATAACAGGTACAGGCATACCCATGCAATCATGAACAACGGGTGAAAAAGATAAGAAAAGAAAGTGGCCAGCGCTTTTACAACAGGTGAATGCACGTTTGAAGTAAGACGTATCCCTCCATTTTCATTCACGATCATTTGTTCCATACTTTATAACTGTTTACGTAACCTTGCCACAGGAATATTTAGTTGCTCCCTGTATTTGGCTACCGTTCTGCGTGCAATGTTATAGCCTTTTTCCTGAAGTAATTCCGTTAAACGTTCATCACTTAATGGCTTACGTTTATCTTCAGCATCCACCATGTCAAATAATATTTTCTTTACTTCTCTTGTTGAAACCTCTTCTCCACTTTCTGTACTTAACGATTCGCTGAAGAAAAATTTTAACCGGTACGTACCAAACTCTGTTTGTACAAACTTGCTGTTGGCCACACGACTTACTGTTGAGATGTCAAGCCCGGTTTTTTCCGCAATATCTTTTAAGATCATCGGCTTAAGCGTGGTTTCGTCGCCTGTAAGAAAAAACTCTTCCTGGTATTTCATGATGGAACCCATGGTGTGCAGCAACGTATTCTGCCGTTGTTTAATGGCATCAATAAACCAACGTGCCGCATCAATTTTTTGTTTGATGAACATAACAGCTTCTTTTTGTCTTTTATCTCTTTTGCTGCCCCTGTCATACTCTTTGAGCATATCCCGGTACCCTTCGCTGATCCGCAGATCGGGTGCATTTCGGGAATTCAACGTTAACTCCAGTTTACTGTTGTTATTCAAAATATAAAAGTCGGGGACTATATATGTTTCAGCTTTATTTACTTCGGTAACATTCCCCCCCGGTTTTGGGTTGAGTTTAATGATTTGCTGAATAACGGCTTTCAGTTGTTCATCATCCAGTGAAAGACTTCTTTGTATTTTTTCGTAATGCTTTTTGGTAAACTCATCAAAGTATTTTTCAAGAATGAGGATTGCTGTTTGAATATCCTTTAATGGATTTGCTTTTAGTTTATGCCTCAACTGAATCAACAAACACTCCTGCAGGTTGCGGGCACAAATACCGGGGGGATCGAATAATTGAATGAGCTGAATGATCTCTTCAATATCCTGTTCAGAACTATCAATGTTTTGACGAAAAGCAAGATCATTTACAATGGCGCTATTTTCTCTGCGCAAGTAACCGTCATCATCAATACTTCCTACAATCTGCTCTGCAATCACCTGTCGCTTCTCATCCAGTTTCAACATGCCCAATTGCTGTAACAATACTTCGTAAAAACTGGTTTCTAATTTTACAGGTGAGGTTTTACGCTCTTCCTGCTCTGAGTAATTATCTTCTCTTGTTCTGTAATCTGCAATATCATCATCCCCTTCATTTACATAATCGTTGATGTCGAGGCTTCCGTATTCATCTTCGCTTCCATCCAAATCATAATTTTCGTCTTCGCTGCTGTCAAATTCATCCTTAACTTCTTCGTTGTTCTGTTCATCACTATCCTCATCGCTTTGTTCAAGAGCGGGGTTTTCTTCCATCTCTTCCTTAATCCGTTCTTCCAGATTGGCCGTAGGTACCTGCAGCAACTTCATTAACTGAATTTGCTGAGGTGATAGTTTTTGTAGTAGTTTTTGTTGTAATCCTTGACTAAGTGACATTTCCCATGTACAGTTTTATGGTTACCTTGCTATTGTTCAGGAGGCTAAATTATCAAAAAATACGTTCATGAATAAAAATTGGAACAATTTTTGTGCTTCTGCGGTTCTTTTCTTAACATTCGCTTTTACAAGTCAGGCCCAATTAAGTGCGGAAAGTGCCCGTCCTGTATGGGTTCCAGCAAAAATTTTAACGGTTTTCCCGGTTTTCAATCAATCAATTTTGTTTTTACAGAAACAGCCTCTTGTTCATGTAAATCTCGGCACTCCCTTCAGTCATTGGGGTATTATGTGCCTTGGTGAGTACCAATTGGAAAAGAGAACAGGTATTCCCTTTCGCTTCCGGCTCGGTTCCCTTGAGTATGTAAATATGCTGGAGGGAAAGAAATAAAAAGCAGCAAAAAGAATTTGCTGCTCTACTATCTGTTAATTTAACAACTACCGTTTCCCCCACACGGCAACCCTGGCTCTTCCTTTTGAGCGACCAATTGTTGAATACAGAAATTCAACCCTGTCTAATTTTCGCACTCCACCCGGTAAGTTAATGACTCTGCTTTCCTGCCCGGCCCTGAATGCATTTTTTAAAGCAACGTTCATTTTCTCTCCATTTTCAAAATAAATGTCCAAATCATCAATTCTTAAAGAGCCGTCAGTTATTTTGATTTTAATTTGCCTGAAAGCATCATTTCCTCCCACTCTTAATACATCCCGATCGGGACCAAATGCTGCCCATTTATCTCCAATAAAACGCCAGCCTTGCGGTTCAAGAGTAAACGAGTTGAAAACAGTTAAAGCAACAACGGCTACCAATACTATGCACAATTTTTTCATGTTGTAAATTTTGAAGTGAAAATTCTTTTGTAGTATGACAGAGAATAAAGTTGAAAGTTAAAATATAGCATTGAAAAATAGTGTGCAAGAGAATCATCAAAAATGATCGTCGTGATTACTCTGTCTTATTTCTGCAACATCAACATTGCTGCTGATTCTTGAAAGATGATTTACTACGGCTCTTATTTCAGCAAATGTATATTCGGGGCCAAGTAATCCTTTCAGTTCACCATATTTTTTTTCAGGATTACTTAGAATTGCTTCTTTGATGATTTCAATTTTATTATCTGTAACTAATTTGAACACAGAAATTTCTCCTGTTTTTACTGCATCTGATAAATGTCCTTCAATGGTACTATTGGTGAGGTTACGGAGTTTGGCAATTTCTTCTACATTTTTTCCTTCTTTATAATACTGGAGTGTAACTGAAAAGGAACTTACTTTATCCGCACTGCTTCGGGATGGTTCTTTCCGCTGACGTTTTGGGTTCGCCGATTTAGCTTCCATATTTGTTTCAATATGCTGCTCATGGCAATATTCTTCAACCATATCAATAATCTCATCGCCATACTTTTCAACTTTTGCTTTTCCAAATCCGCTCAATAATATTAAATGATCTTTTGTAAGGGGAAGATAATTGCAGATCTCCATCAAACTATTACTATTGGCAAGCATATAGATGGGAAGATTATTTTCTTCACAAACCCTGTCTCTCCATTCTTTTAGTTTAAAATAAAGTTGAGCATGAGGAATATCTGTTGCTGTTTGTTTTCTTTTACTGGCATAACTGCTGATCTGGAAACGGGGTATAGCCAGGTTCACTTTATGTTTCAGAAAATCAGCAACAGAAAATGTTTCTTTGCCATACTTCAATAAATAAAGAGTGGTATGGAGTGCACCACAAAGCGATTGGAGATGTTCATTCACTTCATCTGCGGTTATTTTATGTTCTGTAATGAGGGGGTGATTATTTACAGCTTGTTGCAATGCTGTTAGCCGTGGCAGAAAATAAATAGCTGCATCCTGTATTCTCTTTTGAAGGGCGGGGTTATTTTCAATCACAGCTTCTTCCTTCATGAGTTCATTAACACGTACTATAAATTTTTGTGCAACTGATTTCTCCACATCAAATTGCCGGAGCAGATTATCAGCCCATGTTGCTGCATCCTCATTCAACTCATGCTTATGCTTAATAATGCTTTCCTGTAATTGTTTGATTTCAGTTTCTATTTGTGTAAATGAAAACAGATCTTCCAGCAAAAGCAGTGTAAATAATTTTCTTGCCTGCTCAAAACGTTCTGCTAAAGAGCCTCTTGATGATAATGTGTTTTGCCCGTTGAGCACATGCTCGTTATTGAAAATAACTGCCGGTTGAATTTTTGTGAGTAATACAATACCATCAATGCTGGTGCAGCGGCTCAAGGCAACATATACCTGTCCGCTGGTAAAGGAGGCCCCTGCATCAATCATCACCTTATCAAATGTTAAGCCCTGGCTTTTATGAATTGTGATGGCCCATGCAAGACGTAAAGGATACTGCTCAAATGTGCCCAATACTTCCTGCTCCAGTTTGCCATCGCTTCTGTTCAACGTATAGCGTGCATTTTCCCAAACTTCTTTTTGTACACGTATTTCCTCTCCATCGCTTACAACAATAATATCGTCCTCATCAAGTGATTTAATGATTCCAATTTTCCCATTGAAATATCGTTTGGCAATCGTATCATTTTTAAGAAACATCACCTGTGCACCTTCTTTTAAAACCAATGCTTCATCTGCCGGATAGATATTCTCCTGAAATTCCCCGTCGATATTTGCTTTGTACGTAAATGAACCAGTATTGAGTTGTTGCAACTGCTGCCGGTTGATGAGCTCTGCCTGGTTATTATGCGAAGTAAGTGTAATGTATTTTTTATCTGCCAGTGGTTGAAAGCCGGGAATAAAACGTTGATTAAGCAACTCAAAATCTTCCTGCTCAATCTGGTTATTGCGTACCTTATTCAACAGCTCAACAAAACGTTGTTCTTTTTGCCGATAGATTTTATTCAACTCAATGAGTAAAGGCATCTGCTCCTTAATCACACGGCTGTCAAAAAAGAAAGTAGATTGATAATATTCCTGCAGGATACTCCACTCGTGGTTTTTTGCAACAGGCGGCAGTTGAAATAGATCGCCGATAAAAACCAATTGAACTCCACCAAAAGGAACATGATGCTGGTAACGTACCGTTCTTAAAATAGTATCAATGGCATCCATCACATCACAACGTACCATGCTCACTTCATCAATTACCAATACTTCCATTTTACGCAACAACTTTAGCCGTTGTTTATTGTAACGGATCTTTGAGAGCAATTCGCTTTTGGCAGAATGAGTTGGAAGAAAAGGATGAAAAGGTAATTGAAACAAACTGTGTAAAGTAACCCCGCTTGCATTAATAGCAGCTACGCCGGTTGGTGCTGCTACGATAATATTTTTGGAGCAATGTTCTTTGAGGTATTTCAGAAAAGTTGTCTTTCCTGTTCCCGCCTTCCCTGTTAAAAAAATACTTTCCTGTGTTTCGGTCACAAACCGAAAGGCGAGGTCAAAGATATCGTTGCGTTCAATTATCTGCATTAGATAAAGATAGAATGATAAAGGAAAACACCGGCTAAAGAAAACATTCAAAACAATCTCTTTAACCGGTGTTGGGGTTTGCTATGCCTTCACTTTTTCACCAAGCAACAGCAATTCATTTACCTGTACTTCGGTAATGTATTTTTTATTACCGTCTTTATCTGTATAATTCCGGTTAACGAGCTTGCCTTCCACCACCACTTCTTTTCCTTTGGTTAAATATTTTTCGGCAATCTCAGCTACCTTACCCCAGGCAATCATATTGTGCCATTGTGTTTCGGTGATCTTTTCGCCTTTGGCGTTGCGATAGCTTTCATTGGTTGCAATACTGAACCGGGCCATTTTTTTACCCCCGTCTAATGTTTTTACTTCGGGTGCATTGCCCAGGTTACCGATCAGTTGAACTTTGTTCTTAAGTGCGTACATGACTTTGAAATTTAATTGTTTTTGAATTTTGTTATCTCAGCCAACCGTTTGTTATTTGCGATTGACAACACAAAGATGATCTCCATCAAACCCCGTATCCGGTTTTTAACCGTTTACTCCCGAAGCTAAACGTGTAAAAGCGTTTGCACACGGATAAAATAGTTGTATCTTCTTCTCCAAAACCCCTGCTATGGCTGTATTAACGGATACAAAATCGAAAACCTGTTTGGCCTGTGGAAAAACACTGAAAGGACGTGTAGATAAAAAGTTTTGCGATGACTATTGCCGCAATAATTACAACAATCAGCAAAAAGCAAAAGGAGTACACAGCAGTTATGTGAGAAATATCAACAACACATTACTCAAAAACCGACGCATATTAGAAGACATCCTGCCGCATGCGGAGGAAACGGCCAAAGCCAATAAAGACAAACTTCAGCGATTGGGTTTTCATTTTAAATACTTCACTCATTTGTACACAACAAAAACAGGAAAGACTTATTTCTATTGTTATGATTATGGATACCTGCCGCTGGAGAATGATTGGTACTTAATTGTGAAACGGAAAGAAGATTGATTTTTGTGCTACTGTAACATGATGGACGACTCCCTGATCTGCAGTTCAGGTGTCAACACTCTTTTTTCAAAATCTTTGATGATTCTTTTACTCTCCACCAATTGCAATAACAATTCTGTAGCTGCCCTGCCCATTTCTTCGGCCGGCTGCCGTATGACTGATAATGGCGGATCAACCAACTCTGCAATATCTGAATTAGAAAAACCAATCATCGCTACCTCTTGAGGAATCATGACTCCCCTTCGTTTTAATGTTTTCAAACAACCCGTTGTTAATTTATCGCTGGTGGTAATCATTGCATCCGGTTTTTGTTTCAACGTAAACAATTTATTTACGGCTTCTTCAATTTCTGAAAACACCATCCCTCCGTAAAAACAATGTTGTACATATTCTTTACTGTAAGAAAGATTGTTTGCTTTCAGTGCATCATGATAACCTGCCAGCCGTTCATTGGTGGTGGATAAAAATTCCGATCCGGCAATAGCAGCAATTTGCTTAAACCCGTTTTTAATGAGGTGTTCTGTTGCTTCATATACACCTTTATAATTATCAACTACTACTTTGTGTGTGTCAATTTCGTCATGAATCCGGTCGAACAAAACAATGGGCATTCCTCTTGCTTGTAACGCTTTAATATGTGTGAGGTCGGTTGTTTCAGTTGAAAGTGAAATGAGCAGGCCATCCACCGAACGGGAAGCCAGGAACTGCAGATCAATTACTTCACGATCGTACGATTCCCTGCTTTGGGAAACAATAACATTATATCCCCTGTCGTAAGCAATCGATTCAATTCCGTTAATGACCTGCGAAAAAAAGGTATTGGCAATTTCACAAACCACTACGCCAATGGAACGGCTTCTTTTTTCTTTGAGGCTGAGTGCAATTGGGTTGGGTCGATAGTTGAGTTTTTCTGCGCACTCCATCACCAGTTGCTTGGTTTCTGAGCTGATTTCATGACTGTCTCTGAGCGCTCTTGAAACAGTAGATGTGGAAAGACCCAGCGCTTTAGCAATATCTTTTATAGTAACAGCTTCAAATTTCATAGCAGGGAATATTCAGTTCTAAAGATAGGCGTTTCAACACTGTTCTTCCTCTTCATTTCAATGAAAGGTTACATGCAATTCTCAGTTATAAATCGGGTGCTTTTTTTAACCCTCAGCAGTTGATTTTTCTGCATTCCGGAGCGTTTTACGTGGCATTGTTATCGGGAACGATTGCGTAAATAAAAGGTTTCAAACTCGTGGGTAATCCTGAAAATGTACATAGACTTGCTTTATCAACGGAATGGAATTTCTTACATAAACGAAATACAAGATTTATATACCGCCTTTAGCCATCAATAATTAACGATTCAAATTCACATAAACATTTTTTAATCTTTCGCCTTGCTTCCTGTTTGCAGGGTTAGAAAAATCAACTTAAACCAAAGCACAGTATGAAAAAATATTTTTTTCTGCTCTTGATTCTTTCCTGCAGCATGGCAACATTTGCCCAAATCCGCCAGATAAAAGGAAAAGTTACAGATGATGCCGATACACCTTTAAGAGGTGTTAGCGTTTTACTGAGTGGTTCCAAAAAAGGTGTTCAAACAGATGCTAACGGGAATTTTAAAATTGATGCTCCCGGCACAGGATCAGTAATACTGGTTATTACTTATACAGGATACAAAGCCATCAATATTACAACCGATGGCAGCAGCGATGTATCGGCAAAACTTGAAAAAGATGTTGCTGTACTTGAAGATGTGGTGGTGGTTGGTTACTCCACCATCAGAAGAAAAGATTTAACAGGTTCTGTATCATCGGTTAGTTCAAAACAGTTAAAAGACATTCCGCTTTCTTCTGCTGCTGAAGCTTTGCAGGGACGCCTGGCAGGTGTACAGGTAACTGCAACAGAAGGAGCTCCCGGTGCCGAAATTATAATTCGTGTAAGAGGTGGCGGCTCTATTACACAAGATAATTCTCCTTTATATATTGTTGATGGAGTACAGGTTGAAAATGCACTCTCTGTTATTTCACCGCAGGATATTGCAACGATTGATGTATTAAAAGATGCATCAACTTCCGCTATTTATGGAGCAAGAGCTGCCAACGGTGTTGTAATTATTACAACAAAAGTGGGGCGTACCGGTAAAACTCAAGTATCATACAATGGTTCTTTTGGATGGAGAATTTTACCAAAAACAATGGATGTAATGGACCCCTATGATTTTGTTACCTGGCAATATGAAAGAAGCCGTGGAAGTATTGCCGACAGTACAAGCTTTGCTCAAACTTACGGTACTACATGGGATACTTTAAATGCATACAAAAACAAACGTTTTATTAATTGGCAAACAGAAGTGTTCGGAAGAAAAGCATTGTATCAAAATCATAATGTATCTGTTAATGGTGGAAATCTTGCTACCACTTACAACCTCAGTTTAACTGCCAATAAAGAAGAAGGCATTTTACTTGAGTCGGGTTTTGACAGATACTTAGTAAACTTTAAAATGGATCATAAGATATCCGACAAATTTAAAATAGGCATCACCACCCGTTACCTCGATCAAACAGTTAGAGGCGCTGGCACTACCAATAGCGGAACAAGATCTACCAACCGGTTGCGGCACACAATTAATTACCGGCCATTTGAATTGAACACTCTAACAGGAGGTATTGATGATTTTGATGAAGCCTACTTTCTTGCTTCAAGTGGCGCCATAAATCCAATCATACAAACAAGAGCTGAATACAGAAAACAAACTACACAGGCAGTTTACCTGAGTGGATATATAAATTATAATATCATTAAAAATCTTGTTCTCAGATCAACCTTCGGGTACGACAATACAGGTATTCAGCAGGATCTCTTCTTTAGCAAAATTACCTCTACTGCTCGCAACTCTGCTTCTTTACCTGTAGCATCTATTGGCAATCAAAGGAACAGCACTTTTACCAATTCCAATACGCTTCAATATTCACTCAATGACTTTAAAAAGCATCATGATATCAGTGTATTAGTGGGCCAGGAAATTGTAGATGCCAATTCGAGAAATGCATTTTTTGAAACAAGATTTTTCCCTTCTGATATTACTCCTCAAAAAGCATTGAACAATATGGGTGCCGGTTCTGCACCTCCCGGATCAGCACAGCCTCTTCCTTCTACTTTTGTTCATCCGCCAAGCCGTATCTTTTCTTTATTCGGTCGTGTTAGTTATGCTTTTGATGATAAATATTTAGCCACTTTTAATCTTCGTTCAGATCGTTCTTCCAAATTCAGTGCTGAAAACGGAAGCCTTGTGTTTCCTTCCGGCTCAGTAGCATGGCGTTTCAGCAGAGAAAAGTTTATGGATAAATTATCCTGGCTTACTGATGGCAAACTCAGATTTGGGTATGGTGAAGTAGGAAACAATCGTATTGATAATCTTTTATACCTCCAACTCTATGGCGTAACCGGGCAGTATGCATTCAACCATATTATTCAACCAGGTTTTGCACCCACATCACTAAGAAATCCCACCCTCCGTTGGGAAACAAATATTACACGCAACTTCGGTGTTGATCTTGCATTTTTTAATAACAGGTTGCAGTTTACAATGGATATTTATAAGAACACTGCAAAAGACCTTTTACTTGCTGTAAATATTCCTCCAACAACAGGATATGTTACACAACTTCAAAATCTCGGAGCCACCTCTAACAGGGGTGTAGAATTTCAGGTGAATGCCACACCTGTACAAAAAAGAGATTTTACATGGACCTCCAATTTTAATATCTCTTTCAACAAAAACAGGATTGAAAGTCTTGGTGGTCCTTCACAAATTACACGTAACTCAGGATGGCAGGGAAGTGATGGTGTAGATGATTATTTAGTTAAAGTAGGACAACCCGCAGGTTTGATGTATGGATTTATTACGGATGGGTTTTATAAAATTGAAGACTTTAATTACAATGCAACTACTGCTGTGTACACTCTTAAAGCCGGTATTGCATTTAATGGAGTATATGGAACTCCTCAACCTGGTATGTTGAAGTGGAAAGATTTGAATAACGATGGAGTGATTACACCCGATGGCGACAGAACTGTTGTTGGTGATGCAAATCCCGATTTTACAGGTGGTTGGAGTAACCAGTTTTCTTATAAAGGTTTTGATATGAGTGTGTTTGTAAACTTTGTTGTTGGTAATGATATTTATAATGCCAATAAAATTGAGTGGACAGATGGCGCTTTCGCCAACCTCAATATGTTGAACATTATGAGAAAACGATTTACATTCATCAATAACAATGGTATCAGGGTTACAGATCCATCAGAGCTATCCAAATTAAATGCAAATGCAGAGATTTGGACACCGGTAAGAGTACAAAGATGGTGGTTGCATTCATGGGCGGTTGAAGATGGTTCTTATTTGAGATTCAATAACATTACACTGGGTTATACTTTACCAAAAAATGCGCTCGACAGAATGAAAATGACAACATTGAGGGTATTTGCAACAGTGAACAATCTTGCAACCATTACTAACTATTCAGGATATGATCCTGATGTCACCTCCCGCCGATCAGATCCTTTAACTCCGGGTGTTGATTTTGCAGCTTATCCAAGATCAAAAACATGGGTGTTTGGTGTAAACGTTACATTCTAATAAAATAAAAAGTTATTTGTATGAAATATAAATTCTTTCAAACCGTCACATTAGCAATATCAGCTTTCCTGATAGTTGTTTCAATGGGGTCCTGTAAACAATATACTGTTGTTGAACCGATTTCAAATTTTACTATCCCTGCCGTTTTTTCGGATGTACCCAATGCAACAATGGCTGTTACCGGTGTGTATGACGAATTGCAGGGCGATAATGGATATGGTATCCGCATCAGCATGTATTATCCTTATGATACAGATGAGGGTATTGTAAGCGGAGGTATTGATAATGGAAGAAGAGGTGTTGGCCGTTACCAGTTGCTTCTTACCAATTCAGAAATTGCAAATCCTTTCCGCCAGTTATACCGTGGTGTTGAAAAAGCAAATCTTTGTATTGAACAGATTCCGTTAATGAATTTATACAGCAATGGAACAGAAGCAGAGAAAAAAGAATTAAAACGTTTGTATGGAGAAGCGCTCACATTAAGGGCACAGTTTTTATTTGAACTGATTCGCCATTGGGGTGATGTGCCTGCACCTATGATCCCTGCTTACAAACAACCCAGTTTATTTATTGGCGCAACCAATCGTGATTCTACTATGGATAAACTTCTTGCAGATCTTGCCACTGCAAGAGATCTGCTGCCTTGGCGGTTGGGAGTTGTAAGAAACGAACGCATCAGCAAAGGAGTTGCCAAAGCATTAAGAGCAAGAATTGCACTGGCCCGTGGCGGCTATTCATTAAGAAGCAATGCTCAAATGGAACGCAAAGCAGATTATTTAACTTATTACCAAATCGCAAAACAGGAATGTGAAGAGCTGATGGCCAACAGAAACCAGCATACCCTCAACCCCAATTATGAAAATATCTGGAGAAACGTTACTTCTTTTACGTACGATCCTTTTGGTGAAATTATTTTTGAAGTGGGCGCAGGTGGTGGTAATGGTAACAGTGATAGCCGTATGGGTAACTATGATGGGCCTAACTTAAATAATGCTTCAAGATATGGCGCAGGTGGTGGTGGTATTGTAATGTTGCCCAATTATTTTTATGCATTTGATTCTGTTGATACCAGAAGAGATATCTCCGTTACTCATTATCAGGTATCATCATCATCAAATATTAAATCGCAACGCAGGTTAGGTGAACTCAATACTGGTAAATACAGAAGAGATTGGAGAGTACCGCTTCTTCCTGGAACAGTATTGAATGTGGGATACAACTGGTCAATGATTCGTTTTGCTGATGTATTACTGATGTATGCAGAAGCCGTCAATGAAATCAATAACGGACCTGATGCAGCAGCCATTGCAGCTTTTGAAGAAGTGCGTAAAAGAGCTTATCGTGGCAACACCGGGTTAATTGGTATTACGCCAACTACCAAAGCCGGTTTCTTTAATGCAATTGTCAACGAACGTTACCTTGAATTTGGTCATGAAGGAATTCGTAAGTATGATTTGCTTCGCTGGAATTTATTAACTACTAAAATTGCGGAAGCAAGAACAAAGATTCAGCAAATCCGTGATCGTGTTGCACCTTATACTTATGTACCACAGTATATCTATTGGAGAAATGTTGGCGAGGAAATTCAATATTACGCAGGTATTGGTGCCCCCGTAACAGCACAGCCTTTCTGGCGACCAACACAGGTTCCATCCCCAACAACAGGTTGGACACGGGTTGATTGGGCGCAGCATTTAACAGCAACAAATTCTATTGATAATAAACCATTGTGGCAGGGATTTGCATCTTTCTTTGTGCCCGGTAAAAGCGAATTGTTTCCTTATGACCAGTCAACACTCTCTGCTTACCAGGGATTGTTAAAACAAAACCCAAACTATTAATCAGTTCTTTTTGCAGTTGGTATGTTGTAGTATTATTTTGTAAAGGCTGCACCCTCCGGGCAGCCTTTTTTAACTTGTAGCATGAATTATATCAAATCTTTTTTCACTTTTCTTTTGTTTCTACTTGTGTTCAGCAGTTGCATGGCACAACAACAAACAAATACTACAACCTCAACAAATACTGCCATTGCTTTTCCCGGTGCGGAAGGTTTTGGCAAGTACACAACAGGTGGCAGGGGTGGTAAAGTATATATTGTAATTAATCTCAACAATGATGGTCCTGGTAGTTTTCGTGCAGCAGCAGAAGCAAAAGGTAAACGGATGATTGTATTTGCTATTTCCGGTACCATTCATATAGAAGCACCTTTGTCAATTAAAGCAGATGCAACCATTGCGGGACAAACAGCACCGGGTGATGGAATTTGTATTGCTGATCATACGGTACGGTTGGCAGGTGACAATATTATAGTAAGGTATATCCGTTTTCGGATGGGCGATAAATATCAGCGACAACAAGGAATGGTAGATGGAAGTGGTAGCGATGATTCATTCAGTGCATCCGGTCGCAAACACATTATCATTGATCATTGTTCTTTCAGCTGGAGTAACGATGAAGTGCTTTCTGTTTATAATGGCGACAGCACTACTTTGCAATGGAACATTATTTCAGAACCATTGAACTACTCTTATCATTTTGAAACAGGCGATAAAGATTGGGAGCACCATGGTTATGGTGGCATATGGGGTGGCAGTCATTTATCTGCACATCATAATTTGTTTGCTCATTGCAACAACCGTAATCCACGATTCAACGGTACAAGACAAAATGTTCCTGAGCTGGTTGATTATTGCAACAATGTGATCTACAACTGGGGGGGCAATACTATTTATGCAGGTGAAGGTGGTAATTACAATATCGTTAATAACTATTTTAAATACGGTCCTTCTACAACTAAAGCTGTTCGTTTCAGAATAGTCAATCCCGGAAGAACAGAAACCATTCCATTTGGAAAGTGGTATGTAAATGGTAATTATGTAGATGAAGCACCTGATGTTACAGGCAACAATTTCCTGGGCGTGCATATGGGAAATGGCGGAACAGCAGAAGATAAAAAAGCAACCGTCACCAGCAACCCGCATGCAACTGATCGTATGCCGTTGCAATCATCAACAGAAGCCTTTGAAGCTGTGATGAATTTTGCAGGAGCCAGTTTCAGAAGAGATACCTTAGATCAACGGATCATCAGCAATGTAAAAAACAGAACAGGAACGATCATTGATGTACAAGGTGGTTATCCGCATCACTCCCCTTTCGAACTAACAGTGAATGCATGGCCACTTTTAAAATCAACTGCTGCCCCCGTTGATACCGACCAGGATGGTATGCCTGATGTATGGGAAACAGCAAACGGTTTAGATCCAAAGAACCTTGCTGATGCTGCAGGAAATAAATTAGACAAGCATTATACAAATATTGAAGTGTATATAAACAGTTTAGTTAAATGATGATAGTTGTTGAATGAAAATGAGGCAATGAAGGAGATGGATAAAAATATAAGTGCCCGACCTCCCTCTATATTGGAGAGAGAACGAGCCTGCCTGACGGCAGCAGGGGTAAGATGAAATAGTATGAAAGCAAAATTAATATTACTGATGGCTGTTCCGATGCTGAGTTTTTTGTTGCCTGCAAAAAAGAAGATCAACATTTTTATGGCAGGTGATTCAACCATTGCCATAAAAGAACCCAAAGCATTTCCTGAAACTGGTTGGGGAATGCCCTTTGTGCATTTCTGGGATTCAACCGTAACAGTGTTGAACAAAGCAAAGAACGGACGCAGCACCAGTTCGTTCCGCAATGAAGGTTTATGGAAATCTATTATGGACGAAGTTGCTGATGGCGATTATATTTTTATTCAGTTTGGCCACAATGATGAAGTGCCAACCAAAAAAACATTCACAACAGAAACAGAATTTAGAAATAACCTGCTGCAGTATGTAAAAGAAAGCAGGGAGAAGAATGCAATACCCATTTTACTCACACCTGTTGCAAGAAGAAAATTTACAACCGATGGCAAGATTGAAGGTACACATGATGTGTATGCACAAATTGTACGTGATGTAGCAACAGCAGAAAAAGTATTGTTCATTGACCTGGATAAAAAGAGCCAGGAATTGTACCGGCAGTTTGGTGTAGAACAATCCAAACTTTTATTCGTTCAATTAAAGCCGGGTGAACATCCCAACTATCCTGAAGGAAAAGAAGACAATACACATTTTAGTGAACTCGGTGCAAGATTAATTGCACAACTGGTATTGAAAGAACTCAAGACTTTGAATATTGAATTGGCAGAACGGATCATTAGGTCCTCTGTAAAGAAGTAAAGGATAAATCGGATAGGTTATGAGCAAATGGGTTAGCACTATATATTTTTTTATGGAGCAAACAACTAAATGATAAAGAAGCAAAGGAATATATATTTGAAAATATTTTTTCGAACAATAATTTAGTGAAAGATGAACTGAACTGGTTTCAACAAATCAGAACAAAAGCATTTGAATGGCCAAAAAAATAATCAGGAATTAAATGATGCGTCAGTTACATATTGTATGCTTTTGCCTGATGAGTCTTGTTACAGAGGCGCAAAGGGTGAATAGTATTACCAATGTGCCCGATACTTCGTTTAACCTGCAAATGGAATTTGAAAAGGTAAAGAAGCAACATCCAACTATTTTATTTCCTGTTGTAGAGCATAGTGCGTTTATTACAAAACAAAGAAATATCAGCTATTACAAACCTGCCAACAGGTATCTTCAGCTTGATGCATTCTTTCCAAAAAAAAACAAGGCACAGGCAAAGAAATATCCCGCCATCGTAATCGTACACGGAGGTGGGTGGCGCTCAGGTAATCGTACACAACATCATCCATTGGCGCAAGCCCTTGCATTAAAAGAGTATGCCTGTTTTACACCCGAATACAGATTGTCAACAGAAGCTTATTATCCGGCAGCTGTAACAGACATTAAAGCCGTTGTTCAATGGGTGAAAGTAAATGCTAAAAAGTACAATGTTGATACAAACAGAATTGTTGTACTTGGTTTTTCTGCAGGCGGGCAGTTAGCAGCATTAGTGGGCAATACAAACGACTATCAAAAATTTAAACCCGGGCTTAAGACAAAAGCAAGCAGTAAGATGCATGCCATTGTTGATATTGACGGTATCTTATCATTTATTTATCCTGAATCGGGTGAGGGCGATGACAGTAAACACATTTCAGCAGCAACCTATTGGTTTGGCTATGCAAAAAAAGATAGCCCTGAACTATGGAAAGAGGCATCGCCATTAACACATGCAGGTGCTCATTCACTACCTACATTGTTTCTCAACAGTTCGGTAGAGCGAATGCACGCAGGCAGGGAAGATTACATCAAAATCTTACAACGTCATAAGATATATACAGAAGTGCATACGTTTAAAAACTCACCGCATTCGTTTTGTTTATTCGAACCCTGGTTTACAGCGACAGTAAATTATATCACAGGCTTCCTGCAGAAAGTCTTTGGTAATTCAACTTTTAAATAACAATCAAATGAAGAATTTAGCTTGTTTAATTTTTTTAGTATTCATTGCAGTAGTTGTACATGCACAACAGGAGATGCCGTTGTACAACGGCGCTATCCCCAATTCGAAGCGGGCACCAAACAAAGAGAGTTCTGTTTCAAAAGATAATGTTACACGAATTTCCAAAGTAAGTATACCATCGCTTACTATTTACAAGCCGGCTAATTCCAATGGTATGTCGGTAATTATTTGTCCGGGTGGTGGTTATTCTATTCTTGCATTTGATAAAGAAGGAACAAAGGTTGCTGAAGAACTGAATAAGTGGGGTATTACTGCTTTTGTATTAAAATACCGTTTGCCCGATGACACAACTAATATTGACAGAAGTCTTGCTCCGCTGCAGGACGCACAACAGGCCATCCGCATGATACGGAGCAACGCAGGGCAATGGGGTTTAAAGAAAGATCAAATCGGCATTATGGGTTTTTCTGCAGGCGGACATGTTGCTTCAACTGCAGCTACTCATTTTACAGCAAATGCTGATGTAACAAATAAAGACACAAGCTCTGTACGTCCCGATTTTGCTATTTTAATCTATCCCGTAATCAGTTTCGACAGTACCATCACACACAAAGGATCAAGAAATAATTTAGTTGGTGCCAAAGCGCCGATTGATAAAATCAATCTCTATTCAAACGAATTGCAGGTAACAGCAAAAACACCTCCATCGTTTTTAGTACATGCAGGTGATGATGCTGCCGTACCGGTTGACAACAGCATACGATATTACCAGGCATGTATAAAATATAAAGTACCTGTTGAAATGCATCTCTATCCAAAAGGCGGACATGGTTTTGGTATGAACAATAAAACAACGAACGACAATTGGATGGAACGATTAAAGAATTGGATAAGTTCCGTTAACGGAAACTAAATTAGAGGACGTCACTGCGAGGAACAAAGCAGTCTAAACATTTCAGATTGCTTCACTTCGTTCGCAATGACGATCTTTAACGAAAACATTTTATGAAACCGATCAATACAGCAATTTGTTCTTTTGGCATGAGTGGATGGGTCTTTCATGCACCTTTCATTTCTTCACATCCCGGATTTAACTTTTATGCGGTTTGGGAGCGAAGTAAAAACCTGGCACAGGAAAAATATCCGGATGTAAAAACCTTTCGCACATTAGAAGAAATGTTAGCGGATGATGCTATTGAATTAGTTGTTGTAAACACCCCCAGTGTTACACATTTTGATTATGCAAAACAGGTAATCCTTGCAGGCAAACATGTGATTGTTGAAAAACCTTTTACTGCGAATGTTGAACAGGCAGAAGAACTGGTTGCACTGGCCCGGAAAAAAAACAGTAAACTTTCAGTTTATCATAACCGGCGCTTTGACAGCGATTATAAAACAGTAAAAAAAGTATTAGACGACCATCTGCTTGGTGATATTGTGGATGCAGAAATCCGTTACGACAGGTACGTTCCGAACCTGAGTTATAAAACTCATAAAGAAACAGCAACGCCTGCGGTTGGATGTTTGTATGATCTGGGTTCACACTTAATAGACCAGGCCTTACAGTTATTTGGAATGCCGATTGCCTTATTTGCTGATATCACAATCAACCGGCCAAACTCAAAAGTGGATGATTATTTTGATTTGAAATTATTTTATCCGTCACATCGGGTTACATTAAAATCGAGTTATTACGTAAGAGAAGCCATGCCTGGTTTTCAAATACATGGAACAAAGGGTTCATTTATTAAATCCAAAACAGACGTACAGGAAACCATGTTGCAGGAGGGCAAAATTCCCGGTACTGCCGATTGGGGAACAGAACCTGAATCTCAAAAAGGTTTATTACATACCGAATTGGATGGAAAAATAATCAGGGAATATCTTCCTTCATTAAAAGGAGATTATGGTGAATTTTATAATAACATGTACAAAGCAATAACAGAAAATTCTGAAGTGCCTGTTACCGGTGAAGAAGCAACGAATGTGATCCGGATTATTGAGGCAGCAATTAAAAGCAACAATGAAAAAAAGGTCATTGAACTATGAAGAGTGCATTGATCATATGTGTGGCTTTGGTTTGCAGCAATGTGTTTGCCCAAACTGTTTCTAAAGTCTGGATAGCTGATAATGGAAATGGTACTTATAAAAATCCCGTTGTAAATGCAGATTACAGCGATCCTGATGCAATAAGAGTAGGCGATGATTATTACATGATATCATCCAGCTTTACACATATACCCGGCTTACCCATTCTTCATTCTAAAGATTTAGTGAACTGGAAGTTGATGGGTCATGCATTGAAACGTCAACCTCCCTTTGAACATTTTTCAACCGTGCAACATGGTGGCGGCGTTTGGGCTCCATCGATACGTTATTACAACAAAGAATTTTATATCTATTATCCCGATCCTGATTTTGGCATCTATCTCACCAAAGCAAAAAATATTAATGGCCCATGGAGTGAGCCAATAATGGTTGAAGCAGGAAAAGGATTGATTGATCCCTGCCCGTTATGGGATAACAACAAGGTTTTTCTTGTACATGCATATGCTGGAAGTCGTGCAGGAATTAAATCCATCATCGTCATCAAAGAATTAAATAAAGAAGGAACAAAAACCATCAGCGATCCGGTAATGGTATTTGATGGTCGTGAAACCGATCCTACTATTGAAGGTCCGAAGCTTTATAAACGCAACGGTTACTATTACATTTTTTCACCTGCGGGAGGTGTTGCAACGGGCTGGCAGTTAGTCCTTCGTTCAAAAAATATTTACGGACCTTATGAACGGAAGATTGTAATGGATCAGGGAACAACAGCGGTCAATGGCCCGCATCAGGGTGCCTGGGTTACCACACAAACCGGTGAAGATTGGTTTTTACATTTCCAGGATAAAGATGCGTATGGAAGAGTAGTGCATTTACAACCCATGAGTTGGAAAAATGATTGGCCAATCATTGGTGCAGATAAGGATAGCGATGGAAAAGGCGAACCTGTTCTCACTTACAAAAAACCAAATGTTGGGAAGGTTTATCCTGTGGCAACTATTGCAGACAGTGACGAATTCAACAGCAGCAAACTCGGTTTGCAATGGCAATGGCAGGCAAATCCGCAGCAATATTGGGCCATGCCAACTCCCAATGGTTTTTTGCGGATGTTTTCAGTTCAAAAAAGCGACACTGTTATTTCTTTATGGAATTATCCAAACATACTCGGCCAGAAAACCCCGGCCGATGAATTTACTGCTACCGCAAAAGTTTCCTTTCAGCCAAAATGGGAAGGCGAACGGTTTGGGTTCATTATACTTGGAGCCGATTATGCCGCTGTATCAGTAGTAAAGCAGAAGGATGGCAATTATCTGTCTTTCGCTGTCTGCAAGGAATCCGACAAAGGCAAAAAGGAAACAGTACAGGACGGTGAAAAACTCAACAGTAAGGATATTTATTTACGTGTAAAAGTATCAAACGGGGCCGTGTGTGAATTTAGTTACAGTGAAGATGGGAACAACTTCAAACTAGTGGGTGAAAAACTAGTGGCAAAACCTGGCCGATGGGTGGGTGCTAAACTGGGACTGTTTTTTACACGACACAATAAAACAAACGATGCAGGTGTGGTAGATGTGGATTGGTTTAGAATAAGCCCCCTCTGAATCTTTGCGTCAATTGGTGGAAGACTTGACATCACATAGCTCTTGGGTTGCAAACTGTTTGATTAATGTTGAATGAAGTACAGATGATGATGTGGAAGATTTGTTGTTGAATAAATTTATAATGTCCCGTCCCTTCTCTACTGGAGAAGGGAACGAGGGTCAGACGATGAATGTCTGACTCCGACCGAAGCGTCGGAGATGAGGTCAAAAAGAATTTCAACGATTGCAAACAACTATACAAATTAAAATTGCCATATGGAAAGAAGATCATTCGTAAAATACACAGCCGCTGCAGGTGCATCTTTAATGCTGCATCCATTCTCTACCATTGCTGCAGGTTCAGCAGAAAAATTAAAACTAGCTCTTGTGGGCACAGGTGCCCGTGGCTCAAGTTTATGGGGTAAACAAATTGCCACTGAATTTAAACATGCCTGTGAGTTTGTTGGCATCAGTGATATCAACCCCGGTCGTTTGGCTTATGCAAAAGAATACATGGGATTAAGTTGCCCAAGCTTTGCAAGTGTAGATGACATGCTGAAAAAAATCAAAGCAGATTATATCATTGTTACCACAGTTGATGCAACACATGATGAAATAATTATAAAAGCGCTGAATGCAGGCTTTAATGTAATTACTGAAAAACCAATGACAACCGACGAAGACAAGTGTCGGAACATATTAGCAGCTGAAAAAAAATCGGGGAAAAAAGTGGTGGTGGCTTTTAACTACCGTCACAGTGTACATGCCATGCAACTAAAAGAACTGTTGGCAGCCAGCAGGGTTGGCAAAATCACTTCCGTAGACTTTAACTGGTACCTCAATGTAAATCATGGTTCCGATTATTTCAGGCGATGGCATGGCCGCATGAACAAAGGCGGTTCTTTGTGGGTACATAAAGCCACACATCATTTTGATTTATTGAATTGGTGGTTAAATTCTGAACCGGTTGAAGTCTCCGCTTATGGAAGCCTGGAACATTATGGTAAAAACAATGCCTTCAGGGGAACTAAATGCCGGGGTTGTGAACATAAACCCAACTGCAAATTCTTCTGGGACATTACTGCCAACAAACACCTGGAAAATTTATATGTAAAAAATGAACAGCACGATGGATACATCCGTGATGGTTGTGTGTGGAGTAACGACATTGATATTTATGATAAGATGAGTGCACAGATCATTTATGCCAATGGCGTAACAGCTAACTATTCACTCACTACTTATTCTCCCTATGAAGGCTGGCAGATTGCTTTCAATGGCATGAAAGGAAGAATAGAAACCTGGGAAGACATTCCTTACCTCCAAAAAACACAAGACGACCAGGGAAAACGCCATGCAATAGAAATGAGTAATGCAGATGATGCTATTGCAGGTGAAGTGAGGGAAATCATGGCGTGGGATAATTTTGGAAAAGAACACGAAGTTTATACAACACCTAAGATCCGTGGTGGACATGGAGGAGGCGATATCCGTATGCAACGCAGGATGTTTACCAATACCAACGATAATCCGCATCATGTAATGGCAGGAACAAGAGAAGGGGCTATGAGCATACTCATTGGTATTGCTGCAAGAAAAAGTATTCAACTAAAACGACCTGTAAAAATCAGCGAACTCACTGACCTGGTACCGATGGCTAACAGGTTTTAAAAGAATGATCAAATGAAGTATTTATTTTTTCCTTTCATCCTTGTGTTTACATTCTTTACTCAGGCACCTGCACAAAGCAGTAAAGAAACTGCTGTGAATAATGCAGTTGAACGTTTACGCAAAGCCATGATTGATGGAAACAAAGCAGAACTGGAAGCAGTTGTATCGGACAATCTTAGTTATGGACATTCAGGCGGGCATGTGGAAGGAAAAGCAGAGTTTGTTGACAAATTTGTTACTGCTAAATCTGATTTTGTAACCATTGAACTGAAAAATCAAACGATCAGTATCAATGGCAAAACAGCCATTGTTCGTCATGAATTACATGCCAGCAACAATGACAATGGCAAACCGGGAGAAGTACATCTGAAAATACTATTGGTTTGGCAAAAGCAATTGGGTCAATGGAAATTGCTGGCAAGGCAGGCTGTAAAAATCCCCTGATGAGAATAATTACGTTCCCGATAACGATTGCGTAAATAAACAGCCCCAAACACTTGATTTTACTGCGGTATAAAGGTAAAATTGTAAACCGTTTTAATATCTTTTTTAACGATTTTATGCTGTAATGAAAAAAACGATTCTCATATACTGTCTTGTTATAATTAGCTTGGTTTCTTTTGCACAGTTTAATGCAAAGATGCCGGTGATTATTGCGCCGAAATTCAAAAAAGACACAACTAATATTCAGAAGTTTGGTGCTATGCCCGATGGGCACTTCCTCAATACAAAAGCAATCAACAATGCAATTGATGCCTGTAGCAAAAAAGGTGGAGGAGTGGTGTTGGTGCCGGCAGGTTTGTGGTTAACCGGTCCCATTGTTTTAAAAAGCAATGTAAATCTTTCTTTAGCAACAGGCGCTACATTATTGTTTACATCCGATAAATTGCAATACCCTTTGGTGAAAGCCAATTGGGAAGGTTTACCTCAAATGCGCAATCAATCACCCATCTCTGCAACAGGTGCAAGCAATATTGCTATTACAGGCAAAGGAATCATTGATGGCAATGGTGATGCATGGCGTTCTGTAAAAAGTGATAAGTTGACTGCCAGTCAATGGAAAAATTTAATTGCTTCAGGTGGCGTGTTAAGCGAGGATAAAAAAACATGGTATCCTTCCGAAGCATTTGCTAAAGCAAGTAAGATGACCAACCCGGGTCATATTTCTCCTGATAAAGATGCAGCCTATTACGAAAGCATCAAAGATTTTCTTCGTCCTAATCTGGTACTTATCACCAATTGCAAATACATTTTACTGGATGGCGTTACGTTTCAAAACTCTGCCGCCTGGTGTTTGCATCCATTAATGAGTGAACATTTAACTGTACGAAATATCTTTGTAAAGAATCCCTGGTATGCACAAAACGGCGATGGAATTGATGTGGAGAGTTGTAAGAATGTACTGATCGAAAATTCAGTATTTGATGTTGGTGATGATGCCTTGTGTATGAAAAGTGGTCGTGATGAAGAAGGCAGGAAACGGGCAATGCCTACAGAGAATGTAATTATTCGTGGTTGTACAGTGTATGCATCACATGGTGGTTTTGTGATTGGGAGTGAAATGAGTGGTGGCGCAAGAAATATATATGTCAGCAATTGTACATTCATCGGCACCGATATCGGGTTGCGTTTTAAAACAACAAGAGGACGTGGCGGTGTGGTAGAAAATATTTTCATTAAGGATATTTATATGAAAGACATCCCCGGTGATGCCATCTTATTCGATATGTATTATATGGCGAAAGATCCTGTTGCAATGGTTGGTGAAAAAAGAGAAATACCAAAAGTAGAATTTAAACCGGTAGATGAAACCACACCCATCTTCAGAAACTTCCACATCAGTAATGTTTACTGCAATGGCGCTGCAAAAGGAATTTTTGTAAGAGGGATTCCTGAAATGCATGTAAAAGATATTGTGCTGGAGAACATGGTACTGCAGGCAACAAAAGGAATTGATGTACAGCAAGCAAGCGGCATCATCTTCAGGAATATTAAAATCATTTCAGATGAAACAAATCCGGTAGTTGATATCCTTAACAGCGACAATCTTTCATTTGACAACATTACATACAAAGATGGAAGTGAATTGCTGTTTCGTGTAAGTGGTGACAGAATTAAAAACATCCGTATAAAAAACACAAATTCAGCAAAGGCAAAAGAAAAACTGTTGTTAGAATTTGGAGCGGATGTAAAAGAAATTAAATGGTAAACAGATCACGCAACTGATAAAAAGTATATGAATAAAATAATTACAATTGTATTTCTGGTTTGTATGCTGCAATCAACCGCTCAAACAAAATGGAGTGAGAAAGTAGCAGCTACAGTCATGAATACATGGAAAGACTCTACCCCTATCGGCAGCCTTACTAAATGGAGCTATGATATGGGTGTTGTACTGAAAGGCTTTGAAGGCATCTGGATGAATACAGGTGATGTAACTTATTATAACTCCATCCTTCAAAAAATGGATTTCTTTGTACAGAATGATGGAACCATTAAAGGATATGAATCGGTAGAATACAACATTGATCATGTCAATAATGGAAAGTTGGTTTTGTTGTTGTATCGTGTCACAGGAAAAGAAAAATACAAGAAAGCTGCTGATGATTTGCGCAACCAGTTAAGAACTCATCCCAGAACAAATGAAGGCGGTTTCTGGCACAAGAAAATATATCCCAACCAAATGTGGCTCGATGGTTTATATATGGGCGCCCCTTTTTATGCCGAGTATGCCATGTTGTTTCATGAAGACACCGCCTTCAATGATATTGCCAACCAGTTTATCTGGATGGAGAAACATGCAAGAGATCCAAAAACAGGTTTATTGTATCACGCATGGGATGAAAGCAAAGAGCAGCAATGGGCCAATAAAACAACCGGCACATCACCACATTTCTGGTCAAGGGCTATGGGTTGGTATGCAGATGCGTTAGTTGATGTATTGGATTATTTCCCCGTCAATCATCCTAAACGTAAAGATCTGATCGCTATTCTTAATCGTTTGGTGAATGCCATTGAAAAGCAACAGGACCCAACTACAGGTTTATGGTATGATGTGATGAATTATAAAGGACCGGGCAAAGAGAAAAATTATTTTGAAGCATCTGCTTCTTCACAGTTTGTATATGCTGTTGCAAAAGGAGTAAGAAAGGGTTATTTACCTGCTGCCAAACTGGCGATAGCCAGGAAAGGATACGCTGGTATTGTAAAACGTTTTATTAAAATAGAAATAGGGCAAACCAATTTGCATGGCACGGTAAAAGTTTCGGGCCTTGGTGGCAAACCTTACCGTGATGGAAGTTTTGCATATTATATGAGTGAGCCAGTGATTGTAAACGATCCCAAAGGTGTTGGTGCATTTTTGTTAGCCGCCAATGAAATGGAAATGTTACCCACGCAATCAATTGGTAAAGGCAAAACAATTTTACTTGATCGTTATTTTAACAGCGAAAAGAGAAAAGATATTACAGGTACAGAACAATACTGGCATTATACATGGGAAGAAAGAAGTCACCCGGGGTTTTATACATTGGGTAATATTTTTGAACGCTTTGGCGCAAACCTGCAATCATTAAATGGGGCACCAACTGCAGACAATCTCAAGAAAGCGTCAGTGTATATCGTCGTTGATCCCGATCATTTAAGAGATAATCCCAAACCCAACTATGTTTCAGGAGCGGAGGTAAAAATAATCAGCAATTGGGTAAAAGCAGGTGGTGTACTGGTATTAATGGCGAACGACAGTAATAACTGTGATCTTCCTTATTTCAACAAATTATCACAAGCGTTCGGCATTGCATTCACTGATGTTAGCATTAATATGGTAAAGAATGACAGCTACGAGCAGGGAGTTGTAGCACCGGGAGTAAACAATCCTATTTTCATTCATCCCGCAAAAATGTTTTTAAAAGAGATCAGTGTATTAGATGTAAAAGCGCCTGCAAAAGCATTGGTAACAAAAGATAGCCTGGTTGTGATCGCTGTTGCCAAATATGGCAATGGATTTGTGTTTGCTGTTGGCGATCCCTGGTTATATAATGAATATGTGGATGGCAGAAAATTGCCGGCAGCATACGAAAACTATAAAGCAGCTGAAGACCTGGTTAAATGGTTGCTGCAACAAACAAAAAAATAACATTTGTATTTGATCAAACGATATGGCCTCTTTCTTTTTACACATGTGTTGTTGATATCAGTGCAGGCGCAAAAGAAAATTATTGTTGACCCAAGTGGCAAAGCTGATTATAAAACCATACAGGGAGCCATCAACAGTTTGAATGATTCATCAGCAGTACCTAGAGTGATCTATATCAAAAAAGGAATTTATAAAGAGAAGCTCTATATCGAGAAAAACAATATCGTGTTTGAAGGAGAAGACAGAACCGCTACTATTATTACCGCAGCTATTGCAAGAGATGAATGGCGTTGTAATCATGCTGATGATTGGGGTGTTGCCACGATGAATATCGGAGCCAATGATATTACTTTGAAAAACCTCACCGTTACTAACAGTTATGGTTTTGATTTTATTGAAGACCGCATTGTTTATTGTGCATCTGATACCGTGACCAAACAAAAAAAAATCACAAAGGGGGGTCACCAGATGGCACTGCGAACCATGGGCTGTACCAGGTTAAAAGCCATCAATTGTTATTTCCGTGCATATGCAGGTGATACTGTTAGCCCATGGGAAGTGGAGAATGGCATGTGGTATTTTAAAGATTGTATAATGGAAGGTGGTGTTGATTTCTATTGTCCTCGTGGATGGGCATGGGCAGAAAACTGTGAGTTTATTGCCAATACAGGATCGGCTGCTATATGGCACGATGGTTCCAGGTATAAAGATTCAAAAACAGTGCTGGTTAACTGCAGGTTCAAAGGTTATGATGGCTTCTTGTTAGGTCGCTATCATCGTGATGCCCAGTTTTATCTCATCAATTGTTTATTTGCCGATAATATGAAAGACGCTGCCATTTATCTTGTACCAACCGGCAATACAATCAAATGGGGTGAGCGAATTTATTATTATAACTGCAAACGTAAGGCAGGCAATTATAAATGGTTTGCAAATAATATCAGTAAGAAATTAGTTGATCAGGTGAATGTAAGATGGTTGTTTGGAGAACGATGGAACCCTTCGGAATAGATCCACAAATGAGTTGAATGAATAAGAGTTAACACGGCCGGGTGGAGCAACAGGTTGTAAAAATAAATCATATGCAGTTATCAAAAAAAACACTGGCACAATTAAACGGAACTGTTCAATCTGTACCCGTATCATCCTTGTTTGATTTACCTGAAAAGGTTTTACAATTCGGAACAGGTGTGCTGTTGCGTGGCTTACCCGATTATTATATTGACAAAGCCAACAAGCAGGGTATATTTAACGGACGTGTGGTCATTGTAAAATCAACCGACAGTGGAGATACCGATGCCTTTGTTACACAAGATGGCTTGTTTACACAATGTGTAAAAGGGATCAGTCAGCAAAAAATGACAGAAGAATATATCGTCAATGCATCTATCAGCAGGGTGTTATCTGCAAAGTCGCAATGGAACGAAGTACTGGCCTGTGCTGCCAATCCTGCAATGGAAATCATCATCTCCAATACAACAGAAGTAGGTATTGTATTGGTTGAAGATGACAATGTCAAAGGCAACCCGCCTGTTTCTTTTCCTGCAAAATTATTAGCCTTTTTATATGAGCGCTATACTGTATTTAACGGGGATGTGAGCAAAGGAATGGTGATTGTTCCCACAGAATTGATCACAGGCAATGGCAGTAAATTGCAATCCATTGTTATGGAGCTGGCACATCGCAATAAGTTTGATTATGCTTTTTTAGACTGGCTGGAAAATGCGAACAGCTTTTGTAATTCACTGGTTGACCGTATCGTTCCTGGCAAACTCCCAACGGCACTGCAAAAAACAACCGATACCAAACTCGGTTATACCGATGAGTTGATGATCATGAGCGAAGTGTATAGCTTGTGGGCCATTGAAACAACCAATCCAAGAGTAAAGAAAATATTGAGTTTTGCTGAAGCCGATGATTCAGTACTCATCACTTCCGATATTAATAAACACAGGGAATTAAAATTCCGGTTGCTCAACGGCACGCACACTTTCAGCAGCGGGGTTGCTTTGCTGGGTGGTTTTGAAACGGTGAAACAAGCGATGGAAGATAAGACAATGGGATTGTATGTGTATGACCTGATGATCCATGAAATTGCACCCTGCCTCAGCAGTGAAACAATTTCTGTGCTGGAGGCAATTGATTTTTCCAATCGTGTGATTGATCGTTTCCGCAATCCTTATCTTGATCATAAATGGATCAGCATCACCTTGAACTATACACATAAAATGAAAATGCGGAACGTGCCTCTTATTATGAAGCATTTTGAACAGGATTTATATGTACCCGGTTCCATGACACTTGGTTTTGCTGCCTACCTGTTGTTTATGCAATGCGAACTTAGTGAAAGTGGAACTTATTATGGCGAAAGTAACGGTGTGGCATACCCTGTGCAGGATGAACAGGCCGGCTATTTTCACCAGCTTTGGAAAAATAATTCTACCATTGAATTGGTAAGAAAAGTATTATCGAATACAACCTTGTGGGGAGCTGATCTTTCCGCATTACCGGGCTTTACATTTGCAGTACAGTTTTACCTCGATGCAATGATTGAAAATGGTGTGAGAGATACATTGAAAGAATACCAGTTGAACAGGGATAAAGTAGAATCGAATGAAGCATAAAGTTTTAAAAGTACATCCAAAGGATAATGTAGTTGTAGCGTTAACGAACTTGTTAAAGGGCGAAATCATTCCCTTTAACGGAAAAGAATATACACTGCAGGATAATATTGCAGCAAAGCATAAATTTTTTGAAAAAGAAATGCAGCCTGGTGATGATGTGGTCATGTATGCTGTATTGGTGGGTAAAGCACAAACAACCATTCCTGCCGGCGGGTTGATGACTACTGAAAATGTAAAACACGCTGCATTACCATTTGTTTACAGAGAATCGCATTTTGAATGGCAGGCACCGGACGTATCAAAATTTAAAGGAAGAACATTCAATGGTTATCACAGAGCCGATGGTAAAGTAGGTACTGCTAATTACTGGCTATTTGTTCCAACCGTTTTTTGTGAGAACAGGAATATGGATGTCATCCGTGAAGCCCTGCACAATGAATTAGGTTATGCAGTAACGGCTAAATACAAAAGCTATACACATCAATTACTCGAAGCTTATCAAAATGGAGAAGATATTGCAACTGTTGATCTCTCACCTGCTGCCAAACCAAACAATAACCGTCCATTCAAAAATGTTGATGGTATTAAGTTTTTAAATCATCAGGGTGGCTGTGGTGGTATTCGCCAGGATGCAGCCGTGCTGAGTAAATTATTAGCAGCTTATGCAGATCATCCGAATGTGGGTGGTGTAACCGTGTTGAGCTTAGGTTGTCAGAATTTACAGGTACAGGATTTTAAGAATGATCTAAAGGAACACAATCCTAATTTCGATAAACCACTTTTCATTTTTGAACAACAGCAGTCGCAAAGTGAAGAACAGTTGATTGCTGATGCGATCAAAAAAACGTTTGAAGGCTTAATAGAAATCAATAAACTGCAACGACAGCCTGCTTCTTTAGATAAATTATGCATTGGCGTAAAATGCGGTGGTAGCGATGGTTTCAGCGGCATTTCTGCAAACCCTGCAGTTGGTTATTGTTCTGATCTGGTGGTAGCATTGGGTGGTAAAATATTATTGGCTGAGTTTCCTGAACTGTGTGGTGTAGAACAGGAACTCATCGACAGAACGGTTGAGAAAGAAAGTGCAGAAAAGTTTATTCATCTCATGCAAACATATAATGAACAAGCTTTAAGAGTGGGCTCCGGGTTTCATATGAATCCTTCACCAGGTAATATTAAAGATGGATTGATCACCGATGCCATTAAAAGTGCAGGCGCAGCAAAAAAAGGGGGCACATCGCCGGTGGTTGATGTATTGGATTATACAGAACCTGTAACAAAACCCGGATTAAATTTAGTTTGCACCCCTGGTAATGATGTGGAAGCAACAACCGGCAAAGCTGCAAGCGGGGCAACACTTATATTATTTACAACAGGATTGGGTACACCAACAGGTAACCCTGTTTGTCCAACCATTAAAGTTTCCACCAACAGTAATTTGACCAAACGCATGAATGATATCATTGATATTGATTGCGGACCTGTAATTGAAGGCGAAAAAACCATTGAAGAAATGGGTGAAGCAATTCTTGAATATTGTATAAAAGCAGCAAGCGGTGAAGTAATTCCCAAAGCCGTGCTGCTGAACCAGGATGATTTCATTCCATGGAAACGTGGTGTGAGTTTGTAATGCAAGGAATTATTTATAGCTGATGTGTCAGGTAAAAAGATTGGAATTGCAATGCTTTACCGTCCCTCTCTTTTGGAGAGGGAAAAGAGGGTGAGGCCCAGGATGATTTTATTCCATGGAAGAAAGGAGTATCATTATAAGAATCGCAGATAAAAATTTATAATGATACAGATGAATAGATTGTAAAGTTTTTTACTTGCAGAGTAAAAAAATAAAGTTGAATTGGAAGTTAATTTGTTTATTAAAGATCCCTCTGTACCGCTCCTTCTCTTTTGGAGAAGGAGCTGGAGCCTGCCTGCCGGCAAAGGCAGGGATGAGGCCAAAATGACAACATGAAAAAATTCTTAGACGAACATTTTTTATTGCAAAACAAAACCGCCCAGCATCTCTATCATGAATTTGCGAAGGAGATGCCCATTATTGATTATCATAACCATCTTTCACCCGACCAGGTGGCGAACGATATCAACTTCGAGAACCTTACCCAGGTTTGGTTGTATGGCGATCATTATAAATGGAGAGCCATGCGTGCCAATGGAGTGAACGAACAATTCATAACCGGCAACGCAAGCGATTGGGAAAAATTTGAGCAATGGGCCTCAACCGTTCCATATACTTTACGCAATCCATTGTATCACTGGACACACCTGGAACTACAACGTTATTTTGATGTACATGATATCTTAAATGCAGACAGTGCACAGGCTATCTACGATCAATGTTCTGAAAAACTTCATTCGAAAGAATACAGTGTAAGGAGTTTACTCAAAAAGATGAATGTAAAACTCATCTGCACAACCGACGATCCGGTTGATTCATTGGAATATCATCAGCAATTGGATAAAACAGATTCATTTACTAAAATGAATCCTGCTTTTCGTCCGGATAAAGCAATGAATGTTGATGATACAATTACCTTCAATCAATATCTTACTGCTTTAGAAAAAGCAACGGATATTTCTATCAGCACATTCAATGATTATCTTACTGCACTGAAAAACCGTCATGATTATTTTGCTGCCAATCATTGTGCTGTTTCAGATCATGGATTGGAAGAGATCTATGCAGAAGATTATACACAAACAGAGATCGTTGCCATCTTTGGTAAGATCCGAAGCGGCGGTTCCCTGAGCCTGGAAGAAAGAAAGAAATTTAAAAGTGCCATGCTGGTAACCTTTGCTGAATGGGATTGTGAAAAAGGATGGGTGCAGCAATATCATTTGGGTGCTCTGCGAAATAATAATTCAAGAATGCTGCAACAACTTGGGCCAGATACAGGCTGGGATAGTATTGGTGATTTTTCACAAGCAAAAGCATTGTCTAAATTTTTAAACCATTTAGACACAGATAATAACCTAGCTAAAACGATTATTTATAATCTCAACCCGGCCGATAACGAGTTAATGGCAACCATGATTGGCAATTTCAACGATGGTTCTGTGGCAGGTAAAGTACAATGGGGCAGCAGTTGGTGGTTTCTCGATCAGAAAGATGGAATGACCAAACAGATTAACACACTTAGCAATATGGGATTACTTAGTCGCTTTGTTGGTATGTTAACCGATAGCAGAAGTTTTCTTTCGTTTCCTCGTCATGAGTATTTCCGTCGTATTCTTTGTAACATGTTTGGCGAAGAAATGGAGAATGGAGAATTGCCGAATGATCTTGCATTGATCGGAAAAACCATCCAGGATATCTGTTACAACAATGCAAAACAATATTTTAACCTGCAGTATTTAGATGCTGCACAAACAACTGCAGACAGTATTGCATAAATAAGCATCATGAGTATTATTGATCAATTTAGTCTGAAAGGAAAAACAGCATTAGTAACAGGATGTAATAAAGGAATTGGCAAAGCTATGGCTGTTGGATTGGCCGAAGCTGGTGCTGACATACTTGCTGTATCTGCATCGCTTGAATTGAGTGGCAGTGCTGTTGAAAATGAAGTAACTGCATTGGGGCGTTTATTTAAAGCATACCAGGCTGATCTATCCAGCAGGGAAAGTCTTTATGCATTTGTTGCGAAAGTAAAAGAAGAGAATAGTAACATTGATATCCTCATCAATAATGCAGGTACTATTATTCGTGCACCTGCAGCCGAACATCCTGATGAATATTGGGATCGTGTATTAAACATTAATCTGGATGCACCTTTTCTGCTGGCAAGAGAAATTGGCAAGCACATGATCGAACGAGGCAGTGGTAAAATTATTTTCACTTGTTCAATACTAAGTTTTCAAGGAGGCATTAATGTGCCAGGTTATGCAGCAAGCAAAGGTGCATTGTCAAGTTTAGTAAAAGCATTGGCAAACGAATGGGCATCAAAAGGTATAAATGTAAATGGTATTGCACCTGGTTATATTTCTACCGATAATACAGAAGCACTTCGGAACGATCCTGTAAGAAGCAAAACCATTCTCGACCGCATACCTGCTGCACGCTGGGGCGAAACTGAAGATTTTAAAGGAGCAACGGTATTCCTTGCATCTAATGCCGCTTCTTATGTGCATGGCACTATCCTCACTGTTGATGGAGGATGGATGGGACGTTAATTTAATTTATGCGTTTAGAAATAAGAACAAAACATGGCAACTAAAAATGCAAATGCTCCGGCTCTTCAATTAAAAGATTTCAACAGCAATTCGTATATGGATGGCGATATGGAATTTCGTTTTGCAGTTGGCCCGGAAGAAACAAAACAATTCGACACCCAAAAACTCATCGATAATTTCCTGGTGAAAGATCTGATGGTGAGCGACCAGTTGAAATTAGTATATACACATTACGACCGTGTAATGATTGGTGGTGCTGTGCCTGCTAATAAAACACTCGTATTACCAAACCATCCTGAATTACGGGCAGATTATTTTTTAGAAAGAAGAGAACTCGGCATCATCAATGTTGGTGGTAAAGGAACCGTAACAGCCGATGGTAAAAAGTTTGAACTTAATAAACTTTCCTGTTTATATCTTGGTAAAGGAACAAAGAATGTAAGTTTTGCTTCTGCATCTAAAAAAACGCCGGCAGTATTTTACTTTTTATCATCACCGGCACATGCAGTGTATCCAAACAGCTTGTTCAGCAAAGAACAAGCTTCACCTGTGGAGTTAGGTACGGTTGAAACAGCAAACAAAAGAACAGTATATAAATACATTCACCTCGATGGTATTAAGAGCTGTCAATTGGTGATGGGTTTAACCGTGCTTGCATCTGGTAGTGTTTGGAATTCCATTCCGCCGCATACACATACACGCAGAATGGAAGCGTATTTCTATTTCGATTTGCCGGAAGGAGAACGTCTGTTTCACTTCATGGGTAATCCAATGGAAACAAGACATATAGTAATGACCAATAACGAAGCAGTGATTTCTCCACCCTGGAGCACACACTATGGTTGCGGTACAACCAATTATGGGTTCATCTGGGGAATGGCAGGAGAAAATTTAGTTTATACCGACATGGATCCTGCACCGGTAGCAACATTGAAATAATCAACAAAAAATAAATCAAACAACAATGTCAAAGAAAGTAGTAACAATGGGCGAAATCATGTTGCGATTATCAACTCCCGATTTTAAACGTTTTGTACAAGCCGATACATTTGATATAACATATGGTGGCGGCGAAGCCAATGTAGCAGCGGCTTTGTGTAATTATGGTTTAAACGGAACATTTGTGTCCAAAGTGCCAAACAATCCAATCGGTCAATCAGCTATTAATCATTTGCGACGTTATGGTGTAGATACACAATTCGTTGCAAGAGGTGGCGACAGATTGGGAATTTATTTTTTGGAAACTGGAGCTTCTATGCGTGCATCGCAGGTAGTGTATGACCGTGCAGGTGCATCCATTGCAGATGTTGATGCAAGTGAATTTGATTTTGATAAAATACTGGATGGCGCAGATTGGTTTCATACAACAGGTATCACTCCTGCATTGAGTGATAAGGCTGCTGCTTTAACGGAGGCTGCTTTAAAAGCTGCTAAAGCAAAAGGCATCACCACCAGTATTGATTTAAACTATCGTAAAAAACTGTGGAGCAAAGAAAAAGCAAGAGAAGTAATGACAAGGCTTTGCCAGTATGTAGATGTATGCATCGGTAATGAAGAAGATGCTGATACCACTCTGGGCTTTAAAGCAAAAGATACGGATGTAACCAAAGGCGAACTGAACCTCGATGGTTTTAAAGATGTATTCAAACAAATGAAAGAGAAATTCGGTTTTAAATTTATTGCATCTTCTTTAAGAGAGAGCCATAGTGCAAGTGATAACGGATGGAGTGCTTTGGTTTACGATGGCAATGATTTTTATCATACCAAACAATACAATGTTCGCATCATTGATCGTGTGGGCAGCGGCGATAGTTTTGCAAGTGGTTTAATTTACGGATTGGTTACAGGAATGCCCATGCCCGAAGCAGCTGAGTTTGGAGTAGCAGCAAGTGCATTGAAACATACCATCCCCGGCGATTTAAATCATGCTACCTTAAGCGATGTAAAAGATTTAATGAAAGGCGATGGCAGCGGCCGTGTACAACGTTAAAAGAACAACTCATGATCATTGATACAATACAGAATGCATCAAAGTATTTTTCAGCACATCCTTTACTGGAAAAAGCATTTGCATACATCCAGCAAACAGATCTGGCGAATGCAGAAGTTGGAAAATCAGATATTGCAGAAGGATTAAAAGCTATTATCAGTAATGGCCCCGGCAAAACAAAAGAAGCCAGTCTTGCAAAATTTGAATGTCATAATAAAAATATTGACATACAACTTTGTATACATGGCTCAGAAACCATTGGTTGGAAACCGAGAGAAAAATGCAGCAGTCCGAATGAAGGATACAATGATGAAAAGGATGTGCAGTTTTTCAATGACACTCCGGATACCTTCTTTCAGTTAACGGATGGCCAGTTTGCCATCTTCTTTCCTGAAGATGTGCATGCACCCATGATCGGTGAAGGAGAAATAAAGAAATTAGTAATGAAGGTAAAAATATAGACCAAAAGAAATAGGTAATAAGTATTTCAACAAACCAATACTTATTACTTATCACTTACAACCTAAAACTTATTCAAATGAGTAAATCAAAACAGGCAACAGACGCCATTGTTCAACAGGGAATTCTTCCTTTATATTTCAATGCTGATGAAGCAGTAAGTGTGGACATACTAAGAGCGATTTACAAAGCAGGTATTAAAGCTGTGGAATATACAAACCGTGGTGAAGCAGCATTAAGCAATTTCAAAAAAATGGTGGAAGTAAGAAATGCGGAGATGACTGATTTATTGCTTGGTGTAGGAACCATTAAAAACTTAAAACAGGCAGAAGAATACATGGCAGCAGGCGCCGATTTTTTAGTAAGCCCCGGTTTTGTAAAAAAAGTAGCCAGGTATGCGAAAAGTAACGACATTCTTTATGCACCCGGTTGTATGACACCAACAGAAATTATTGCTGCAGAAACGGCCGGATTAAATTTCATTAAACTCTTCCCTGGCAATATGCTCGGGCCTGAATTTCTCAGCTCTATTAAAGAAATTTTTCCAAAGTTGTTGTTTATGCCAACAGGCGGAGTAGATACCACAAGAGACAATATTGAAGGTTGGTTTAAAGCAGGTGTATGTGCGGTAGGCATGGGCAGTAAACTGATCAGTAAAAAACTAATGGAAGCAAAAGATTATGCAACGATGGAAACAGAAACAAAAAATGTACTTGAGTTAATTCAATTGATTAAAAAATAACAACTCCATCTTTCAGGAATTTCTTTCATGCCTTTAACGGTGGGCCAAACGATTAAAATGAACAATGCCATAGGAAAATACAGGTGGACCATTTGCGCCCTGCTTTTTTTTGCAACTACAGTTAATTATCTCGACCGGCAGGTACTGAGTTTATTACAACCCATGTTGGCAGAACGTTTCAACTGGAGTAATAGTGATTATGCAAACATCACTGCTGTGTTCCAGTTTGGCTATGCCATCAGCATGTTATTTGCCGGAAGGTTTATTGATAAGCTCGGAACAAAGAAAGGATATGCATGGGCCATCATCATCTGGAGTATTGGTGCAATCCTTCATGCATTGGCAATTCCTATTGGTCAGTCTGCCGCTACCCTGCTTGGTTTTTTAGGAATGGCATCGGTTAGTGTTTCAGTGGTTGGTTTTATGATTGGCCGTGCAGTTCTTGCATTAGGTGAATCAGGTAACTTTCCTGCAGCCATCAAAGCAACAGCCGAATATTTTCCAAAGAAAGAACGTTCTTTTGCAACAGGCATCTTTAATTCAGGTGCAAACGTTGGTGCCATTCTTGCACCGCTTACTGTTCCATGGATCGGCGAAAACTGGGGATGGGAAACAGCTTTTGTTCTCATCGGCGCAACAGGTTTTTTATGGTTGGGTTTCTGGTTATTCTTTTATGATAAGCCAACAGAACAAAAACGTTTAAGCAAAACAGAGCTCGATTATATTAACAGCGATAAAGAAGATCAACTGGTTTCACCGGATGCAAAAGCAGAAAAAATTTCGTGGATAAAACTCCTGGGTTATAAACAAACATGGGCATTTGCTTTTGGTAAGTTTATGACCGATGGTGTGTGGTGGTTTTTCCTGTTTTGGTTACCGGCTTATCTTAAAGCTCAGTATGGGATGACGAGTCTTGAAATTGCCCTTCCACTCACTGTTCTATATAGTATGACCATGTTTGGTAGTATTGGTGGTGGTTGGTTCCCGGTGTATTATTTCAAGAAAGGTTATTCACCTTACGATGGCCGCATGAAAGCCATGTTCCTTATTGCACTCATTCCATTGGTTGTATTGCTGGCACAACCTTTTGGTGGTTATAGTTATTGGGTACCTGTGATATTGATCGGTATTGGAGCATCGGCACACCAGGCATGGAGCGCCAACATCTTTACCACTGTGAGTGATATGTTTCCGAAAAAAGCAATTGGCTCAGTTGTGGGTATTGGTGGTATGGCCGGAGGTATAGGTGGTGTAATTATTTCTAAACTCGGTGGCTATTTATTTGATACGTATAAAGCAGCCGGTATTGCTGAGGCATGGGTGAAAGCACAGGCAACGGATTTGGGCAACTATCTTTCAAAGATCCAGGGTATGCAACTGCTGAACAAGTATGGGGATACGATCAACTTAAATAAATCAGAATTAAGTGGTCTTTCTAAAGAAGTAGTGGAGCAATTAAAAACAGTTGATGCTGCTTCATTTGATCAGTTACTGCAAATTCAAAAGCCATTAGTGCTGGCACAGATGACAACTTCCTACAGTATCATGTTTACGATTTGTGCAGTCGCTTATTTGATTGCATGGCTGGTAATGAAATCGCTTGTGCCGAAGTATAAAGTGATTAATGATTTGTAAGAACAATACTTAGTTAGCTACAGTTGCCAACTTTTGAAAGGTTGGCAACTTTTTTTAGCAACGTATAACAATTAATTAAAGTTGAGCATTTGTACAAAAGCTGATAGGCTGCTTGATGACGGCGAGTCCCTTGCAGGAGACTCGCCTGAGAAAAGAAGGTTGGCAACTTTTTTCCAGCAAGATTCCCAAAAACTTACTGCTAATTTTTTAATTGGCTGGGGGGAGAATTTGCTGGCAAGTAGGAGTTGACATTACCAGCTTTTAGCACTGGAATCTTATCTAAAATCCCTCGCCTCATTCCACCAGATTCCCGTTTAATAAAGATTACAAAATTGGGTTATTAGGGGCTCGGAGTTCTCTTATTAGATAACTGTCTTTTATATTCTGTTGCCTCATTATCTAATGGGTCTAACGCTAATATCTTGTCACAAAATCGAATTGCCGCCTGATAATCTCTAGTAACAAATATGTTATAGCCTACAAAGTATTTGTAGGCTATTTTTATTTGCGGAATAATCTTGGTATAGTTTGAGTCAGTTAACGCAATACTTATGAATTTTTCAAAGTGTGAATTTGCCAAGCCATTTTCCATAGTTGTATCGATGCTCCAATTTGCTCTTCCTCTCCAATACCAACCTAAGGGTTGTTCAGGGTAAAGATCCGTATATAGTTGAAAAACTGTTTCTGCAGCTTTATACTGCTGCAAATTAAAATATTGTCTTCCTCGGCTGTATAGATCGACATTACTTTTTATTGCACTTATGTTTGGATTTAAATCATTTAAATCCTTTAATGTTAGGTTTCTTTGAGTAGATTGTCGCCAACCTTCCCGCAAGGAAATTAATCGTGTAAATCTTGAAGGATGAGTTACTGAAGTTTCTTCTGGACAAAGTGTTTTTATAGCAATACATGCTTCATCAAAAGTTGCACCCAATTTATAGAGTAGGTTGCCCGAAAACCAGTCTGCTTCAAGTTCACTCTCATGACTGTTTGCGTTATCTATTGTATGTCCTTGCAAATGATGTCCAATTTCATGAGCAAGTATACTTATTGCAGCCCAGTTTGTTTTCGTAGCTGTTTGTGTGTAATTAAAGAAATCGGGGTTATATACAATAACCCTTTTGTTTTCAAATACCAACGCAGCGGCATTGGACACATATTTTGACTCAACTATTATAAAGTTCGTTTTGAGTCCCAGGGGTTGTAACATCCATGTTATTATTGATTTCATATTACTTTCCCCTAGAACTGCCACTCCTTGATTAACATTTGCTCGACTGTCAATTTCAGAGGTAGTATAACTGCAGACGAATTGTTTCTGTGAAAATCCTAAAACACTCATTAATGAGAATTGAAGAGAAAGTATAATTGTAAAATATCTATTCATAAGAAGTTGCTAAAGTTGGTTAAATGTATGAAATTTTCTTTCCTTCGCTGCCGAGTCTCCATAGTTCACGGGCGATGTGTCGGATGGGTAAGTGTATTGGCTTTGTGGCACCTGCCTTTGCCGGCAGGCAGGCTCGCCGTCATCAAAATTGTTGTGTACTTCTGCCACAGAACGTTGCCAAAAAATTACTGCTAATTTTTAGCATGGTATGGGGAGGAGATGTGGCTGGGAAGTAAGATTGCTTCGTTCCTCGCAATAACGGTAAAAGGGCGTCATTGCGAGCCCTGCTGTTTGGCGAAGTAATCTATCGTTACCAATTTTTAATTTCTTCCCATAAATCTTTCCATTTTGTCGCAACCGAGCCTTTCCACAGAGATTTCTCATGCGATGTGTCGGATGAAGTAAGATTGCTTCGTTCTCGCAATGAAGGTAAAAGGTCGTCATTGCGAGCCCTGCTGTTTGGCGAAGCAATCTATGGTTACCAATGTTTAATTTCTTCCCATAAATTTTTCCATTTTGTCGCAACCGAGCCTTTCCACAGAGATTTCTCATGCGATGTGTCGGATGAAGTAAGATTGCTTCGTTCCTCGCAATGACGGTAAGCTTCGTTCCTCACAAAATGGTAAAAGGGCGTCATTGCGAGCCCTGCTATTTGGCGAAGCAATCTATCCTTACCAATTTTTAATTTCTTCCCATAAATCTTTCCATTCCGGGTTCATCCGATTTATTAGTGTTTCTTTTTGTTTTCGATTACCTCCTTTGATTCTTTTTTCTTCTTCTATAGCAGCTTCAATTATTTCATAAAAGCAATAATATACAAGCTTGGTGCAATTATATGTAGCTGTATAAGAATTAGGGTTGATTTTGTTTTTGTGTTGTAATACTCTTGAAACAAGGTCGCTGGTTACTCCTGTATAAATTGCCCGGTTGTTTAAGCTACACATCATATAAACGCTACCGCCTTTTGCCATCCTGGTGTTTCTTACAAGATAAGAGCTAAAAAGGCATCATACAAGTGAACATGAAGTAAGTTATTAAAGCGGTTAGATTGCTTCGTTCCTCGCAATGACGGGCAAGAGAATGTTCCTTCTTTGGCCAAGAGGGTTTTTGAAAAGCAAGAAGGCTCACATTCATAAAAGAATAATAAAGACGAATAGGTAATCAACAAAAAAGCCTGAACAAAATTTTGTTCAGGCTTTTTTGTTTTACTGTGGTGTGGGGCGG
>JBKJNM010000249.1:0-4196 GCA_046593655.1 Lacibacter sp. | reverse complement strand
ACCTGAGGGTTACGAACCAACTGTTTATGTAAGTACAAAAAAAGAAAGCGGTAAGGTGATAATCAAAGTAAAAGATAACGGCAATGGTATTCCGCAAAAAGTATTGGACAAAATCTTTCAACCCTTCTTTACCACCAAACCCACCGGGCAGGGAACGGGATTAGGCTTGAGTTTGAGTTATGATATTGTAAAAGCGCATGGTGGCGAGTTAACGGTGGAAACGAAAGAAGGTGATTTTACGGAGTTTACTATTACTCTTAAAAATAAGGAGCTTTTATGAAAATATATATAATTATAAGCCTGCTTTTAGCCTCAGTCATATCAAAGGCAATAGCGCAACAACTAACCACTGACAGCCTGAAAAAATTACTTATACAAACCAGGCAAGACACCAGCCGCGTCTTAATTTTATTAGAACTTTCATATAATTATCGCTTCTCCAATCCTGACTCATCATTGTCACTTGCGCAGGAAGCTATGCAGTTGGCAAGCAAAGTTAATTTTCCCAAAGGCCAAGCAAGGGCATTTTACATTTATGGAGAATCGAGTCGTTTTCGCGGTGATTACCCACAGGCCTTAGAGGCACAATTTAAGGCGCTTCAAATTAGCAAAAGCAATAATTTTTTAGAGGAGGAAGAACTAAGCCTGGGTAGCATTGGCTTTGTTTACAACGATTTGGAAGATTACCCGCAATCATTTTATTATTTGTTTGAAGCGAAGAAAATTAATGACATCCGCTCCGATAAATATGTTGGAAGCAGGTGGTTATCAGTTATAGGCAATGTTTATGAAAAAATGAATCTGCTTGATTCTGCGTTGTTCTTTCTGCAAAAAGCATATGCTTTTTCAAGCTTATTTCCACCACATTACTCAGGAACATCAACATTAATCCGCCTTGGAGTTGTTGAATCAAAATTAGGTCACATAAACTTGGCTTTGAACTATCTACAGCAAGCCATTCAGTCTTCTTATGTTACAAACGATCTTGTGAATCTAAGCAGGGCACAGTATCGCCTGGCAGAACTATACCACTCCGTAAATAAAGCCGATTCAAGCCTGTACTATTGCCGGTTAGCTTTTATTAATGCTAATGCATTATTGCTAAAATTCACTGTATTAGATGCAAGTATTTTGATGTCGAAATTGTATAAAGAAAAAAACAATCTTGACAGTGCTTTTTATTACCACGAAGTAGCGATGACAACAAAGGATTCAATGTACGGCCGCAAAAAATTTCAACAGCTTCAACTCTTAACGCTTACTCAGCAACAACGCCAGCAGCAGCTTCGGGAAAAACAAGTTCAATTACAACGCACTGTTTTAATATCTGCTTTAGCCATTTTTCTTTTTGTTGCTCTTGTGTTATGGCGCAACATACGCTATCAAAAACGAACTAACCAAACGTTAAACCTAAAAAATGAGCAGATCGAAACCCAGCGTAATACCTTGGAGAAGACTCTTAAAGAGTTAAAAGGAGCCCAAACCCAACTTATCCAATCCGAAAAAATGGCCAGCCTTGGTGAACTTACCGCCGGCATTGCACATGAAATACAAAACCCGTTGAACTTTGTCAATAATTTTTCGGAAGTAACTGTGGAATTGGTTAATGAAATGGAAGACGCAGTTTTGAAAAGCGACAGAGAAGAAATAACTTCTATCGCTGCTAATATAAAAGAAAACCTTCAGAAAATTGTCCATCACGGTAAGCGAGCGGATGCAATTGTAAAGGGAATGTTGCAGCATTCAAGAAGTAGTAGTGCAGTAAAAGAACTAACTGACATCAATGCTTTGTGTGATGAATATTTACGATTATGCTATCATGGTTTGCGGGCAAAAAATAAATCGTTCAATGCAACATTTAAAACTGATTTTGATCCGTTACTTGAAAAAATAAATGTTATTCCACAAGATATTGGAAGGGTGATTTTGAATTTGCTTACGAATGCTTTTTATGCAGTCAACGAAAAGAAAAAACAACACCCTGAGGAATATGAACCATCTGTATCTGTAAGTACAAAAAAGATTGGGGATAGAGTTGAAATCAAGGTTGTTGATAATGGCAATGGCATTCCTCAAAAAGTGTTGGATAAAATATTTCAACCTTTCTTTACTACTAAACCAACAGGTCAAGGAACTGGGCTCGGCTTATCATTGAGTTATGATATTGTAAAAGCACATAGAGGAGAAATAAAAATAGAAACGACCGAAGGTGAAGGTGCACAGTTTACTATTCAGTTGCCAACAAATTAAAAAGAAGGAATGAAAGCTACATTAAAAATAATTTTATCTTTGTTGTTGCCAGTTTTCGCTGTTTCACAATCAAACAATATTGATAGTTTACGAAGTGCTTTTGCGAATGCCCCTGAAGGATCCATAAGGTTTAAAGCAGCCAGCAATATTTATTTCTACTACCAGGAATTAAACAGGGACTCGGCCCTTTTCTATACAGAGCAACAATTATTAATTGCAAAGCATAAGAATAATAAAATTGGCGAAGGCTTAGCTCTGGCCCAACAGAGTTATCAATTAATGGGACTGGGACAGTATGCAGAGGCTCTCAGGAGTTTGCAACAGGCTTTTGTTATTGCTGAAGATGTGCGTAATGAAAAAGAAGAGCACTGGAATTATTGGTTTACCCCTTTTAATGGGAATAACAGACTTTTACTGCTTGCATACACTCATCACATGTATGCTTTATTGATGGTTAATACTGAAAACCTGGAACTACAGATTGTCCATTTCAAAATAGCATACAAAATCGGCAAAGAAATTAATTATGCTCCCCGCATCATGCTGGCAAATCTAAATCTTGGCGTTAGTTACCTTGATGCAAACAAACTGGATTCTGCACTCTATTATGAAAAGGAAGCAGAACATTTAGCCTTGCAAACTGATGACAGCGATAGAAGGATTTCCAAAACCTACCTTGGCACTGTAGAAATGCATTTGGGCGACATTTATAATGCTCTCAAAAATGATTCTTTATCATTAAAGTATTATTATAAAAGTTTACAAACATCTACAATAAATAATAATAATGCTGCTTTGAGCAGGGTTTGTTTACGGCTCAGTCATTATCATCTTGACAAAAGAAATAAAGACTCCGCATTATATTATTCACTGAAGAATATCGAAATATTAAAATCATTGGGGCAGGTAACAGGTAAAGAAACAAGTCTCGGCGTTGGTTTTGAAAATATTTACCTGAGTTACAAGCTGAATAACCAATTTGACAGTGCTTTCAAATACATGGAACTTGCACTCCATACCAAAGACAGTTTGGCTAAAATCAGGATTAGCAACCTGGCAGAATTTCAAAATCTTACTTTCAGTGAACAGCTTCGTTTACAAAGCCTGGAAAAAGAGAAGGTGGTTTACCAGAATAAGGTCAGAACTTATTTTATGCTGGCAGGTATTGGGGTATTGCTTTTACTCGCTATTGTGTTTTACAGGAACAACCTCCAGAAAAACAAAGCCAAAATAAAAATTGAGAATGCCTATGATAATTTGAAGGCAACGCAGCAACAACTTGTCCAATCAGAAAAGATGGCTTCGTTGGGTGAGCTCACCGCAGGCATTGCACACGAAATTCAAAACCCCTTGAACTTCGTCAATAATTTTAGTGAAGTAAATAAAGAATTATTGGTTGAAATGAAAGATGAAATGAGTAAAGGAAATTTGGAGGATGCAAATGAGATAGCCAATGATGTAATTGCTAATGAAGAAAAAATAAACCATCACGGTAAACGTGCCGATGCCATTGTAAAAGGAATGTTGCAACATAGCAGAAGCAGCAGCGGTGTAAAAGAACCAACAGACATCAATGCTTTATGTGATGAATATTTAAGATTGAGTTATCATGGATTGAGAGCAAAAGACAAATCATTTAATGCAACAATGAAAACTGATTTTGATGAAAGCATTGGCAACATCAATATCATTCCACAGGATATTGGAAGGGTGATATTGAATTTACTCACCAATGCTTTTTATGCAGCCCCCCTGCCCCCCGAAGGGGGGTTCAAAGACCCTAACTATAAACATGAGCCTACTGTTTGGGTGAGTACAAAAAAAGTTGGCGACAAAGTTTTAATCTCTGTAAGAGATAATGGTCCGGGCATTCCTCAAAATATAATTGATAAAATCTTTCAACCCTTCTTTACAACAAAACCAACAGGGCAGGGAACAGGTTTGGG
>JBKJNM010000202.1:0-4113 GCA_046593655.1 Lacibacter sp. | reverse complement strand
CAGGTAAGTGGTGCAGAAGGAATCAAAATCACCCATGCAAAGAATATTACACTGCAGGACCTCACCGTGCAGGATACAAAAGGGGATGCTATTAAAACACAAGATGTGAATGGAATGTTTTTTAAAAATGTAAAAGCTGAATGGACAAGAGGCGCTAATAGTAAAAATGGCGGCTATGGATTATATCCGGTACAATGCAAAAACATCATTATTGATAGTTGCGAAGCCAGGGGTGCAAGCGATGCAGGCATTTATGTGGGACAGAGTAAACATATTGTGGTAAAGAATTGCAGGGCCACAGAAAATGTAGCCGGTATTGAAATTGAAAACTCCTTGTATGCTGATGTGTATGATAATGAAGTAACTAATAATACGGGAGGCATTTTAATTTTCGACCTGCCTGACCTGATAGTTAAGAAAGGCGGTTATATCCGGGTGTTTAAAAACAATGTGCATCACAACAATCATATCAATTTTGCACCCAAAGGAAATATTGTTGCTAAAGTACCACAGGGAACCGGCATTATGATCCTTGCTACCAATCATGTGGATGTGTTTGAAAACAAAATCATCAACAATAAAACAGTTGGTACTGCTATTGTAAGCTACTATATTACAGAAAACCCGATCAAAGACTCAAGTTACTATCCTTTTCCTGCTGATGTTGCAGTGTTTAATAATCAATACGAGCGGGAGCATACAAAAGCAACCATGAAGGGCCGTATGGGAAAGCTTTATCGGTTTAAGCTGCGGTTTGGAAAAAATGTGCCGCACATTGTATATGATGGAATTATTGATCAAAAAAATCCGGGGCAGATCTGCATAAGGAATAATTCCAATCAAAGTTTTGCCAATATTGATGCAGAAAACGGATTTAAAAATATCAGCAGGGATGCATCCAAACATGAATGTAACCTGCAACATGTACCTCCGGTTGAAATAAAATCAGAACAATAAGATGAAGAAATGGGCAATTATAATAACTCTATTAACAGGAATGCTTGTTGCGCTCTCTTTCAATGAAAAGAAAGCAGATCCATTTTTTCAATTTCATGAAAGTTTATCGGAATATCATTTTTTTTCAGGAAGGATGGCTGATCTGCAACCTGCATCTGGAATAGTTCCATACGATCTTAATTCGGCATTATTCAGCAATTATGCAGAGAAGGCAAGGTTCATTAAACTGCCCTCCGGAGAAAAAATTAAGTACAACGATTCATCCACTTTCGAAATGCCATTAGGCACGGTGCTCATTAAAAATTTTTATTACTACAATGATTTCCGTAAACCGGAGTTGGGCAAAAAGATTATTGAAACACGGTTGCTGGCAAACATGCAGGATGGCTGGCATACCTATCAATATATCTGGAATAAAGAACAAACCGAAGCTGTGTTCGAACCCATTGGCGATGTTACAACGGTTGAATACAGCGATGCAGCAGGAAAAAAGATTAAAGCAAATTATGTCATTCCGAATCAGCCGCAATGCAAAGGTTGTCATAACACGAACGATACAATCCTCCCAATTGGTATTGCAGCCCGTCATCTTAATGGAGAATATACGTATGCAAGTGGTCAGCAAAATCAATTGGAATACTGGCAACAGCATGGAATGATTGATCTTCCGTCAACAACAATACCAGCCAACGCAAGTTGGAATAAAGAAAAAAGCGGAACCTTAATTCAACGGGCAAGAGCTTACCTCGATATCAACTGCGGTCATTGTCATAATCAATCTGGTCCTGCAAATACTTCGGGCTTGTTCCTGGATATTCATGAAACAAATAAAACGGCATTGGGTATTTTAAAAACACCTGTAGCTGCAGGAAGAGGCAGTGGAAATTTGATTCATGATATTGAGCCAGGTTCGCCCAACAAATCAATCCTTATTTATCGCATGAACACAACCGATCCCGGATTTGCGATGCCAGAAATTGGCAGGGAGCAAATTCATAAAGAAGGAATTGCACTGATCAGTCAATGGATTAAGGAGATGAAATAAAGATAGGTTGTACACAACAACATGATTCATACCCTTCCATTCCATCATTCGAGAAGAAAGCTTAAACCCACAGAATTAAAAGATACTATCAGGAAAATAAGTAAGCATTTAAGTTCACTTCTGTTTTAATATTTCTTCTGCCTGCATCGGCCCAAACTCACTTGAATAAATTTTAAACATTAACATAAAATAGCTGATTAACAAAGGTCCAAAAATAAATCCCCAGAAACCAAATAAACTAAGCCCCACAATAACACCCAGCACTGTAACTAGCGGGTGAACATTGCCCAGCTTTTTCATCAGTGTAACTCTTGCCAGGTAATCAACATTACCAGTTACAGCTAAACTGAAAATTAATAAACCAATTCCCTGACCTGTATGTCCTTGTGAAAACAGGAACACCACCAAAGGGGCCCATATAAGTGTTGTACCAACAATAGGGAAGAAAGCAAACACACCGGTAATAAATCCCCACAACACAAAATCATTGATACCAAAAATCCAATAGCCAACCATTGCAAAAATTCCTTGTATAAGCGAAATAAGCGGAATACCGATCGCATTCGCCTTTACTACACTTACGGTTTCTTTACTAAGCATCTCAATGTTTTCTTCACGAAGGGGTAAGAAGGAGTTAAATGATTTTTCCATTTGCCTTCCATTGGTGAGCATAAAAAAATAAATAAACAGCATCATGGCAAGATTGGCAAGAATCATAGCCGTACTGTTTAAAAAAGCCGGAAAGAAATTAGTGATTCTTTTCTGAAATTCAGCAATATTGTTATCAGAAAAAACTTCCTGCCCTGTCCATTCTTTGATTTGTGCAGAAACAGATTTAAGCCCTCGCATCAATTCATCAGAATGACTGAATATCTGGGCGATTTTGGGAGAAAGCATGTTTACAATTAAATAGACCGGAAGGCCGATCGCAACTAAAAAACTGAGCAAGAAAACAGTGGCTGTTAAACTGGGGTTCCATTTCTTGTGAACGATTAAATAGCGGTACCACTTCTTGCTTAAAATATACAATGTAATAGCACCGAGAAAACCAGGGAAAAATATATAAAGCTCTTTAATAAGCAAATAACCCAACGCTGCTAAAACTATTAATAAAATAACCTGTCGTAAACGGTTGCTGAAGGAAGTCATGAAATGAAAGTACAAAAAAAAAGGTTTAAGCAAACCGATCGTAGGTCAGAAACAAAAATGTCGGAACGAAGTCTGACATTTATAAATATAGATAAAGGTTAGCTTATCTGATCTGGCCTCTTACTACACCGCTTGCATACAAGGTGGAATGAGCGTTAACATAAAGAGCATCATTCTTCATGGAAGCATATGTTGCATCATCCAATGCAAATACTTTGTTAATGCCAAAATCACCAACCGCTGCGGTAAGTGTTACCATCACCGCTCCGTTTACACCGGCAGCACCTCTGTGTATGTGAGCAAAAAGCAATGCGTCGCTCACTTGAAGTGAACCAACAGTTACAATTGAATACAGTTTCTTATCAGCAGTTAAACGTAAACGTGCAACACCTGTTGCTGAAGTTACAATTGCAGGAACTTCATTTGCACCGTTTAAAGCAATATCCATAGCTAACTCAACTTTTGTGTTGATCTGGCTACGAACAATACCTGATGCAACCTGTGTTGAATGCACATTAAAATAAATTTCATTGGCATCGCTTTTTAAGCTATCTACAAGTGTTTGGCGAATATTTACAATAGTACCACTAGCTGCAGAACCGCTGAAGGTTGGAGCAAAACTTAAAATCACTCTACCATTAACTCCTGCATTCCCTGTATGAAAATGTGCTGCTGTTAATGCATCACCTGAAGCTAATCCGCTAACAGAGAAGTTATACAGTAGGGAATTATTGCTCATCAATTTAAATGTAGCTGTACCTGTTTCATTACGGCCGGCAGGTGCCGGGTTTTCATTTTTTGCACTATGGGCAACTGTCCATTCTTTTACTACGGTAACAGAAGGGGTGTTATCATTTTTCTTACAAGAATCAACGGAAGTGCAAGAAATAAAACGCCTCTCAGAAATAAAGTTTTCATATTAATGAGTTGATGTTAAAATATTTAATGACCGCATATACGGA
>JBKJNM010000066.1:0-2899 GCA_046593655.1 Lacibacter sp. | reverse complement strand
CGGGCGATCATGTAATAACTGCGGAATAGCTTCCATTCTTGCTTCACCCACTGAAACGGCCACTTTCGGAAATTTCAGATGAAACTGCATCGGTTCATCTCCAATTTCCAAAGCTGTGGAATGTTCATTGGCCAATGCATATCCACTGGTTTTGCGTTTATAACCACGGCTGAGTGTTGCTATATTAAAATCATGTTGCAGTAAACGCAACAGGTATTCTACCATGGGCGATTTACCTGTACCGCCCACACTTAAATTCCCCACACAAATAATGGGCAGGTTAATGGAAGTTGATTTAAGGATGTTTCGATCATACAAACTATTACGCACCCAAATAACAATGCCGTACAACAAAGCAAACGGTAACAATAAAAAGCGAATGGATTGAAATGTGAGATTAGCCAAATTCATAAATGCGCTGCGGCGTAATGCAATAGTTTAAAGGTATATCAAATTGTTCAGTGTCGCTGATGCGTTCAATGGCATTGAAATAACTGAGCCCTACTTTAATGGCATCGGGCCGGCATTTACTTAAGAACTCATCGTAAAACCCTTTGCCATAGCCAACCCTGTAACCTTGTTCATCAAAAGCAAGGAGCGGAACAAACACCAGGTCTATCTTTTCTTCCTGTACCTGTTCACCATTCACCGGTTCAGGAATTCCCCATTTGTTGGTGATCACTTCCACCGTTTCATCATATACAAGATGAACCAATTTATTTTTTTCAACCCGTGGAATCACAATGTTCATTTCAGGATTTCTGAATTCAAGAAAGTGCAGTAAATGATCCGTTTCTATTTCATTGTTTGCTTTCATAGCAAGATAGGTGTGTACATAAAACAAATCGGGCAAAGAAAGTTGTTGAAAGTGAATGAGGATCAAATCATCAAACCGGTTCTTTTCTGCAACGGTCAGGCTTGAACGCTTTTCTGAAAAGATCTTTCTTGCCTCCTGCTTCGTCATTCTTCTTTGGGTTTATTTACGAAGATAGAAAAGATGGTAGTGCCATAATTGCGTTCGGCCCTGTAAAAAGGAAACTTTTTATAATTGTTACGGGGTGTATGTTCCAGTACAAACCACCCTCCTTCTGTTAATAAATTCTTTTCAACTATTTTTTTTGGCAGCTCATCAATGGTTCCCAATGCATACGGCGGACCGGCAAAAATAAAATCGAACTGTTCAGTACAATGCTCCAGGTATTTAAATACGTCCATCTTTGCCACTTTCATTTTTATTCCCAGCTTGCTGCATGTTTGTTCGATAAACGCTGCCATTTTGGGATCTTTTTCTACAATGGTTTGATCGGTAGCTCCACGGCTCGCCAGTTCATAACTGATGCTGCCCGTTCCGCCAAACAGATCAAGTGTTTTTAAACTTTCAATATCGAGGTTGTTGGCAATTACATTGAAGAGTCCTCCTTTGGCAAGATCAGTAGTTGGTCTTGTATGAGGCATATTGGCCGGTGGTTGAAAACTCCTGCCTCCATATTTTCCGCTTATGATACGCATGTAAGAATCTGATCGAGTGAAGCTAATAAATGAACCGGTTGTTCTTCGGTTGTTGCAGGAAATTGAAACTGGAGTTCCTCATTCAACTGCAAATTGAAGATATATTGGTCCAGCACATCATACAATTTAGATCGCTGATCAATCATTCCCTGTAATACAACAGTTGTTTCTTCCTGGGTATAGTTCAACTGTTGCATGCTGTTTAAAATATAATACAGTACATCTTCGGGTGTATGGTACCTGTATGATTGTAACAAGATCCACTGACCATTGTTTTCAACCGTCAGTTGCAGTTCATTGAACCAGATGGTAGCTGTAATCCTGGTTCCCCCTGCAGCATTCTTCGTTAATAACAATGATTGAATATGCCACCACTCTCCTTTCGGGAAATGCTGATTCAACAGGCGGCCAATTATATGATCAACTGCATAATGATTCACCAATCGTTGTTGCACAACAAAATCTTTTACCTGCAATTCTTTTTTTTGTTTTCCGTGCATTAACTCAAACAGATATTCTTTATCCTCTTCTTTATTGAGCGCAACGGGAACCAGTATATTTTTTGCAGCATGTTGTACAAAGATGGTTTTATGATAACTCTTTTGCACCCATGGATGAGCAGCAATGATCGTTTGCAGCTTTTCTTCCAAAGCGGCTGCTGAAAGATGATCTTCTAATTTATAGATTATCCAGCCATTTACCTTTTTTTCTGCGGGATGAAAAGATGCAAAGCCAACAAAGCCATCGCCTGACTGTACCAGCAGGTAAGCATTCCTGGTATCAATGGAATCAATCGAATCAACAACAATATGTACAGAAGGATCAAGCAAATTCAACTATTTTTCAGTTGCTGCAATAATACAATAAAATGCTGAAGGCTCAATGCTGAACGCTGATGGACGAACCCCTGCCTTTTGCATTCAGCTTTTAGCATTAAGCGTTTATATTTGCCAAAAAAAACCAACAGCTTGGAGAATGCTTTACCGAGAAATAACCTGCAACTGGAAATAACCAACCGGCAAATTCTTTCCATTTCACTGCCCATCAGTTTATCGCTGCTGGTTCCTTTTCTCAATTTTACGGCCAACAATTTTTTCCTCAGTGGGTTAGGCGAAACGGCTTTAGGTATAGCCGGTATAACAGGTGTTTATTTTTTAGTAGTAGCCGTTATTGGTAATGGTCTCAACAATGCTATTCAATCCTTGATTGCACGCCGTGCAGGTGAAAACCGGTTAGAAGAAATTGGTAAGATCTTTTCGCAGGGTGTTCGTATTGCCCTGGTGTTTGCTGCGCTCGGCATCCTGCTCACATATCTTTTTGCTCCTGTAATTTTTAATTATGCTTTACGTACACAAAATGTAGAAACAAAGGCCGTTGAGTTTTTACTCAT
>JBKJNM010000043.1:0-6603 GCA_046593655.1 Lacibacter sp. | reverse complement strand
CAACAGTATCTACCAAATCAGCAGTTGTACTTTTGTGTAAGTATTATTTACCAGCTAATGCCATAATCTTCTCCATGATTACTGCTGCCGCCCCAGAAACTATTATGTTTCCAATCGAACCAGATAGCATTGATCGGGCCACTTGTTCTGTCATCAAAGAAAAGAGTATACCCCATCTGTCGTAAATCTTTTCTTACCCACTCAGACGTGTTAGTATGCAGTAAAAGATTGCCGGGTCGTGGTTGCCTGTCGGCTGTTTTTGTTCCGCCAAGAGATAGCCACAATTGATTGGTATTAATATTAGCAGCTTCGCATGCTTCCTGCACAGTCATTCCAAACTCCACAATATTTAAAAAAAACTGTAACAAGTTTTGTTCCTGTGTATCACCTCCCTGTACTGCAAAAGCTAAAAATGGTTTACCATTTTTCAATGCCATGGTTGGTGTTAAGGTTACTCTGGGTCGTTTACCCGGCTCAATTACATTGAACGGGTTTAACGAAGCATCTAAAATAAAACTCTGTCCACGCTGACTCATACCAACACCTGTATTACCTGCAATTGTTGCAGGTAACCATCCGCCTGAAGGAGTAATGGAAACTACCCAGCCTTCTGCATCAGCAGCCTCAACTGATGTGGTGCCAGCCCACAAACGTTCCATGTATTCAGGATCAACTGCTGCTACTTCTTCATTGCGAATATCATGTGCAGGCACAAATCCAGGTTGAGTCGTATTACTTGTATCTAAACTATAACCTCTTTTTTTCAACACATCAACAAATGGATTTGTTTTTCCTTCAAATGGATAAGGATCACCGGGGCCAATATTGGGCATATTTCGTTCCATTGAAATCATTCTTGCACGTTGCTTTGCATAGGCTTTACTTAATAATCCTTGCATAGGCTCTGAAGGAGGAAAAGAAGGATCACCATAATAAAAATCACGATCAGCAAAGGTCATGTTCATGGTTTGATACAGCGTATGAATATATCTTGTGCTGTTATAGCCCATGCTCTTCAAATCAAAATTTTCCAGGATGTTGAGACTTTGTAATAACATGGGTCCTTGTGTCCATTGCTGCAGTTTATATACTTCAACACCTTTATAATTTACATGCATGGGTTCTTCTTCAACAGGTTTCCAATTAGCTAAGTCATTCATTGTAATTAATCCACCCTGTTCCTGGCAACCACGCACAAACTCTTTTGCAATATCACCTTTATAAAAACGATCGTACGCCGCCATGATTGCTTCTTTTCGACTTTTTCCTTTCTTCAACGCTTGCTGTTCAGCTTCCACCATCTTCTTAAGTGTTTCCAATAAATCTCTTTGTACAAAAATTTCTCCTGCTTCAGGAGCTTCTCTTTTTTCACCAGGATGGGGAAGAAAAACTTTTTTACTGTAAGGCCATTCTTTAATCATTTGTTTACCACGTTCCATACTGTTGGCTGTTTGCGCATCAATAGGATAACCTGCTGCCAATTGCATAGATGGTGCAAGCACTTCTTTTAAGCTCATAGTACCATAGTTCGCCAACATTAAACATAAGCCACCAACAGTGCCGGGTGTAACAGCAGAAAGGGGACCATACTGTGGAGGGAAATTATATCCTTTACTTTTATAGAATTCGACAGTAGCCCCTGTTGGTGCTACTCCCAATGCATTAATGCCGATTACTTTTCCTGTTTTAGGATTGTAAATAAGTGCCTGCGTTTCACCCCCCCAGCTTAATACATCCCACATGGTGCAGGTTGCTCCCAACATTGCACATGCTGCATCAACAGCATTACCACCTTTTTGAAAGATCATGGAACCTGCTGTTGCTGCTAATGGTTTGCCGGTAATGGCCATCCATTGTTTGCCATGCAAAGGAGGCTTTTGTGTTTGTTGTGCCAGTAAGGATAAAGACAAAAGGAAGGCGATTGGCAAACTGAATAACTTTCTCATGATGTTGAATTTGTAGCTTAAAGTTAGGCAGAGAAAAGTAAGAAAAAACAGGATGTGATGAGTGGTGAAATTAGGTGGAGTATTTATTTTTTCATCAACTGCTGTATATGATCAAGATCTTTTAATCTTCCTGCTTCCTTTTTTGCTTGCAGCAAATGATTCAGATGAAGTGTTCTTACTTTTAATTCCTGATCTTCAAAAAAAGTGGACAAATCATAACATTCTTTAAAGCTGAGCCCTTTCACTTTCGTCATGATATCAATGGCAACTGGCTTTCTTCCGAATTTAAATACATCCCAATTTTCATGATGCAGAAAGTTCTCTTTTGTCATGTCAAAAACAGGCATATGAAATTGTCTGAAAGCTTTTAATAACCGTAATAATTTTCTTCTGTTTGGTCTACCCAAATATCAAGATCACCCGTAACCCTTCCATGTCCGTGTAATATAACAGCAAAACCTCCAACAATGATTTAGGATACCTGTTGATCATTCAATGACTGAATGAAATCCCGAAAATCGTCTTGAAAAATATTTCCATCAGGAATGTTTGGATATACTAAAAATAGTTTTATCCATTTTTGGCGGATGATTTACATCAAATCCATAAGCAAGGCTGGTTAAATAAAATGATATCTTCAAACGTTCTTTCCAACTGTAATTTCTGTAGTCTCTCATATAATCATCTGCTTCTTCCACACTCATTGCCTGGAAAACTGTTTTATCAAGTCTGTATTTTTTATTTTCATCAGCCATGGTTTAAAATTAAAAAGAAAAGATGGAAGCTGGCAGGAAATAAAAGTCCCGCTTTTCAGCGGGACTATCACTATTAAGCTTTTGATCTATTTCAGCATATTATCCTTTTGCAAAGTCAGAACGGATCACATTTAATGCAGCACCGGCTTTAAACCACTCAATCTGCTGTTCGTTATAGGTATGGTTTACAGTGATGGTATCCGCAGTTCCATCAGCATGATTAAATACCATTTGCAGTTGTTTGCCTGGAGTAAAGCTGGTTAAGCCGATGATGTCAATACTGTCATCTTCCAGTATTTTATTATAATCTTCCTTATCGGCAAAAGTTAATCCCAACATGCCCTGCTTTTTTAAATTGGTTTCATGAATTCTTGCAAATGATTTTACAAGCACGGCACGTACACCCAGGAACCTTGGTTCCATCGCCGCATGTTCTCTCGATGAACCTTCACCATAATTTTCATCACCAACTACAACAGTTCCTAAACCGACAGCTTTATATGCTCTTTGTGTACCGGGTACAGTTCCGTATTCACCGGTAAGTTGATTTTTTACGGTGTCTGTTTTTTCATTGAAAAAATTCAGCGCACCAATCAGCATATTGTTGCTGATATTATCCAAATGGCCACGAAACTTTAACCACGGACCAGCCATAGAAATATGATCGGTAGTACATTTTCCTTTTGCTTTAATCAATAATTTTAATCCTTTTAAATCGGTTCCTTCCCAGGCGGAAAATGGTTCAAGTATTTGTAAACGGTCGCTTGTTGGCGACACCAAAACTTCTACTTTACTGCCATCTGCTGCAGGGGCCTGAAACCCTGCATCTTCCACCGCAAAGCCTTTTTGTGGCATTTCAATACCCAATGGTTCTTCTAATTTAAATTTTTCTCCTTTATCGTTGGTGAGATAATCAGTAAGCGGATTAAATAAAAGTGAACCGGCAATAGTTAGTGCAGTTGTAATTTCGGGCGAAGCCACAAATGCATGTGTATTGGGATTGCCATCATTTCTTTTAGAAAAATTACGATTGTAAGATGTAACGATTGAATTTTTCCGGTTGGGATCGGTTGAATGCCTTGCCCACTGCCCGATACATGGCCCACAGGCATTGGCAAGAACTACGCCGCCCATTTTTTCAAACGTATCCAGATAACCATCTCTTGCAACTGTATAGCGAACCTGCTCCGAACCGGGTGTAATGGTAAATTCTGCTTTTGCTTTAAAACCATTATCAGTTGCCTGTTTGGCAATGGAAGCAGCCCTGGTAATATCTTCGTAAGAAGAATTGGTGCATGAACCTATCAAACCAACTTCTAATTTTTCGGGCCAGCCATTTATTTTAACGGCATCGGCAAATTTTGAAATGGGCCAGGCAAGGTCGGGTGTAAATGGCCCGTTAATATGTGGTTCCAGATCAGATAAATTAATTTCAATAACCTGGTCAAAATATGCTGTAGGATTTGCATACACTTCATCATCACCGGTAAGGTGTGCTGCAATGGCATCGGCACCATCTGCAATTTCTGATCTGCCGGTTCCTCTTAAATATTCGCCCATTTTTGCATCATAGCCAAAAATAGAAGTGGTGGCACCAATTTCGGCACCCATATTACAAATAGTTCCTTTGCCGGTGCATGATAATGATTTTGCACCATCACCAAAATATTCAAGTATAGCACCGGTACCGCCTTTTACAGTTAGTATGCCGGCCACTTTTAAAATAATATCTTTCGAAGCTGTCCAGCCACTTAATTTACCAGTCAGCTTAACACCAATCAGTTTCGGGAATTTAAGTTCCCACGGTAAGCCTGCCATTACATCACAGGCATCGGCACCGCCAACACCAATAGCAACAATGCCAAGGCCACCGGCATTTACCGTATGGCTGTCAGTACCAATCATCATTCCACCCGGAAAAGCATATTGCTCTAAAACCACCTGGTGAATAATGCCTGCACCCGGTTTCCAGAAACCAATTCCGTATTTATTAGAAACAGAAGCCAGGAAATCGTACACTTCTTTGTTTTGTGTTTTTGCTTTTGACAGATCGGCAACAGCACCAACTTCGGCCTGAATCAAATGATCGCAATGAACGGTAGATGGTACTGCAACTTTTGTACGTCCAGCCTGCATAAATTGCAACAATGCCATTTGAGCGGTAGCATCCTGCATGGCCACACGGTCGGGTGCAAACTCCACATAATCTTTTCCTCTTTCAAAAGCAGTGGTAGCTGCTCCCTGCCACAGGTGGGCATACAATATTTTTTCGGTAAGCGTTAATGGTTTGCCGGTTGCTTTACGGGCAGCATCAATACGGCTGCCAAAGTTGCTGTACAATTTTTTGATGAGGTCGAGATCGAATACCATTGATTTAAGTTTAGAAGGTTCATAGTTCATAGTTGATAGTTGATGGCTGCAACTGACGATGAACCATGGGCCATGAACTATGAACTGCAATAAGTGCTGCGAATTTACCGAAATATGATCAACTTTTTAAACGATCCTTATGAAAGAGTGGTGGTTTGAAGTATCTTTAGCTAGTAAATAAATACTATGAACCGTCTGCGTCATATCATCGAATGGAATGTATTTGGTGTTTGCACCTGGTTGGGCGAAAAAATGGGCATCGCCACCAGTACTATCCGTAAGTATTTTATTTATATCTCCTTCCTTACAATGGGCTCACCTCTGATCATTTACCTTTTTATTGCTTTTTGGATGAACGTGCGTCAATACATCTGGTTTAAGAAAAGAAACCCTGTTCGTTATTAGTCATTGCATTATGTGTTTGATTGTGTACTTTATAGGAACAAATCGTTTATGTTTTCCTTTGAATATATTCATTCCAGTTACAGCGAGATGATCAAAGATCTGGCAGCAGCCTTGCATGTTAAACTGAAGGATAACTGGTTGTTTTTTCCTGAAGAAATTGCCAGCGGATATTACCGGGTTTTGCAAATACCCAGTGGTCTTGATGTAAACATTGTGAATTGCACGATGCATACAGATTGGTTTGTTCGTCGTAAAAAAGATGAACATGAATATTATACACTTCGCTTTGATGAACTGATTGTTGATAAAAATATTTCTATCGGAATTGATAACCATGTGCTGGAGAAAGAAAAAGAAACGATTGCTGTTGCTTATTTAACCAGCTCCTTATTTGATTGGTATTATCTTGGAACAAAAGGAACCCGCTTCAAAGCTGTTAATATCCTCATCCCCAAAGAATGGTTGGGTAAACTGATGGGGATAGAATTGTTTGACGATATTTTACCTGCTTATCTAGCTTTAAAAAGCAGAAGCTTTACCATGGAGCCTCTCGACAAAGGATATTATGACCTGATGAATGAAATCATGCAGGAAGATCTTGTTTCGCCTTTACCGGAATTGCACCTGCAGAACAGAATTCAATTGTTAATGGAACGGTTTTTTACACGCATTCATTCACGTGTTTCATTGGCCGATGTGCAAAGCAATATTAAACATGAAGACATTTATACTGTTTTGAGAATAGAAAAATTATTAGTGGAAAATTTTACAGATAAACCCAAGTCAATTGAAGAGCTATCAAGAAAAGCTACCATGAGTTCTACAAAATTGAAGAAAATATTTAAATCAATTTTCGGCGTTCCTATTTATGAATACTATCAGCAAAAAAGAATGCAACAGGCAGGTGAGCTGCTAATAAAAGGTACATACTCCATCAAAGAGGTAGCAAAAAAAGTAGGTTACAGTAATATGGGTAATTTTAAAACAGCCTTCAAGAAACACATGAAACAGGAGCCCTCCAAGTTTACCGGCAACTGACTATTATGATTTTTAAATATGATCAATGTGCTCGAACTGCAATTAAATACGGCCAATTACAAAGATTTTCTTCAGCATCTTTCAGAGGA
>JBKJNM010000258.1:0-33727 GCA_046593655.1 Lacibacter sp. | reverse complement strand
TTCCAATAATTCTTTTACTTCAACATCTGTCAATGTTAAACTGTTCCGCATTTTTTTACGGATGTTATGATCATATTGGGGAGAGGTATTTTCTTCCGTTTTAAATGATTCACGCATTTGCTCCAGTTCTTCCCTGGTATCAAATGCATAATAAGCATGACCATGCGTTACTAATGTTTCAGCATACTTACGATACATCTCTTTGCGCTCACTTTGTCTGTAAGGACCATAAGGACCTCCTTGTACCGGGCTTTCATCGGGCTGCAGGCCACACCATTTCAAACAATTAAAAATGTATTCTTCTGCACCTGCTACAAAACGTGTTTGATCGGTATCTTCTATACGCAGCACAAATTCACCACCATGATGTTTAGCAAATAAATAATTATATAATACGGTGCGTACACCACCTAAATGCAAACCTCCCGTGGGACTGGGAGCAAAACGTACTCTTACACTCATGCGGCAAAGATAAACTCAAACATGCATTCATTTCTGCCTCAATGAAACCAGTGAAGAAGTAAGGTTATTGTTCACCCTTATTTCCATTACTTTTATCGGGCTATGAAATGGCTGGTTTTTTTTCTGTTGATCTGCAATACTGTATATGCACAATCTGATTTTACATTTCCTTCTTTGGTTGTAGAGTACGACAGTGCTATTGTGTTTCGTCATCTTAAAATCATTCCCATCAAACGATTGGAGAAGGCAGATGACAGAAGCGTTGTAAATCCATCCAGCATTTCATTGAAAACAGGTATGGGCAAAGGAACGGTTCAAATCAAGGAACGGGGAAACTATATGGTTGACAATATTAATATTCTTGTAGTTGAAAATAAAAGTGGCAAAGACCTTATCATCAAAAGCGGTGAAATTGTAATGGGAGGCAGACAAGACAGGGTATTTGCCAAAGACACCATTCTCAGTTCAGGAAAGCAACATATTGTTCCGGTTTATTGTATTGAAGAAGCCCGTTGGAGTAGCGCTGAAAAAAAATTTACTTACAGGGGAACAACAGGGAGTGGTTTACAGAATATTATTGATACCGCTAAAAATCAAACAAAAGTGTGGGATGAAATAAGACGTTTGCTGAAGCAAAACAATCAAACCAGTTCTTCTTCCTATGCTGTCTTGCTTGGCAATAAAAAAATTACAGATACCAGTAATTTGTATATGCATTATTTCTTACAGCAGCTAAGAATGAAAGACAGCAGTATTGTTGGCTTCATTGCATCTACAGGTAATAAAGTATTGGGTGCTGATGTGTTTATCAGTACATCATTGTTTTATCAAACCTTACCGGACTTGCTGGAAAAATATTGTGCAGAAGCGATCCTTTCGGGCACTACCGCATCAAAAAACCATGAAGCTGAAAGACTGTTTGCCAACGAACTATTGTCGCCACAAACACAAACAATGGTTCTTTCAAAGAAAGGTAAACGTTTTTTTTATGCTGCTTTACTGATTCAGATTACAGGATATGGTTTTGTGTACTAATTTCAATTATGCGTTATATCACTACAACCCCCTGGTGGCTTCGGATGATGTTTCCTTCAAACCTCACCTGGGAAATACCAACAAATGAAAAGATCATGTATCTCACTTTTGATGATGGTCCCCATCCTGTAGCAACACCGTTTGTTTTAGATGAACTCAAGAAATATAATGCAAAAGCAACTTTTTTTTGTATCGGCAAAAATGTGGCTGATCACCCAGGGATTTATAAACGCATTTTAATGGAAGGCCATCGTGTTGGCAATCATACCCACAATCATCTCAATGGGTCTGAAACTGATGATAAACTTTGGTTGAATAACGTAAAAGAAGCTGCTCATTGGATTGATTCTGATCTTTTCAGACCCCCTTATGGAAAAATAAATGCTTTCAAGGCAAAGCTGTTACAAGAAGCTAATCCGCCATATAGGATTATTATGTGGAATGTGTTAAGTGCTGATTTTGATACGACCATCAGTCCTCAAAAATGTTTCGAATATGTAAAAAGGAAAGCCGGGCCCGGGTCTGTTATTGTATTTCATGACAGTGAAAAGGCCTTTCCGAATATGAAATTTGCTTTGGGTGAATGCCTGAAATTGTTTTCGGTTGAGGGTTACCGTTTTGAAGCAATTGGAAAAAAAGTATTGTAAAAAAGGAGGGCCGGGGTGGAAACCCTGGCCCGTTTTTAATCCGTACCCTATGAAAACTTTCGCTAAGGTACAATTTCTTTTATCAGATACAAGTGTTTTTTCTTAGGGTAAAGTAATGATTCTACTATTGCCATTTACGGTAAGTACTGCTTTATTATCGCACTCTCCGTTACCGAAATTCAATACAGCATTTGTATCGTTAAACCTGATACGTAAAACACCTTTTGAAATCCAGCGACAGGTGAATTTCTTAATCAGGGGCTCAATAACTTCATGTCCCCAGCTATTTCCTCTGCTGTTTTCGCCACGGCCACCCCCGGTAATTGAGAAAATATCATCTATCGGGAAAAAAGGAGTGCCGTTACCTTCAATCTGGGCCACAGTTCCTAAACTGCCCCATTTTACCCAACGGCCACTATCCCATATAAGTTTACCCTCAATAACCTTGGTAGTGAAAATCTTATTGTTACTGGTGCTTACATTAATCACCTCATGTGAACCGGCTACGGCCATGCTATCAACTTTATAACCATCAAATGTTGTAGTTGCCTTGCTTCCCGGTGCACGCATTGGGCCTGTATATACTGTAATGATCTTGCCTTTGCGGAGCTTGCCATCACGACCAACACAACCAGTTCCGAAATTAATGGTAACTTTTTTTGGGAATACTCCCAATTGCTGTGGAACAACAGTAATGGTGAAACAACGGATACTATCAACCCGCCCTGTATAGTTTCCAGCTTCCATACGTCCATAAATACCTACGCTTCCGGTAATACCCAGATCTTCGCCGGTTTCAACGCCAATACCCATGGTATTGTCAAATACATCTTCATAAGCTGCTTCAGCTTCTGTATTGCTGGCAGTACTTTCAATTGTTGCATTTTCATCAGCTTTGGCTGAACTGTTTTCTTTTTTACAGGCTGTAAAAGTTAAAGCACCTAACAGCATGAATGCCAATGTGCTTTTTGAGAGAATGTTGCTTGTTTTCATGGTATACGCTTTGTTTAAGGTTTTTAATTAAATGGAACTATATAAGGACTGTGTGATGGAAGGTTGGTTTAAATGCTGTTAAAATTCTTTTTTGGTACTATGGACTGATAGCTGGGATTTTTAGATACCCGAAATATCACCAGAAGACATTAGTTTTACCCTCCTTAATTTTATGATTGATACACATACCCATCTCTACCTCACTGAATTTAAACATGATATTGCAGAAGTTATCCAACGGGCTGAACAAGTGGGGGTTTCAAAATTCTATTTACCCAATATTGACAGCAGCTCCATTTCCGATTTGTTGAAGCTGGAGGAAGCATATCCCGGAAAATGCGTTGCGATGATGGGGCTCCATCCCTGCTCGGTAAAAGAAAATTATATCAAAGAATTAAAACTCGTAGAAGAGTGGCTCAAGAAAAGACCTTTTGCTGCAGTGGGTGAAATTGGCTTGGATTACTATTGGGTTAAAACTTTTATTAAAGAACAGAAAGCAGCATTTCAATTGCAGATCGATTGGGCAACAGAACATCATCTCCCTATTGTTATTCATAGCCGTGATTCACTGCAAGATTGTATTGATCTTGTAAAACAAAATCAAAACGGAAAACTTCGTGGAATTTTTCATTGTTTTGGCGGCACTGCTAACGAAGCAAAACAGATCATTGATCTGGGCTTTTTGTTAGGCATTGGTGGGGTGATCACCTATAAAAATTCAGGTCTTGACGAGGTCATCAAACAGATACCAACTGAGTTCCTGGTTCTTGAAACGGACGCCCCTTATTTAACACCGGTGCCATTCAGAGGGAAAAGAAATGAGCCTTCCTATCTTCCATATATTGTTGATAAATTAGTTGAAGCCAAGGGAATAACAGCATTTGAAATAATTGCTGCAACAACCTTAAATGCACAAAATTTATTCGGGGGCTAAGGGCGATACCTGTATTTTTGCAACCCTTCAGGAGACGTGTCCGAGTGGTTGAAGGAGCACGCCTGGAAAGTGTGTATACGGGAAACTGTATCAAGGGTTCGAATCCCTTCGTCTCCGCCACTTCAATAATGCAATTAACTGTTAATCAGTTAGTTGCTTTGTTATTTTAGGGACGGGGAGCAAAAAGGGGAGCAAATTATTTCGATTTTCTAATTTTAATGGCTAAATTTACGATGCCCATAATTTGGGCTTTTAACTTATCGGCCGCTGTTTTTACAGTGGCTTTTATAAATCAATCCGTAGTTTAATTCGTTTCATGTAGTTTGTTGTATAACATTTTCATAACTCCATGTAATTTTAATCCGGATATTAATGGAATTTCAAACTGAATTACTTTATATCCGTCCCTACTTTCTATCCTCACTTCAGTGACTAGGCTATTGTCTTTTATAATTTCCTTAATATAGTCTTCTGACAATGTAAATGCAATTCGCAACAAAGACTTGAAATCAGATTTCGCAGGGTCACCATCAAAAGGTACCTGAAGTACAGATTTATTTTTGAATGTTATGTAAATAATATCCCCCTCTGAAACTTCTGCAAATCCTTGTTTGTCATACATAAACATCATGAAGAAATAAAGCACACTCGCCTTATTTGGGTCTTTTATAACGCCCGCCTTACAGACATTCCTATATTCAAAATCAAAAGCAGTTGAGATAATAGTTCTAACTCCTGTAGTAAAAGATGTTTTATCCTCTTGAATTTCTTGTGAATTCGCAGTTATCGTGGTGCCGACAATTAATATCAAAATGCAAACCGAACTAATTTTGAACATAACAATAAATTTATAAATTAAGCTTGTACTTATCTTTTATTTGTTGATTGTAAATTCCCCCCTTCGAACTCGCAGCTTTAAACCCATTCCACATGTGCAACGGCACACCTGCATGTATGTACTCCTTCCCCTTTGCTTTATAAATGAAATAACCCGTAACACCGTCACAACTATAATAACTCGCAGCCTCAATCCAGCTACTGTTATTTGTGTTCACCTTCTCGCTGATTCTAAAGGAAGAGTTTTTAACTTGCCTTAGTGCGGATTCGTAAGAAGTAAAATGTAGTGGCAATTTGCTACAATCCTGAGAACTGCATGAAAGAGAAAACAGGATAAATATAATCAGGGGTAAATATTTCATTATGGTTTTGGTTTTCTTTGCATTTCCAAGATAACATCTTTTTACATTTGTTGCATGCGACGCCCAAAAAAACCGCTTCCATTAGAATTATCTGGAATAAGACACAACCCAAATACAGGACTTTACACAATTACAGAAAATGGCAATACGTTCCACATGACAATTGAGCATACAAGGTTACTTAAACAGTATTACAGAAATAAGGGTCATTCAGTAAATGATTGGTATGAAGAGTTGGATCGATTCACAAAAAAAGAAGTCAAGAGAGAAGGGGTACAAAACAAAACAAATGACGGTTTTTACCCTGATTATTTACCTGAGTAATATCATAGTACTTTTATAAGAGTATTTTCTTATGTATAACTTGGCTTTTTTTGTATTTTTAATTCTAAAAGCATTGCCATGAAAAAACTAATCCTAATCCTACTTCTACTGCCATTTTTTTCTATCGGTCAAACAAAATATAATTTAGGATTTAATGATGGTTATAAGTCTGGGTATTGCTATAATAAAATTGGATGTGTATCGCCGCCCCCACCCGTTACACCAGTCCTCCTACTTGGAGAATCTTTAGACAACTACCAACAAGGCTATAACAGGGGGCTTTTAAAAGGCAAAAATGATTCAGATAATTCCTACAATAACGAAGGGCTAGGCAGTAAAACAACTCCCATTATAAAACCTGCTGTATTGGAAGTACCTGATCCAACCCCAATTATAATTAACAATAACACTTTAAAGCTATTAGGAGAGAATAAAAGAGTCCGTAAAGAACAAGAAGCTGAATGGAAAAGAGTAGGGTTCGCCACACTAACCAGTGCAGACGAATATTTTCAAAATAAAGAGTATAGAAAAGCTCTCAAATTACTAAATCCCTATGAAGCTTTAAACCTAGATGATGTTTGGTTTTGCTCATTAATTGGTAAATGCTATTACTATACAGAGATGTATAGTACAGCATCTTTTTACCTTGAAAAGTCCTACCATTTAAACAAAAACGATAAAGTCCTTTTTCAAATAGGGATGGCAAAAGAAAAAGCAGGAAAATTGAAGGAAGCTAAAATATTCTACAAAAAAGGTGCACGTAGTGGGCAGGTAGATTGTATAGAAAGACTAAACCAACTTGATTAACTATTTTATGAGTAATAGAGAGTAAAAACTTACTTTCAAAATATGTGTATGTTCAATCTGATCTACCCATACCCCTTTGTTAGCTATGTATAAACAATTAGCAACTACTTACCTAAACAGAAATAAAAATGAGTGTGTTATGTTTCAAAACTTTTTTAAACCTAACTTTCATCATGTGTGTGTATGAGATACAAAATGTACCCCTTTCCTAAAGTGGGGGAGGTGTGCAGAAATGATTAGTAACACATACAGAATGGGGGGCATCAACTTATGGGGGAATCAAAATTATGTTAAGGGGGTGGGTTCAATAATTCCTTTTTCTGTTTCGCTTAGGATGTATTTTGGCTTTAACATCAAATAGAACATTCCAACCTAAAATACTTGTTTTGTATTTAACTGGTTTTGTGTTGGATAGAAATATCCAGTCAAGGTCTAAAAGTTTCTTAACAACCCGCCGAATTGAATTGCTAGACCCAGTTCTGTTGTTCTTTTTTAAATCAAGTTTTAGCATTTCATAAGTGCATCCACTGTCGCCTTGCCTTTTGCATATTGCATAAAAAACCCAAAATTCAAATTGAGTAAACTCGGCAAGACCATACATTTCTTTAAACTTGTTGAATGAACGGTTAAACTGATAGATTTTCGTAATGTCTGTGTCTTTCATTCCGATTTAATTATGAACGTAGCAGGGAATTGCTTTGACGGTAACCATCTTAGATTTTAATTTGTTGATTTTGTTTCGAAATTTGTTTCTGGGGCAATTGTTATTGTGCCGGCTTTGGTGCGCCTTCTTATCAACCACAATCCTGGAACTATAAAACTTACCCTCTTTAGTCTTTTCCCTCTGCAACTTACCCCCGCTTGTTTGGCAGTATGGTATTTGCAAGGATTTCAAAGTATAATTAGATAAGAAAACTGTGCAGCTTGGTGTTTGTAATAGTTGGGTAAGTTTACCCTCAATCAAATCTGAAATAGTATTGCTGTGTTTTTTTGTTCCGTAGTGATTAACCAATTCAACAAACCTTTTTTCATTTCTGTAACCAGTGCAGCTTTTCCCTTTTCGATGCACCCACTCATTTGGATTGCATAAACGTTTATACAGTTCACGATCTTTCAGATTCAGCTCTTGTGTGTTTATAGTGCTATCGTTAAACACTAAATTTTTTGTCTCTTGCAAGGTTTTCTTACCTAATAGAGATAAGGTTTTTTTACTTTTTAAGTCAGACAGGTGATTAACTCCAAAATTTACAAGTTCTCTTGATCTCATAAATTTCGCCTCAACTCTTAATGTATTGGCTGTTTTGTATTGGCGTCCTTTATCGTAAACCTTAAAGTATCTTTCAGACTTTGCAAATTCAATAAAAAAAAATCCCTCATTCATGCCTTCATACGGACGATTTGGGCGGGTATTTTTATAAACAAGTATTTCCTCAATAATTTCCGACGCAGGCAAATTTGGGCAGATATTAAACCCACACTCAAGGTTTTTGATTTGTGCTGTGTTCGGGTTTAGTTGCAAAGCATTACAAACCTCGTCAATAGAACTAACTATTTCAGGGTAAGTAAAATCACCTTCGTTGCCGCCATGCCAAAACTTGTGCAAACTCCCCGCAATCTCAAGTCTAGTGTCTGAAAGAAATCTAAGTTTAAATGATTTCCATTCTGCCCTTAAACTTCCTTTAATCAACTCCCCCGTATCTGTGTCGTGTTCTTGTTTGAATGACAAGAAAGGGAGTTTTTTAACAAGATCGATTTGCGTAGTATCTTCAATCCAGATTTTCAAATAATCAATCATCACAAGTATTTAAAGTGTTCCAGATTTTGAAATCGTAACACTTTCAAAAATTCGCATCTGTGGCGTATTTGGAAATAGGGCGGGGTTCGTTGTTAATACTGTTGCTTTGTGTTTGGTTATTGTGCAATTACGCTTGTCAATTACCGAAATTAAACTCGCCTTTATAAGGTTCTGTTTGTACCAACAAATATTTGACCGCATTACTCCTGTTTCAACTTCACACTCCATCATTGTTTTAGGTGAGCTGTAGAAAGATTCAAAAACTTTCAGAAGTTGTGCTTTTCTTTTTTTATCGAACCTGTCAAGACTTAATAAGCTGTTTTTTTCTAACAAATCAAGAAGAACAAATACGTTAACTTTGTCTTGACTTGGAATTCTTTCTGGGGTGGTATGCTGAATCATATTACCCCCTTTTTGTTTTCCAATGCTTCAACTACTGACTGCCAGTTGTACCGAACTGAAGACCCGATTCGAAAACAGGGGATAACTCCCTTTCTTTCCCATCTTATTGCAGTAGGTTCAGTAATGGCCAAACGCTTGCAAAGCTCGGCACGATCTATTATTTCAATCTGTTTGGATTGCGTCGGTGAAGGAGTGCAGTTAAGTATTGTTTTTACTTCCTCAATTTGTGTAAGAATTAATTCGAACGGATTACTCATGTTGAACTGATTTAAGTTTATCAATTGTGTTACAATTGCAAAACTATTACCAGTTTAAGTGTATACGGGGTATTACGAGGTATGCTATTTTGAGATGTCAATGTGTTCGTATTTTTTCATCAACTCATTATATCTTCGTTCAACCTCATTGTATGCATTTTTATTTACACCTACAAAATCATTTAGTAGCCTTTTATATAAGGCTGCAAATCGTTTGACACTTGTCTTGTGGTCAGAATTTTTATAACTATTCTCAAGAACACGAGCATGCTCCTCGTTTATCTTATTTTTCTTTAAATCTGTGTTTAATGTTGCCACATTAGCAATGTGAGAATCGTTAAGTATCTTACAGCCTTGCAGGAAATATTCTTTCATTATGTGATAAAAGTACTTACCTGGCTCTTTTAATACAGTGTCGTTTTTAATATAGTTTTTTGGGGTTACAATATCATCAATGCCTAAAGCTTCTAGTTCCCGCCTTCGATTAAGTAATTCAATATACCACTTTGCAAACATTGCCCCATTAATTACATATTCAAGCATTTCAAACTTCAATTCTTCGACTGAAATCTCACTATACTTCTTTCCAAAATAATTTGTATCATAAATTGGCAACTCTGTAATGTATTTTTCTAAAGTCACAATATGAAACAACATATTCTTTTCATCCATGTACTTTAAAATGCCCTCAATTGTTATTTGTGGACTTTTAAGCCGAATGTCGAAGCCATAATAAAGAAGATGACTCACCTCGGGAAAGTCTAACACACCCAAAGGAGCAAATTCTTTTTCAATAAAATCTGATTTCAATTTCCTTATTCTAGTATCGATAGAGTTTAATTCTAACTGCTTCATAACATAATCTTGAATACCAAACTCAACTTCATAATCAATTATCGCTTTAATCGCTTCAAGTGTGTAATCTGATGAATATTTATGCTTAGGATGGTCTGTCAAATCACGAATTGTTAAATCGTAATTATATCCAGCTATAAAAAGTAGCGTATCTAATTGATAATTCGTATTCATTGCTTCTATTTTACATTACTTTTAGTTTCACATCACTAAGAACTCCGCCCCAAGCCTTCAGCATAACGGTTCTTTTAAGTGTGTCAGTTACATTCACATAACGTTTGAAACTCTTATAGTCTTTCCATCCACCAATTGCCATAACCTGTTCAGCACTCATCCCTTTTTCAAGCGATAATGTTGCAAATGTCTTCCTTCCGGTATGACTTCCGATTAGTTCATATTTGGGATATGTTACCGCCTCTCTCTTCGTTCCTTTGAAACGTACGATTTCCACCGGATCAACAATGCCCGCCAACTTACAAAGGTCTTTTACATAGTCGTTCATTTTCTGATTGCTGATGATTGGCAGTGGTTTTAATTGATGGTTGTACTTTGCTAATATTGATTTTGAAAAAGGGGTTAGGGGAATGGTTAAGGGTTGTTTCGTTTTGGTAACTGTCAACTTTATTTCATCCTCCTTAATGTGTTCACGTCTTAATTGGGCAAGGTCTGAATATCTTAATCCTGTTGTACATCCTAAACAGAAAACATCACGAACCTGGCATAGCTTCTTATTCTTGAAAAGGTCTAAATAGTAAATGCTTTCAAACTCTCTATTTGTAAGGGCAATTACTTCCAACGAATCCCTTTTAATTGTAAACTCTCTGTATTTGTCTGAAACTTCAATACCATGCTTCTTAGCATAGTTCAGAAAGGTTTTAATTGTGCTTAACTGCTTTCCCGCTGTGGAATTGCTTAACGCTTTACGTTGTACGGTTTCACCTTTCCTATTGGTAGTTGTTCCCGTGTCTGTAATTAAGAAAGTTTGAAAGTCCTGAAAGAATTTATAATCGATTGAATCGAATGTGATCCGCCTTTTCACTTGTTTCTGAAAATCATGCAAATGAGTTTTTAGCGACCGGTAAACCTGCAAACTCCCCTCTTCCCTTGTACTTGCGTTGTCCTGAATATACCTGTCTATAAAGTCAAATAACACCTTACTGCTATCGTCTTTCTTGGTTACTGGATGTTTGCTTGCTTTCAGTTTATCGGTTACCATTTCAGCAGAATAAACAATACGATCCAGTTCAAACCTCTGTTCAATTGCAGCAATGGTTTTTATTAAATCTGAAAGATCATTATTGAGTTTTTTTACTTCTTTGTCAGTAAAGAATAAACTATAATCAATAGTAGGGGTTAATTTCTTAGCTGCCCTTTTCTCAACGTATATTGTTTGTTGATTGTGATCATCCCAACATGCAGGCAAGGTCTTTAATCCTGTGTTGAAGTATTTGCGCTGCCCTTTGATTTGATAGATTAAACGAATCGGGGATTTGCCTTGCTTATCAATCTTCTCTTTGCGTAATTCAAAACGAATAGTACCCATGTTATTGCTTTTAACTTGCAATAAAGATAACTCAAAACTTAAAAGGGGAGCAAAAAGGGGAGCAATTATTTTGCACATTAGGTTTAGTACATTTTAACCCCGTTTTCTGTATTCCTTTATTTAAAGGTATTTCAGCTAATAGCAGATAAATGAAATTAAACGAAAATGCGAAAGGTTCGAATCCCTTCGTCTCCGCTCCTATCTTTCCAACCTTTAACGCAGGATGGATATTATTTTTCCTGTAATCCTAATTTCTCTACTGCAATTTGTGCTGCAATCTGGCTGGCATCTTTTTTATTGAATGCTTTACCTTCTGAAATAATTTCGCCATCCACCACTGCACCAATTGTAAACAAACGACGACCATTTTCCAAACGTTCATCAATGGTTTCAAACTCCAGTGCCTTGCCATTCTTATTCGCCCATCCGTACAGTTTATTTTTATGATTGATCTCCAGCAACTCCAGTTCCTCCATAAACAAGTAAGGAACAATCACATTTTTCATGATCCACTTCTTTGTTTTATTATAACCCAAATCAAGATAGATAGCCCCTAATAATGCTTCTAAAGTATTCCCAAATATCTGGGATATTTTAAGCGAGTTATCACCCTTATTGTAAATGGTTATTTTTTTCAGTCCCATCCTTACAGCAATATCATTGAGTGTAACACGGTTCACCATTTTACTCCGCATTTCTGTAAGAAAACCTTCGCCTTTGTAAGGATACTTTTTAAACAGATAATCAGCAACTACCGCACTTAACACTGCATCACCCAGAAACTCCATTCGCTCATTATTCTGATCACTGCCTTCTTTAATTGAACGGTGGCTTAAAGCGGTTCTGTATAAAACGAGATCCCCTGGGCTATAGCCCAGAATATTGCGAAGGTTACTTTCGAATTTATTTTTTGCAGGTAATATTTGACGGACGAAGTTCCGCACCATAAGTTTTTCAGATCAACATCTTGCAAAAAGAAAAACTTTCTTTACGCAGATGCTGTAACAAATCTAATGTAAATCAGGAATATTTTTTTACAATCACAGAAGCATTATGTCCGCCAAAGCCAAATGTATTGCTCAAAGCCGCCCGAACAGTGCGTTTCTCTGCATGATTGAAAGTGAAGTTTAATTTAGGATCCAGATCGGGATCATCGGTAAAATGATTAATTGTAGGTGGAATGATATCATGCACTACACTCATAATACAGGCAATGGCTTCCAAAGCGCCGGCTGCACCAAGACAATGACCTGTCATTGATTTGGTAGAGCTGATATTGAGATGATAAGCATGCTCACCAAATACTTTTAATATTGCTTTGGTTTCAGCTATATCGCCCAAAGGTGTTGAAGTTCCGTGCACATTAATATAGTCAATATCAGATGCCTGCATGCCTGCATCTTTTAAAGCCACTTTCATTACATTATTAGCACCCAGTCCTTCCGGATGCGGAGCTGTGATATGGTGTGCATCGGCTGTAGCACCGCCACCTGCTATTTCACAATAAATTTTTGCGCCACGGTTTAGTGCATGTTCAAGATCTTCTAATATCAGCATACCGGCACCCTCCCCCATTACAAAGCCATCACGGTCTTTATCAAATGGCCGGCTTGCTGTTGCAGGATCGTCATTGCGTTCGCTCAATGCTTTCATGGCATTAAAACCACCGACACCGGCAGCACTAACAACCGCTTCGCTACCACCGGTTAAAACAATATCTGCCTTACCGAGGCGAATATTATCATACGCATCAATAATGGCATTGGTTGAGGATGCACAGGCAGAAACAACTGCAAAGTTTGGACCCCTGAAACCATGACGCATTGAGATTTGTCCAGCCGCAATGTCCAAAATCATTTTAGGAATAAAGAAAGGATTGAAACGGGGGGTACCATCTCCCTGAGCAAAGTTTACTACCTCTTCCTGGAATGTAATTAACCCGCCAATACCGCTTGCAAAAATTACACCCACTCTGTCAGGATCAACATTGTCTTTTTTGATACCGGCATCTTTCACTGCCTCATCACTAACAATTAAAGCAAACTGGGTAAAGCGATCAATTTTGCGTGCTTCCTTACGATCAAGATAGGTAGTAGGTTCAAAATCTTTTACCTCACAGGCAAATCTTGTTTTGAATTTACTGCAATCAAATTGTTTGATGAAATCAGCGCCGGATACACCATTAACCAGTCCCTCCCAATATTGTTCAAGAGTTTTGCCTAATGGTGTAAGGGCACCAATTCCGGTAACTACTACTCGTTTGAGTTGCATAAGTTGCCTGGTAATAAGAAAGGTTTGTACCGCTTGGGGCGGTATTTAATTACTTAGCGTGTTCTTCTAAATAAGCCACTGCCTGACCAACGGTTGTGATGGTTTCAGCTTGTTCATCAGGGATAGAAATGTTAAACTCTTTTTCAAATTCCATAATGAGTTCAACTGTGTCTAAAGAATCAGCTCCTAAATCATTTGTAAAAGAAGCTTCAGGATTAACCTCTGTTTCTTCAACACCTAACTTGTCTACGATGATTTTTTTTACTCTTGCTGCGATGTCTGACATTGTCGTAATAATTTGGTTACAGGTTGCAAAAATAGAGTTTTTAAACAATTAGCAAGCGGTTAATACAAATTGTCTGAAAGCTCTCATTTTCAGCCAGTTCAAATGGAATAAATGCATGACTTTAAAATAATCAACATTTACACTTTTTTGAACTGGGCGGGTATCATATAACAACTGTTTGTTTTTACACAAAAAAATGTAACTTGTCCATAATGCTTTAATTCTTCTTATGGCTTTGAAACAAATAGATTTTGGAACTCCTGAACATCAGCAAATGATCAATTTGCGCTATGAAATTTTACGCAAACCACTTGGGTTGAATTTTACTCCTGAGGAATTAGAGCGTGAAAAAAACGATATACTTATTGCTGCTTTCGAAGATGAAAAGATGCTGGGGTGCTGTTTTTTAACCCATATTGATGCAGCAGTTATCCGATTGAGGCAAATGGCTGTACAAAATAATTTACAGGGAAAGGGAATCGGTGCTTCGCTGATGAATTTTGCAGAAAATCTTGCCCGTGACCGTCGTTATAAAATCATTATGATGCATTCACGCAAAGCAACTGTTTCGTTTTTTGAAAAGCAAGGGTATAAAGTAGAAGGAAATGAGTTTGTACAACTAACCATTCCACATGTTCTAATGAAAAAAAAAATAACTAATGATGATTCAATTTAAAATAAAAAGGGAAGGTTTTACAACCTTCCCTTTTGAAATATTATTACTCCTGTTTATGCTTTAAACTGCTTGATTAAATTATTTGCCAACTCCACCATTTTCTTAATCCCCTCTTCAGGTAAGGCTCCTTTTTTAAACTCAGCTAAAACATCAGGAAACTTGGTTTCCATTTCATGTAAGAATTGTTCTTCAAACTCTTTAATTCTTTTTACAGGAACTGTATTCAACAATCCATTTGTACCGAGATAAATAATGGCTACCTGTTTCTCAACAGCAAAAGGTGAGTATTGGGCTTGTTTTAAAATTTCAACGTTGCGGGCTCCTTTATCAATTACAGATTTGGTTGCTGCATCCATATCGCCACCGAACTTAGAAAAGGCTTCCAGCTCACGGTACAATGCCTGATCTAATTTTAAAGTGCCCGCAACTTTTTTCATAGACTTGATCTGTGCATTTCCACCCACACGACTAACGGAGATACCTACGTTAATTGCCGGACGGATGCCGGCATTAAACAAATTACCTTCAAGAAATATCTGACCATCCGTAATTGAAATTACATTTGTTGGAATGTAGGCAGATACGTCACCTGCCTGTGTTTCAATAATTGGCAAAGCAGTTAATGAACCACCGCCTTTTACTAAATGTTTAATGCTCTCAGGAACATCATTCATATTTCTTGCTACACTATCATCACTAATTACTTTAGCTGCACGCTCTAATAAGCGACTGTGCAAATAAAACACATCACCGGGGTATGCTTCACGACCCGGAGGACGACGAAGTAACAAGGATACTTCACGATAAGCTACAGCCTGTTTTGAAAGATCATCATAAATAATTAATGCAGGACGTCCTGTATCACGGAAGAATTCACCAATAGCAGCACCTGCATACGGAGCAAAGAACTGCTGGGGTGCAGGATCGCTTGCAGAAGCTGCAACAATGGTTGTAAACTTCATGGCATCATGATCTTCCAATGTTTTCATAACACCGGCAATGGTTGATGCCTTCTGTCCAATGGCTACATAAATACAATATACAGGCTTGCCTGCTTCGTAAAATTCTTTTTGATTGATAATGGTATCAACAGCAATAGCTGTTTTACCTGTTTGACGATCACCAATAATCAATTCACGTTGACCACGGCCAATAGGAATCATGGCATCAATTGATTTGATTCCTGTTTGCAACGGTTCTTTTACCGGCTCACGGAAGATTACACCCGGTGCTTTACGTTCTAATGGCATTTCATATAAGTCACCAACAAGAGGTCCTTTTCCATCTATAGGCTCACCCAATACATTAATAACACGGCCGCTCATACCTTCACCTACTTTAATAGAAGCAATTTGATTGGTACGACGAACTTTTGAACCTTCCTTGATATTTTTTCCTTCCCCCATTAACACCACACCTACATTATCTTCTTCCAGGTTCAAAGCAATGGCACGAACACCGCTTTCAAATTCTACCAGTTCACCATAACCAACATTATTCAATCCATATACACGGGCAATACCATCACCCACCTGTAATACGGTACCTACTTCTTCCAAATCTGCACCAACATTGAAATTGCTTAACTGCTGGCGAAGTATCGCTGAAATCTCATCCGGTTTAATATCTGCCATGACGCTTTATTTTTTAGAAAATTTATTATCGAATATTTCTGATGTATATATTTTTCTCAAACTGCTTTTGTATATCCCGCAAATCTCTTGCAACACTTGCATCAACCAAATTACCATTGTACTCCAGTTGAAAGCCTCCTATAATGGAAGTATTCACTTCGGCTACAAGTTCAATATTCTTTAGCGCAGTTGCTGTTTTAATTTTATCAATGATGGAAGTTTTCAATTCATCACTTGCCGGTTCTGCAGTAACGAGTTTAACCATGTGAATCTCTTTGATTTCATTGTATTGTTCAATAAATGAAAATGCAATTTCAGGAAGATTTTTTTCACGGCCTTTTTTAATGAGCAAATGTATAAAGGCTGATGAAAGTGATCCCACATTTTTCCCCAGCACCTGTGCAACAATTTTTTCTTTGGTATCACCTTTGATCACGGGGCTGCGCAACAGATTGACAAATTCTCTGCTAAGCTTACAGAGCTCCTGTAAATACTTCATATCAGCGTATACAATTTCAAGCTGATTTTGCTCCTGTGCAAGCACTACCAGTGATTTTGCATAACGACCTGCTACTCTTGGATTCTGCATAATTTATTTAGGCTAAATGTTTCGGGTTAAAAGATATATGGGCTTAAACCTTATACCATACAGCTTCTGTTCTTAATTCAGTTTTACTACTTCAGCTAATGAATTAATATATGCTTCCTGATCGGCTCTATTGGCCAGCTCACGACGCAATACTTTTTCACTTACTTCAATGACAAGATTACCAACCTGATTTTTTACATCAGTCAACGCAGCCATTTTTTGCTGGGTGATGGCAGCCTGTGCTTCTATAATAATTTTATTGGCTTCTGCTTTTGCAAGATCTTTTGCTTCGCCTACAATCTTATCTCTTGTTTCACGGGCTTCTTTCAGCAACTGCGATCTTTCTTCACGTGCCTTTGCTAATAAAGCTTCATTTTCATTTTTCAAATGTGCCATTTCTGCCCTTACTTTTTCCGCTGTTTCCAATGCCTCGGCAATTCCCTTTTCTCTTTCGGTTAAGCCCTTAATGATAGCCGGCCATGCGTATTTTTTCAACAGAAAAAATACAATTAAGAAAGCCAGCAATGTCCAGACCAATAAGCCTAAGCCGGGAGTAAGTAAATTCATATTCTGTATTTAAATAAGTTCAGATAAGTTTTTAAAATACTGCATCCTCCGTCCTGTACTTCGGATGCAGTAAATTGTTTTGTGCGGCAATGATTATAAAACCATTGCAAGAAAGCCCACGATAATAGCAAACAATGCTGCTCCTTCTACGAGTGCCGCAGTAAGGATCATGTTTGCACGGATATCGTTCGAAGCTTCTGGTTGACGTGCAATTGATTCCAACGCACCTTTACCAATCTGGCCAATACCGATACCTGCACCAATAGCTGCTAAACCAGCACCTACAGCACCACCGGCATTTGCCAACGCATCTAATAAAATAACATGCATAATTGTGAATTTATCTGATTAAAAAATAAAACTTTTTTTTACTTATATCAATGTTGCCTTCTTATTCCCCTTTAGGGGATAGGGGCGGTCTTAATGATGCGCTGCTCCTTCTTCATGGCTATGATCTCCTTCCAATGCCTGGCCGATAAACACGGCAGTAAGCACGGTAAAGATGAATGCCTGTAAAAAAGCAACCAACACTTCAATAAAATAAATAAATATTGTAAAGCCAATTGCTAAAGGAGAAGCTCCCCAACCAGCGTACTGGTTCAATTGAGCAAAAATGAAAATGAGAGAAATTAAACAAATGATAATGATGTGACCGGCTACCATATTGGCAAACAAACGAATGATCAATGCAAATGGTTTGATGAACACACTTAAAAATTCTACAGGAACAAGAATAAACTTAACACCCAATGGAACTCCCGGTGGATTAAAAATGTGCAGCCAATAGTGTTTGTTTGAGCTTGCAAGGATAACAATAAAAGAAATTAAACCCAGCACGGCTGTAAAAGCAATATTGCCAGTTACATTCGCTGTACCCGGTATTAACCCAATGATATTATTGATGAGGATGAAAAAGAATACAGTGAGTAAATAAGGCAAGTATTTCATGGCCTTATGACCAAGGTTTGGAATAGCCACCTCATCTCTTACAAAAGTAATGATGGGTTCCATTAAATTTTGTTTACCCTTTGGAGCAGTTGTAACACCCAATCCTTTTGCATAAGCATTGGCAATGCTGATCAGCAACCATACCAGAAAGGCAAGGGCAAGCATCATCTGCACTACGTTGCGGGTTAAAGAAAAATCATAAACCGTTTCTGCAGCATCAGTTGACACAATTTTTTCACCAATGGTTTCTTTTACAAGTTTATACCCTTGGTGTTCAGCATGCCCATGTTCAAAATGTGAAGAAGAGAAAACAGTCAACCCTTTTTTAGCGGAATATAAAATTACAGGGAGCGGAATGGTAACTGTATGGTGTTTACCATCGCTTCCTTTATACTCAACAAAATGAAATTCATGGGCATCCATGATATGGCCGAAGATTACTTCTTTGGCATCAAAGCCTTCTTTTTTTGGGGTAAGTTGAGCAGAATTATTGCCAACCTGTTCAGGCGTCTCATGCTGTGCAAAAGCACCCTGTGCGGCCACCAATAGAAATCCGCTGAAAATCAATGCCAATAAGGATTTGATGCTTTTTAACTCCATGCTTTTTCCCAAATTTGCCGCAAAGATAAGGAGCGATGTGTGAAAAAAAGGGAAAAGCCTGTGCGAAAGTGGAAAAAAGTTGTTCAGGTTAATCGAGGCCCATTTTACTGCGTTCTTCGATTATTTTTTCCAGAGCTATAATATCAATTTGATCCTTTGAACGGGCAACAGCTTTTTTATTGGCTAATAATTGATTGATATGAAGAAAGGGCACAAGCACCCCCTTGAGATCAGCAACAGAAGCTACTTTTAAACATTCATCAAATGAATAGGCTTCTAAACCTTTCATACCAGTCATAATATCTAACACAATTCCGCCACCGATATAAAACTCTGACCAGCCCGGAATAAATTGCATTGTTTCCAGAGATTCAAAGTCGCCATAATTTAATTCAATGAAAGTATGGCGCAGGTTTTTTCTGTTTTCAAAAGAATCATTGATCCACATATCTGCATCTTTTGTTGCCCTGATATATCCATGCATATTGACGGCAAACCCGCCTACCATTATATATTTTACTTGATTTTTATTGAGTGCCTGCCAAAAACTGAGAAGATCATCATCATAAATATCCATAAATCTTTTATTTACTCAACCAGTTTCTTATGGGTAATTTTTGCAGAAGCAAGCATTTTTCCAATGCGCATCATGCGACAAAACATGCTGAACTTTTCTTCATCTGACATCAGAATAGCTTCACGCCGGCGGGCCGTTTCATATTCTTCCTGTCTTGAATAAGGAATAAACTCTTCATTGAGAATAGAGAGCTCTGAATTGGTATCGTATATCTTTTTCCGCACTACCTGCAAGTTAAAAAAAATCCCTGTATTTCTATCATTTACTATCCCACCGCTTTTGCAAATTGCATTTCATGCAGCCTTGCATAGTAACCGCCCAGCATAAGCAGTTCCTGATGTGTGCCCGTTTCTTTGATCTCGCCCTTATCCAACACAATAATTTTATCGGCTTTTCGAATGGTTGACAGGCGATGTGCGATAACAATGGATGTTCTTCCTTCAATCAACTTATCAATGGCATTTTGAATCATTTGCTCCGTTTCTGTATCAACGGATGAAGTGGCTTCATCCAAAATTAAAATAGACGGATTAAACAACAATGCCCGAATAAAACTCAGCAATTGCCTTTGGCCCTGGCTCATGGTTGCGCCACGTTCCATAACATCAAAATCATAATTACCGGGAAGTCGCATAATGAAATCATGTATCCCGATGAGTTTCGCAGCTTCTATTACTTTTTCCTTTTCAATAGCATTGTTGCGAAGTGTTACATTTTCTGTGATGCTGCCTGCAAACAAAAACACATCCTGTAATACCACTCCAATTTTATTACGCAATGCTTCAAGATGATAATCTTCAATTTTTACATCATCAATTTTAATGGCTCCTTTCTGTATATGATACAAACGATTCAGCAAACTGATGATGGAGGTTTTACCACTTCCGGTATGCCCAACCAATGCAATGGTTTCTCCCGGCATAATTGTAAAGGAAATATTTTTCAACACCCAGTTCTCTTCTGTATATGCAAACCATACATGATCGAATTCGATTTTGCCCGGCACTGCTTCCATTGGATGATATGCATTTGCATTAGAAAGACCGATTTCATCTTTATTGTCAAGCACTTTAAAAACCCGTTCACTTGCCACCATTCCCATTTGCAGCACATTGAATTTATCTGCAATAAAACGTAACGGACGAAAAAGCAGGTTGAGTAAAATAATAAAGGCCATGATTTCACCAGCCATTTTTGCCGCTTCACCATTGGTAGTTGAAACGGCTTGCCCTGCGCCAAACCAAACAAGCAAACCAAGAGAGATAGCTAAAATAATTTCTACAACAGGAAAAAAAACAGAATAAGCAAAAATGGCTTTGATGTTGGCATTCCGATGATCTTTATTGATCCTTCTGAATTTGTTAAACTCCTTTTCTTCTACTGCAAAAGCCTGTACTATATGCATTCCCTGTATATGCTCCTGCACAAAAGCATTTAATGCGGCAACAGCATTTCTAACCCGGTGAAAACTTTTGTTGACGGTTTCTTTAAAATAATAAGTAGCTAAAATGAGAAAGGGAAATGGTATCAAACAAATGAGGGTCAACTGCCAGTTAATATAAAACATCGTGAACAGCACTGCAATAATGGTTAAAAAATCCGCAAGTATAGGAATAAACCCTTCTGCAAACACATCGCTGATGGTTTCAATATCATTCACGGTTCGTGTAGTTAATGTGCCGATAGGTGTTTGATCAAATTGGCGGAGATTCAATCCAAGAATTTTTTGAAACACACTCACCCGCAGATCTCTTACTACTGCCTGCCCCAGCCAGGATGTAAAATAAGAAAAGAAAAAGCGCAGCACGGTTTCAATAATGATTATCAGCACCTGGAAAATGGTAATACGAATGACCATTTCAGCAAGATTATGTTGAATATAATCATTGACGGTTGTATTGATGAGCCATGGGCGAACAGGGGCCATAATGGCCAACACAATGGCTAAGATGAAAGAACCGTTAAATCTTCTCTTGTAGGGAGAAGCATAACTGATGATCCTGCTGAGTAAACGAAAATCGAAAAGACTTTTTTTCTTTACTTGTTGTTCCAAAACCAATTCCTGTTTTTGGTAAAGTTAAATGCTTTCATGCTGCTGTATCCATGCTTCGTCTTAATGGAAGGTAAAAAGGATGAATGGCGGTGTTTAGGGGATTTTATGTGAACGATGCTTCTGATTAAAGTACAAAAGTGAAAACACGCTGGCAACAATTCCAATTAAAGCAAAGACGATGACCAATTGCGAATAAAAAGAAACCCAGTTGAGTTGCAGCCTAAATAATTCTTTTGATAACATGACGGTAATACTTCCCAGGTAGCCCCATGCATCTGCCACATAAATTAAAAAGCCAACATTGCCGGCAATACTGAAAGCAGCAAGCAACCGTTCAAAGAAAACACTATTGAATAGAACATACGCTATGTACAAGCCCAGCCCTGTAAACTGCATCCAGCTTGCTCCACTGATCAATCCCTTTGTAAATAACAAGGAAGCAACACCTGCAACTGTAAAACCAAGCATCAATAACAAATGAATAATGCGGAAAGCCTTTATGTTTTTTCGCACAAAAACCATCATGCCAATGAATGCCAGTATAACAAGTGAAGTAATCGTTTCGGTTTTTGCAAATACGAAAGCATTTTTTGCATAACCCAACTCATTCCACATATTGGCCATGTAATTATCACGCAGGTCACGCATGATGGTAAGCAGTAAATAAATGATGACAAATGCAATAACACCAAAGCGAAATTGTTTCAAAAAAAATGTCCGTTCCGGCTGATTCATTGGCAAACGGATGGTTCTTTCTGCAACATCAGCTGTATCGGGTAAAGGCGATTTCTCCAAAAAAATATAAAACAAGATCAGTGGGCCTGCAAACAAAGAAGCTGTTGCAAATGGCATCCAATATTCAGTAACATTCCAATTCAATAAGAGCCATTTACCAACACTACGGCTAAAGCCGCCTGCAAAAATAAAACTAACGGCCAGCACTACTCCAATAAAGTCAGTTGCTCTTCTTCCTTCCACATAACTGAATACAACACCCCACATAAAACCAAGTGTAAATCCATTTACAAAAAAACAAAGCATACCCCATGGTGCCGGAACCAGCGCAAATAATAATAAACTTAACCATGCAACGCCCACCATCAGCAGGCTTGTTTTCCATCGCTTATGCCGCTGCAGTTCCGATATAAATTTAATGCCGTAAAATTTGCTCAGCATATAACCAACCACCTGGCTTATGATGAGCAAGGTTTGATACGATACATTCCAATACTTCAAACCTTCAAAGGTTGCAACAGTAAATGGTTTACGAAAAGCAAAAATAGAAGCGTAAGTAAAAAAAACAATCACGGCAAGGTAAACTGCATTGGCAATTTGCTTAGCTGAAAAAGAGTTTGCTTGTGGTATTGATTGGTTCAAAGCAGCGGTAAGATAAATGATTTCTTATACCCTTACATTTCACCCGTTGCCTTACGGTATGCTTTAATAAAAATGGCGCCCAGGTTTTTATGTGGTGGTACATAATCTTTCATCAGCTCATTGGCTTTGGGGTCGCCTTTAACAGAATTGGTGATTTGTTGCCAGATGGGAATCCATTCAATATTTTTTCCGTTTCGGATTACTTCATTCAAGGCGCGGAGAATGGGTTCATTCACTGAATAACTACCAACTTGTTTGGTGGAAATAATATGGGCATCTTCATTTACATTTAAAATTTTAGCCAGATTCTGATATCCGCCACAGGAACCCAACATTACTATCCTTGATGATGGCAGCATTTGTTGAATAGTATATTTTAAATGATAACTGTGTCCACGGTGCACTACAAATGTGGGGTTGATCTTATTTTTTGTCAGGTATTCAATTAAATGTTGCTGCGCCAGTTGATCCAAATCCTGTTTATAATCCAATGGAAGATTTGCATAGATTGTGTATGGCTTGCCCTTTGTTGAATTAATTGTTACCCATTCTTTTCCCGTTACCACTTTCCACTCTGGCTTGCCATTAAACAAACCCATGAAATTGCGATACGATGTTACACCATCTTCATCGCCATAAAAAAATACATGTTGAACAACATGTCCGCTGTCATCTGCAATACTGCTAAAGTCAACTTTATAAACAGGAGGAATACCAAGAATGGCAGACAGGTTCATGGAAGTATCAGCAGCCGATTTAAATAAAGTGAGTAAGATGTTATAGATCACTTCCCCCTTCCTGTCTTTGTTTTTCAAACTTGTTTCATAATTCAACTTTACCTGCACTTTGAGAAAATTCTGTAAATCAACATTATTAATACTGCCATAACTATCCGCCACATCCACTGCATCTTCCAATGAGTTCGTTTTCTGTAATCCATTGACAAATGCATACATTAATTGATTGCTGTGCAGTTCAGGCATGGATTTTAAAAAGTCATCGAGCCGGTTATAATTGGCCGCCATTTTGATGAACTTCTTAAACTTATCCAGATGCACTGTCATCAACAATGAATCACTTCTTCTGCCCGGGAAACGATTCATCATCCGGTCGTACAACTTTGTATAAGTGCTGGTGTAAATCACTTCTTCTGTGGTAACAATCAGGTAATAGATTTCCTGAGAACTTAAAGGATCAGAAACACGCATTCGTACCGGATCAGATGCATCGTGCAGATCATTCATCACATTTACAAATGCATCGGTAGCCTTGCGCTCAAGCATTTGATACAATACTGCTGCAAGAACGGGTGTATCACCTATTGCAAGACGGGTATGATATTTGATTTGTGTTTTTACCAGTAATTTATAATATGCCAGTTCATTTTCCACCACTGCTTTTATTTCATCGATGGTTACTTGATTATTCAGCAGTTCATCCAAAAAAGGAAGGTAGAGTGTACCATTCATGATACTGCTCAATTTAGCAATGGTTTGAACTTTGGGATTGGTATTGCGGCGGATGATTCTTGCAGCAGGTGTTTTTACAGCCTGCGCATAGCTGTACACATCCAGTGGAACTTTATCTGCAGCAATTAAAACCAGGCTATCTGCAAAGGATTCGTTCTGGAATGCCTCAATACCCGCCATTATAAAAGTTGGGTTGATACGAGTCTTTTTCAAAAACACAATCTTTTTTACTTCACTCATTTCTGCATGCTGTGCAAATACTTTTGCTAACAACTCAGCGGCCTGGTAAGGCAATTGCTGAAATACGGGTAAGATACTTTGCCCCGCAGTTTGCCTGCGCATACATTCTTCATAACTGGAAAAGATTTGCGGAATAAGTGGCGGAATATCTTTTTGCCTGGCCTGCAATGCAATAGCCTGCAATAGTTCTCTTACTGATCTCAGATAACCGATCTTAAAGTTATTATTGGCATCCATCCGTTCAATATCTTCCTGCAGCACATCAATCTTGCGTATAATCACATCGGTGATCTGAATATTGAGATCATCATTATTGCTGAGCTTGAGAAACTGATCAATCTTTCCATCAACCCGGTCGGTTCTTTTTTGCTCCTTATCAATATTGTCGTGCCAAATAACCCTCGTCATGGGAATGGTTATCTTCCCTGTATCGAATGAAATTCGGTTTTGGGCAGAAGCAGTTGAAACAAACAATGTAAGTATACAGGGGAAGATATTTTTAATCATCGGGAACAAAATTAACTTCAAATTTCCAATAAGAACACTTTGAGCTTTACAGGGTTGCAGGCAAAAACAGGCCCAAACCTCAAAAACTCGTTAACAATTTTATAATATTATGAATCACCGTGCATGGAATCAGGCATCTAAATTTGCAGCAAGTCATGGAACCCAAAGGAAAAAAAATTTTGATTGCCGACGATGAGCCGGATATTCTTGAGATTCTTGAATACAATCTAACTGCCGAAGGACATACCGTTCTAAAAGCAAAGGATGGAGACGAAGCTCTCATTATCGCTAAACAGCAAAACCCTGACCTCATTATACTGGATGTAATGATGCCCCGTAAAACGGGTATGGAAGTATGCCAGATACTGAGAGCACAACCAGGGTTTTCCAATACGCTGATAATTATCTTAACTGCACTCAATGATGAAAGCACCCATGTAAAGGGACTGGAAATGGGTGCAGATGATTATGTGAACAAACCCATCAGCCCCAAAGTTCTCATCAGCCGGGTGAATGCATTGTTTCGCCGAACATTCCGTGGCGATGAAACAGTGATTAAAGTGGGCGATCTGCAAATTGACAAAGAACAATTCCTCATAAGATATAAAGGACAGGAAATTATCCTGGCCAAAAAAGAATTTGAACTGCTGGCTTTACTGGCTTCTAAGCCTGGGCGTGTATTTCTGCGGCATGAGATATTAAGCCAGGTTTGGGGCGCCGATGTAATTGTTGGCGATCGTACCATTGATGTGCACATCCGCAAGATCAGGCAAAAATTAGATATTGATTGTATTACCACAGTAAAAGGAGTTGGATATAAGTTTGAGTTGAGTGCTGCTTAATGAATTTTTTCTCTTTGCTGTTTCTCTCTGCCTGCATGATTAATGTAACTTAAATCGTTTGTGTAGTAGTAACTTCGCCTGCATAAATTTTTGCAACACATCATGTTCAATTCCCGTCAACTCAATCCAATACAGGTAGCTGCCATCAATGCGTTTACCATTTCTCTGCTGGTTGGAATTGCCAATTATTTTTTCATCAAAAGCTGGTGGGTTGCAGTTATTACTTTTTTTCTGCTGTTCATCATCAGTTATTTACTCATCCGTTATTTTACCGAACGTTTTATTTACCGCCATATTAAGCTCATTTATAAATTCATTTCACAAACAAAGGCCACCAAGCGGGAAGAATTTTTTAATAAATCGGTATTGCCCGAAAAAAGTTTGCTGGAAGTAAGTGCTGAAGTGGAAGAATGGGCCGAACAAAAAAAACAGGAGATCGAGATCCTGAAACAAAATGAACAATACCGCAAAGAATTTTTACAAAATCTGAGTCATGAATTAAAGACACCCATTTTTGCCCTCCAGGGTTATGTTGACACCTTACTCAGCGGTGCCATGCACAAAGAAGAAGTAGCCAAAAAATTTTTACTCAACACATCAAAAAACATCGACAGGCTGGTAAACCTGGTTGATGATTTAGATGAGATCTCTAAATTAGAAAGCGGTGAACAATTATTGTACAAAGAAAACTTTGTAATCCAGGATTTGGTGAACGAAGTATTCGACAGCCTGTCTATTAAGGCAGCAGAAAAGAATATTAAAGCCACCATCAAAAAAGGATGTGAGTTACCCTTTACTGTTTATGCTGATAAAGAAAAAATCAGGATGCTTTTTATTAACCTTGTTGATAATGCACTAAAATATGGTAAACAAAACGGCAATATTGTTTTCAGTGCTTATAAAACACATGATGATAGTGTGCTCATAGAAATCAGCGATGATGGTTATGGTATTGCAGAAGAGCACCTCACCAGGATCTTTGAACGTTTTTACCGTACTGATCTTGCCCGTAGCAGAAAAGAAGGAGGCAGTGGGCTGGGCCTTTCTATCTGCAAACATATTATTGAAGCACATGGACAGATGATGCATGTACGCAGCCGGTTGGATATTGGTACCACCTTTGGCTTTACACTCCAGGCCAGAACCGATAAACCTGAAAACTAAGCAACAAAAAAGCCACGAGTAAAAACAGGTGGCGTGTTCCCAGTCAAGTCATGAGAAAATGAACCCTTGATTGCTATGCTGTTAAAAAGATTTTTCTACCAGCAATACACAAATTTGAAACTGCTGCTTTACCAAACCATTACCACAGCGTTGATTAATTATTATTTGTTCTATAAAAGATTTTCACTTCTTGCAAAAAGCAATTTTTATACTACTTTCTTTTTATCTTTTCCCTTTCACAAAAAATAAAAACGCCCCCTGAGAACAGGAGGCGGAATAGAGGATACTTGCTTAAGGAAATCCTTTCACTCTTTCGAGTAATATATTTTAGTACACGTTTGTTTGTGGAGTAAAGCTTGTCCAGCCCTGCATCCAATTGGTTGTTCCAAATGCACCAACATAAGTGGTAGTTGTAAAGCCTGTTAAACCAAAGAAGCTTGAACCGCTTAATGCAGGGCTGCCTGCTTTTGGTAAAAAGTTAGGAGCAGTAAGGTTAAACGGATTCTCTAACATAACATCAGCTGCTAAAGCGAATGTTTTACAGCTATCAACAGCTTCTGCTTTGGCCTGCACTGTTGCTGCATTGATCAACGAAGTGCTGCTTACTTTGTAAGGTTCAACAACAGCATTTACCAGGTTATGACGGAAACGTGAACGGCCATCGATATAGGCTGCAGCAGTTGAATCACTTTCAAACTGGAAACCTGCTTTTTGGTAGCCAATCAAAACTGAATTGGTTAATGAGAAATGAGTTGAACGACGAAAACGTGTTGTAAAGTTATGGTTTGCCAATGTACCGCTTGCACCGTTAGGACCAACAAAAGTAAAGTTGCTCAACTGGGGGCGTGTACGTGGAGTAGCAACAGTACCTGTAGCATCATTATCACACTCAATACCATTACCTGCATCGCCACCATCAACAAATAAAGGATCTCGAAGAGAAACAGCAAATTGAATGCGGCCAATATATCCGAAATCAAAATCAAAATCATCATCAGCAGTAGCAAAGGCAATCAGGTTTTTACAGTTAACCGTACCACCAAAAAATTCATATGCATCATCGTTACCATAAGAAACCTGTACATTTTCAATCGTTGTGCCTGAGCCTACACCACCTAATGTAAGTCCATTGATTTCGGAGTTTGGATCAGATGCAATACCGGCAAATTCAATACGCACATAACGGAGAATACCGCTGTTGTCATTAGCAAGGCTTCCACCATACACAGCATTAATACCACCTTCTAATAACGGAGGAGTTGTACGATTGGTAGGCGCATTACCTGCAATTGCAATACCACCCCAATCGCCGGGCTTACGGCTTCCGGGTGCTTTACCTGATGTAAAGATGATTGGTTCGGTTAAAGTGCCTTCAGCTATTAAACGGGAATTCTGCTCAATAATTAAAGCTCCTTTACTGATTGTATCACCAACAATAACACTACCTGCTGCAAAGGTTAAACGTGCACGGTTGTTTACATACACATACCCTTTTAACGTGTACTTTGCTTTCGGAAGTTCAACGTTCTCATTAATATTGCCTGTAAGTACTTTTGAATTGATGATCCTATCCTGCAAGGTTGTTCCTACAGGAGTAGTACTTCCGTTATTGGTAATAGAATCATCAAGATTTACTTTAATACATGCGCTAAAGCCGATGATTGCTAAAACTGCTAAAGACCAAAAAATCTGTTTCATATTCGTTTTCTTTTGTAATATTTATTTTCTTTTTAAATCAAAATCGTATGTAAATGATACTGTAAATGTTGTGCCCGGCTTGTAAGAACTGAATATCCAGTCTGTCTTACTTTCGTAAGCCGATTTACTGTTTGTGTTTGCGTATGTTAAAATTGACTGATTAAATAAATCACTCACAGTAAGTTTTACTTCGCCTTGACGCCTTAATATTTTTTGAGAAACCTGAAAATCGAGTAAATCACGTGGACGTTCATAAATATCAGGTATGGACGTATTTCCCACTAAAGAAAGACGTTGCCCAATTCTGTTATACAACAATGAAACTCCTGTACCTGATTCAGCATCGTATTGAAAGCCTGCGTTAATGAGATAAGGAGATTGGCCCTGCAGTGGGCGTTTTAAAGGAGGCAATGGATTACCCGATTGATCAAGACCATCTAATGTTACTTCAGAAAAAATGATTGAAACATTCCCTGTAAAATAAAACCGCTCCAACCAGCTTGCATTTTTTGAAAAGAAGGATAGACTTTTTCTGAATTCAAATTCTGTTCCGTACAAAATGGCGGTTTTAGCATTCTGGAAAACATATTCACGACGTGTTGATGCACTGCTGCTTGAAAGGCGTAACTCAATCGGATCAGTAAAGTTTTTATAAAACACACCTGCTGAAATTACTTCGCCGGCTTTCGGATACCATTCGTATCTCACATCAGCATTGATGATGCTGCTTCTTTTTAAATTGGATGACCCTTTTGTTGAAGCAATTTGTTCAAAGTCGAAAAAAGCAAACTCAGCAATTTCTCTGAACTCAGGTCTTGCAACAGTTCTTGATCCCGCCAAACGGATATTTGATTTGGTGTTGGGATTGAATGTAATGTTGATGGAAGGAAGTATATCGAGTTTATCAGTATTTACAACAACTGCTTTATCGCTTCCCTGTTTATTTGATTTGAGAAATTGCTCAAAGTTTTCAACTCTTGAACCCCACACAATTCTCCACTTATCTGCAATCTTGTTATCGAACATAATAAACCCTGCAGACAAAGCAGAAATACCATAATATTTATCAGATGGGTTTTGAAGATCAGTACTTAATTCAAATCCATTAGTCTTAATATTTGCATTAGAAAAAATACGATCGAAAGGTAACTTCGTTAAAGATTGATTTGAAGGATCTTCGTAACCAAAAATGATTGCACTGAAATCCCTGAAACGAATAGTCGAGTTTCCACCAATTTTTATGGTTTGTTTCTGATCGCCAATTTTAAAATCATAAGCTAAAGAAGCATTGTACCCGGCGGCATGATCAGTTAAATTACTGAAAAAACGATTGGTATTATTTCCCCGCAGGTTAACAACTAATGGAGTTGTTCTTGCAACATCAGAGAGATAAGAAATAACTCTTAAATCCGGCTGTTCTTTATGGTTATAAGAATAGTTAACATTCCATAACAATTTAAAATTACTCCAGAAGGTGTGCGTACCTTCTATTTGAGAGGAAAGCAAACTGCGTTGATTAAAATAAGAAGATCGGAGTTCTACATAAGAAGGGTTTTCATTAATACCTGAACGTACATAATAATTGTCTTCTAACAGTTGATTAAATAAATTCTTAAGCGCTATTTTATGTTTCTTCTTTGTCCATGCAAAATTTGCAATGGCACCTACATTGGTACTGTATTTATTCTGCTTATCAATGTAATCGAATGTTATATTTTGTCCGTTATTTTCTAAAAAGGTTTTGGAAGCGTTGAATAATGTTTTAGAGTTTCTGTAGGTAACTCCTATAATTGAACCAAAGGCACCGCCTTTTTCGCTTCTTATGGCATTGGCCCATGTAAGGTTATAGGATTGAATTGGGCCCGCTGTTGATATTTTTTCGCCCCAAACATCATCCCGAAAAGATTGAGCTACAGCCAATCTTTGCTGATGAGATAAGGCATTAAATGCACCATACTTTTTGGGGTATGCTGCCGGAAGACCTCTTCTTTCATCAAAACCCAGCCAATCATTTTGTCCACGTTCATTACTGATAAAATCATTAAAAACAGATTGTGTATTGAATCCTAATCCTATTCCAATAACCAACGAATTTTTTGTGGGAATATCTTTTGTATTGATCTGTACCAATCCACCTGCAAACTCCCCGGTAAGATCCGGTGTGGCCGTTTTGTTGATGATGATATTATCAATGAGAGCAGATGGAATAACGTCAAATGAAAAAGCTTTTTTATCGGGTTCTGATGAGGGTAACTGTGCCCCATTGATGAGTGCCTGGTTATAACGGTCACTCAAGCCACGTATGATCACAAACTTATTATCCTGGATAGATGCACCACTCACACGTTTTAATACTTCGCCTGTGTTTTTATCTGGTGTACGGCGGATGAAGTCGGCAGATAATCCACTGGAAAGAGAAGTGTTGTTTCGTTGAAAGCTTAATAAGCCGGATGTATTTTCCTTACGTGCAGTGCTGCGGATAATAATTTCAGTTCCTTCTGTTGCAGCCACGTTCATGATAATAGTGAGTGCATTATTATCTCCCGTTTTTACTTCTACTTCATCTACTGCCTTGCTTTGGTAACCAACAGCAGTAACAGTGAGTGTGTGTTTTTTGCTGGCATCGAGCACCATGCTGAAACGTCCTTCCACATCAGCCGCAACCACTTTTCCATCGCCGGATATGGCGATAGATGCCCCGGCTATAGGTTCGTTTTTCTGGTTAAGCACACGGCCGTTTAATTTAAGTGATTGTGCTGCTGATGTGAGGGTAAAAAATAAAATGGGTAATAAAGTAATTAGTTTCCGTAAAGCATTCCTTTGCATAGTATCAATTTGATGCTGCAAAGGAACCCCTGCAATGTTATGCCAAAGTGAAGGGCGTGTTAAGGAACCGTTACCTGCATATGAAGTCAATGTTAAGAGTTCAAATAAAACTTTACACTAAACAGTTGCTTAATAATTGATTCAATTATTCATCCATGCTTTTGTAATTTAATTATAGTGATCAGGGCATGTTTATGTGTTCATTTTACAATACATTCTGCATATCATATTCAATAAATGAAAAAATTAATAGATAATTAACCATGGGTTAACGTTTAAGTAATACAGAAAAAAAATATTTGTTCTTTCCGGTTTAGAGTGTTTTTAAAATCATTCTGATAGCCGGGCTATAAACACAGCCACGAGATAAGGCATATATTATCTTTTAATTGCAACGCCCTGCCAATTATGGCGGGGCTTTTTTTATTGAGAGTTAACAATTTGGTAATACAAACTCTTCCTTCGCTCACAGTAGTTTTTAGCACCTTTGCCTTGCAATTAAAAGATAATACAAGTGAAGGCAAAATCAAATGTGATGGTTTTCATCTCATTATTACTTTGTAATAATTTGATGGCCCAAAAAATTCAAACTGACACAATAAAACCTGCCAGTAAGAAAAACTGGTATGAATCATTTTCCATTCGTGGGTATATGCAGGTACGTTATAACCGGCTATTAGAAACGAATGAAAAACTGAAATGTGAACAATGTGACCGTTCCTGGGGTGCCGGCGGCGGCTTTGCTATCAGGAGAGGTCGTATTATTCTCAGCGGTAATCTTTCTAAGAATGTATATTTCTATATCCAACCGGATTTTGGAAGTGCCATCGGTACAACGCAGAATATATTTCAACTAAGGGATGCATATATTGATTTGGGTGTTGATAAGAAAAATGAATTCAGGTTTCGGATAGGTCAAAGTAAAGTGCCGTATGGATTTGAAAATATGCAATCAAGCCAGAACCGATTGCCAGTTGATCGGAACGATGCTATGAACAGTGCTGTTTCAAATGAAAGGGACCTGGGTGTGTTTTTCTATTGGGCTCCCGAAAGAATAAGAGAAAAGTATCCTCAATTCATTAATGACAACAGGAAAGGCTCGGGTGATTATGGTGTATTTGCCTTTGGGGTATATAATGGACAAACTGCTAATAGACCTGAGCAAAATAAAAAAGTGCATGTTGTCGCAAGGCTCAGTTATCCATTTAAAATAAAAAACCAGCTAATTGAACCGGGTATACAGGCATATACGGGTGAATATGTTTTACCTACTGATATAAGAACGGCTGGAGTAAAATCAGTAAAAAGTTTTGAATACAGAGATGAACGTGCAGCAGTAAGCTTTAACTTGTATCCCAATCCTGTTGGTCTACTTACAGAATATAACTGGGGCCGAGGCCCGCAATATAATCCTGCAAAAGATTCTATTGAAGTGAAAAATTTGAGAGGCGGCTATGCAACACTATACGGAAGAATAAAAAGTAGATCAAAAAAAGACATGTTTTTTTTCCCATACACACGCATTCAACATTATAATGGTGGAAAAAAGCACGAACTTGATGCAAGAAGTTATAATGTAAAAGAAATGGAAATGGGAATAGAGTGGCAGCTGAACCGCTTTTTTGAACTCACAGCAGCGTATACTATTTCAAAGAGAAGATTCGAAGATTCTAAATTGCGTGATAATTACCAGCAAGGAAACCTGTTGCGATTACAGGCACAAGTAAATTTTTAACATCATTTAAATCAAACGTATGTCAGCAATCAATTCTTTTATGAAGATCTTTTTACCCAAAGACCGGGTTTTTTATCACCTGTTTGAAGAAGTTTCTATAACCTCCCTGGAAATGGCAAATTTGCTGAAAAAGATGGTAACTGAGCCTTCCTTTGAAATAAGGGGACAGTATGTAAACCAAATTGAAGACCTGGAACACAAAAATGACGACTTAACGCATAAAATTTTTACTGAACTCAGTCGAAACTTCATTACCCCTTTTGACAGGGAAGACATTCATTACCTTGCTTCTGCGATGGATGATATAGCAGATTATATTTTTGCATCAGCTAAAAAAATTAATTTCTACAGAGTTGACCCATTACATGAAAGTTATGGCAAAATGGCCGACTTGATTGTTCAGGCCTGTGAAAGT
>JBKJNM010000127.1:0-3020 GCA_046593655.1 Lacibacter sp. | reverse complement strand
TCTTATATTCACGGTTCTTATCGCATGGGTGTATTAGTAGGCTTAAGCAAAGAAGCTGCTGAAGCAGGTAAAGATGTTGCTATGCAAATTGCTGCTATGAATCCGGTTGCAGTTGATCCTGAAAGCGTACCGGCTGATGTGGTAACCCGAGAAAAAGATATCATTGTTGAATTGATGAAGCAGGATCCTAAGATGGCGGGTAAGCCCGATGAAATGATTGCTAAAATTGCTGATGGCAAGATGAATGCTTTCTTTAAAGAGCAAACATTGCTGGCACAGGCATTTGTAAAAGATGCTTCTAAAAGCGTAGGTGATTACCTGAAATCTGCAGGTGATCTAAAAGTGACTGAGTTTAAGAGAGTAGCATTAGGTTAAGATTTTAATTTCTTTTTTTATATGAATCCCGTGCAAAAAGTGCACGGGATTTTTTATTGCGTCAATTTAATTCAACGACGAAAAACACTGTTACATTTGAAAAAAAATAATTGCCATGGATGAGAAAGTAAATTTTCTGCAGCATCAATATATCAGCATCATCAAGTCAGCTGATCCTTCCGTGCCTCCAAGGTGGGGCAAAATGAATTTCCAGCAAATGATAGAGCATGTTTCTGCTTTCTTCAAAGTATCAACCAAAAAAATACATTTTGATTTAGTTTCTACACCTGAGCACCTGGTGAAACTGAAAGAGTTCTTAATGAGCGAAAAGGAGTTCAGGGAAAATACAAAAGCTCCGCTTACCATTATTGGTGAAGAACCTTTGCCGGTTCATTATGCAACAGTAGAGCAGGCAATTGCTAAGCTGGAAGCTGAGGTAAACCATTTCTTTGATTATTTCAACGGGCAAGCCAATGCTACTTCTGTTCATCCTGTGTTTGGGGAATTAAATTATGAAGAGTGGGTTCGGTTGCATTACAAACATGTAATGCATCATTTACGACAGTTTGGATTGTTGTGATCAAATAGAATATCTTTTTGTGCCGTCGTATAAGACGGCTTTTTCATTTTAACTTCGCAGCCTAACGATGATATTATATGAATAAACTCGGGAATTATATTACCGGTCACTGGATTACAGGCGATGGTGACGGACAAACGCTATACAATGCTGTAACAGGTGATGCCATTGGAGCAGCCTCTACTAAAGGATTGGACTTTGCATCCATTACCAACTATGCAAGAACTATTGGTAATCCTGCACTTCGTAAAATGACCTTTCATGAACGGGGTAATATGCTTAAAGCATTAGCAGTACATCTCAGAAATCATTTGGAGAAATTTTATACCATCAGTTATCAAACAGGCGCAACCAAAGCCGATAGCTGGGTAGATATTGAAGGTGGTATTGGTAATTTATTTGCCAATGCATCATTACGACGCAAATTTCCAGATGAAGTATTTTGCATAGATGGTGAAAGTCATAACCTCAGCATGAACAACACATTCATGGGCACACATATTCTTGTTACCAAAGAAGGAGTGGCCATTCATATCAATGCATTTAATTTTCCTGTGTGGGGAATGCTTGAAAAAGTGGCCGTGAATTTATTAGCAGGAATGCCGGCAATTGTAAAACCTGCGACGGTTACTTCATATTTAACGGAAGCCGTAGTAAAAGAAATCATCGCCTCCAACATATTACCAGAAGGTGCCTTGCAATTGATCTGCGGAAGTGCGGGCTCTTTGCTGGAACATGTAACAAGCCAGGATGTCATCACTTTTACAGGAAGTGCATCAACCGGTTTGATGTTGAGAAGTCAACCAAAAATTTTAAGTGAGAATGTTCCATTTACAATGGAAGCAGATTCGCTCAACTGTATTGTGTTAGGCGAAGATGTAACTCCCAGTGATCCTGAATGGCAAATTTTTATCAAAGAGGTGCGTAAAGAAATGACACTGAAAGCAGGACAGCGGTGCACCGGTATACGCAGAATATTTGTTCCTGAAAATAAAATGGAAGATCTGTGGAAAGCTATTTCACTTTCACTTTCACAAACAGTGATTGGTAATCCGTTGAATGAAAAAGTAAGAATGGGTTCATTGGCAGGAGAAACGCAACGTACAGAAGTAAGAGAACAGGTACAAAAATTACTGGCCTCTTCTCAAATTGTGTACGGCAGTTTAGACAGTGTTGAAGTAATAGATGCTGATGCAAAGAAAGGAGCATTCTTATCTCCCATATTACTGATGAATCAAAAGCCATTTGCATCTGCAGAGCCACATGAAGTAGAAGCCTTTGGTCCGGTGAGCACCATTATGCCCTACAAAACAACGGATGAGGCAATTGCGTTGAGCAAATTAGGAAAAGGAAGTTTATGCACTTCCATTGTAACAACTGATGACAAAATTGCCAAACAATATGTGATTGGTGCTGCAACACATCATGGAAGAATATTGGTGTTGAACAATGAATGTGCAAAAGAAAGTACAGGTCATGGTTCGCCATTACCATTGCTGGTGCATGGTGGTCCGGGTCGTGCAGGTGGTGGAGAAGAGATGGGCGGCCTGCGTGGCGTAAAACATTACCTGCAACGAACAGCCATACAAGGGTCACCAACCACCATCACTGCCATTACGAATGTATACCAGCCAAATGCAAAAGGCCAAGACCCGGGAAAACATCCGTTTAAAAAGTATTTTGAAGAGTTGCAGATAGGCGATCAGATCGTTACCGAAAAGCGGATCATCAGCAGTGAAGACATTGATCGCTTTGCAGATTTAACTGGCGATCATTTTTATGCGCACATCAAAACAACTGATTTTACCGGAACCATGTTTGAGCAACAGGTAGCACATGGATATTTTATCATGAGTATCGCTGCCGGTTTATTTGTTGATGGATATGAAAAAAATCCGGTGTTGTTAAATTATGGAATTGATGAGCTGCGGTTTACAAAACCCGTGTATCCGGGTGCAGAAGTTTATATCCGGTTTACTTGTAAAGAAAAGCTGCCGAATGATAAACGGGTAATTGAAACACCAAAAGATTTTAAACGGGGTGATGACATTGAAAAAGGAATTGT
>JBKJNM010000032.1:0-4165 GCA_046593655.1 Lacibacter sp. | reverse complement strand
TACGGAGATCACCATCACTCCCGGCGGTACTTATGCAATCTATTCAGCATTCACAACTATTCTTCGTCCCGGTGATGAAGTAATTTTATTTGAACCGGCTTACGATAGTTATATTCCCAACATCGAGATCAATGGAGGCATTGCTATTCCCTTACCATTAACCTATCCTGATTATAAAATTGACTGGGAGCTGGTGCGTTCGTCTATCACAGCCAAAACAAAAGCCATCATCATTAACTCACCACATAACCCAACAGGCAGTGTGCTGGATAAAAATGATATAGAAGAATTAAAACAGGTTGTAGCCAATACAACTATTTTTATTGTAAGCGATGAAGTGTACGAACATCTCATCTATGATGAACTGCCGCACGAAAGCATGTTGAAATATCCTGAATTACTGGAGCGGAGTTTTGTTTGTTTTTCGTTTGGTAAAACCTATCACTGCACAGGATGGAAACTGGGTTATTGTATCAGCCCCGCAGCGTTGATGAAAGAATACAGAAAAGTACATCAGTTTAATGCCTTCAGTTGTTTTACGCCGGCACAAGCAGCATTGGCAGAGTATTTAAAAAACAAAGAAGCCTATTTATCACTTCCTCGTTTTATGCAACAGAAACGGGATTATTTTATTGAGCTGATGAAGAATACAAAGTTTGATCTGCTCACTACACATGGCAGTTATTTTATTTGCGCCAGCTATGGCCGCATCAGCGATGAAGCTGATAAAGACCTGGCGATCCGTTTAACAAAGGAAGCTGGCGTTGCTACTATTCCGCTTTCTGCTTTTTATCATGATCATAAAGATGACAAAGTGCTGCGTTTTTGTTTCAGCAAACAAAATAAAACCTTGCAACAGGCGGTAGAAAAACTAATGAAGATTTAGTGTAAGTCCTTGCTGTATGTGTTTAGTAACCCGCCAACGCTTTTGTGTTTACCGCTACATCCACTTCATTCATTCTTTATTATTTCAACACTCCCAACATCAATGCCCCCAATCGTTCGGCCCATTTTTATATTGCAAACCGGGGGGTTGACCCCCCCAAGACAGATTTATTAGTGCTTCATCATGGGCGTATTGGCTGTATCTTTTTTTGTCATCATTCGTTTGTGCATCCGCTCCATCATTTCCTTATTTGCCATCATGTTTTCATACATGTGTATCATCATGTTGCTGTCGCTCTTCGATGCTTCCATCATATTGCTCATCATGGTTTGCATCATACCCGGGTTCTCTCTCATCATTTCCATCATGGCACCGATGTGTTGCTGCATACTGTCGTTGTTGTTCATCATAGCTGTCATCATTTCTCTTGACATCTTATCATCATGTGCAATACTGTCCATCATGGCTGCTCTTGTTTCTTTGTTGGCGAGTAGTTGATTAACGGTTAAGTTGCCGGTGCAGGATGCAAATACAAGAAAGAAAGCAAAGAGTAAACTGAGTTGTTTTAATTTGTTCATGTTGCTGATTGAATGATGTGTAAAAAACGAGATCGTCTACAGAAAATTTTATAGCTTGTTTTATAATGCAGCATTTTTTTTCTTAAACGATAGCGATGTGTTAAGAAAGGTACTTTTGTTTTATACGACAGTTGTTACATAAAAACAGGGAAGGCTTACATAGTTCATATATGGGTCAGTTAAAAGAATCAGGCAACACAGCTAAGAGCGTTTTATTTATTTCAACACTCCCAACATCAATGCCCCCAATCGTTCGGCCCATTTTTTATATTCCAAACCGGAGGGATGCAGTCCGTCAGCGGCAATAAGCGAACGATCATAGCGGCCTTCACGGGAAGAAGGGGTAATATCTAAGTAAGCAATATTATAAGAAGCCGTTACATTTTTATTAATGGCATTGAACCAATCAATTTCTAAACGGATACGGGCTGTGTCGCCGCCAGTTGCAAAAGGAGTTACGCTGTAATCGGGAATGGAGAGCACAAATACATTTTGCCTTTTTCCTTTTGCGAGTTGAATGGCTTTTTCCAACAGTTGTGTAAAACGCATCCGGTAATTCGTGGTATCATGTGTTTGGTATTGATCGTTTACACCAATGAGCACAGTAACCACATCATGTGTTGACGGCTTATTTGTTTCAATGGCATTTTGCAAACTGCCTGTTGTCCAACCGGTAGTGGCAATATAAGTTGGAGTGGCCACGTCAATTCCGTTGAGTTTTAACCAGGCAACTGTTTGATGAGGGAAACGTTCAGCTGCGGTTACACCTTGTCCGATAGTATAGGAATCGCCCAACGCCAAAAATGTTTTGGAGGAGATGCTTGTTGGATTAATGGGTGTATCATTAACGGGAGTTTGTTTTTTTGCACAACCCATCAGCAGAGCAATAAGAAGACAAGTAGTGATAAACCGGATCATACAATCATTTACGTATAAAGCGGGCTGTTGGTTCAGCTTTCAATCAACTTCATACCCGTTTTTGTCAATTCAATCTTTTTTTCTTTGTAGAGTTTACCCACGGTCATCTTGAAAACTTTTTTACTCATACCAAATACATCATAAATTTCTTCGGGTGCTGATTTATCATGATACGGCAGGTAACCATTTTTTGCTTTCAGCAGTCGCATGATCTTGCCGGCTTCATCTTCTACTTTCTGATAACCGGGTTTGCCAAGGGCTACATCAATTTTATTGTCGGGGCGAATGGTTTTGATAAAGCCTTCCACTTTGTCACCAATGGCAATGTTCTGGTACACTTCATTAAAGTATAAAAGTCCGAGGTGTTTGTTGTTGATGACAACTGCATAACCTAATTCGGTTTCACGGAAAATTAATAACTCAACAATTTCCAATTCTTTTACGGCGAGTTCTTCGTTGCTGAGACCTTCTTCAATATATTCAGTAGCCGCTACACGACTTGTTTGTTCATCAATATATAATTTCACTAAATATTCGCCGCCGAGACGCATGGAAGAAGTTTGTTTGCTGTTGGGCACAAACAAATCCTTCATCAATCCCCAATCTAAAAAAGCACCATGTGGGGTTGTGCTCACCACTTTCATAAAAGCAATATCACCCACTACCGCTTTGGGATGCAGGGTGGTGGCAATGAGTCTTCCTTCAGAATCATGATATACAAACACATCCAGTTCATCATCCACTTTTGTATCTGCCGGAACAAAACGGATGGGCAGCAGCAAGCCTTCTTTTTCATCGTTTAAAAAAGCACCTGTTTGTGTTAAACGTAATACCTGTAAACGGTTATAATCACCAACTTTAATCATGTGCGGCGAAGATACAAAGAAGTAAATGGTAACCGCAAAGGCACGAAGACGTTAAGTTTCACGTTGCCTCTTAATACGTGGAGGAAACTAAAAATACAAATCAGGCAGAAATTACCACCAAACCAAGACAGAAATTTTGACTTTTAAACTGTCAATTTTTACTGTATCCTGCGACAAAATTTCATTTTTAAAATCCTAAAATAGCGCTGGCACAAGAGTTGATTTTTCCCTTTTAAAATTAATTTTTAACCATTTTAAAAGGAGGTAATTATGACACTCGTAAAAAGAAATGGAAATTTGTTAAATCCATTGCCGGTGCTTTTTGATGATTTCTTTAATCGGGATATGTTCAATTGGAGAAACTCAAATTTCTCTGAATCAAACACTTCAATTCCTGCGGTTAACATTAAAGAAACCTCTGAGAATTATGAAGTGGAAGTAGCTGCACCCGGAATGGCTAAAAAAGATTTCAAAGTTGAACTGGATGGAAATTTATTAACCATCAGTTCCGAAAGAACCCATCAAAATGAAGAAAGGGAAGATGAACGTTATTCCCGTAAGGAATTCAGCTATCAATCTTTCCAAAGGAGTTTCAATTTGCAGAAAGATGTAGTGGATATTGACAAGATTGAGGCAAAGTATGAGAATGGATTACTGCATCTTCTCATCCCCAAAAAAGAGGAAGCAAAACAAAAGCCGCCAAGGTTGATTCAAATTTCATAATTAATCGCTTCCTTGTTTCAAAAGTTGCCTTCTAATAAAAGGCAACTTTTGTTGTTTAAAATAATATCGCTATGCATTTATTATCTGTAATTGAACAATTAAGGTTGTTACCCGGTTCATTAAAAATATGTAGTTCTTATGTGATAAAATATGGCCAGCCTCTTGACAATGTAGAGGATGCAACATGGCTTGCC
>JBKJNM010000269.1:0-15014 GCA_046593655.1 Lacibacter sp. | reverse complement strand
GGTCCGCTCCCTATCACTGCAATTTTTTTGCCACTGCGTTTGTTTATTTTTTTGGCTTGCACTAATCCCTTGTCAAATGCAATTTCAATAATATGCTTTTCGATTTCTTCAATAGCAATGGCTGGTTGATTAATACCCAACACACAAGATGTTTCGCAAGGTGCAGGGCATATTCTGCCGGTAAATTCAGGAAAGTTATTGGTTGATGAAAGAATATCATAAGCTTCCTTCCACTCTTTACGGTAAACAGCATCGTTGAACTCAGGTATAACATTACCTAAAGGACATCCGTTATGACAAAACGGAACCCCACAGTTCATACAACGGCCGCTTTGCTCATTGAGCTTTTCATCGCTGTAACGATGAATAAACTCGTTGTAGTCATTCACCCGCTCATCCACTTTCCTTTTTGCAGGAAGCTCCCTTGTAAATTCTATAAATCCGGTTGGTTTACCCATGAAAAATAATTTATCGTTTCGTATCTGTTATTTTATTACACTTAGTTTTTGTGCACTTTTGATTAAAGCTTTTTTGTAATCGGTTGGGAAAACTTTTACAAAATGACGAAGCTGATTTTCAAAATCGCCCAAAATAAATTTGGCAACAGTGCTTCCGGTATATTCAAAATGCTTTTGAATCATTCGTTTTAATTCTGCAGCATCTTCTTCATTTACCGAATCCAGGTCTACCATTTCTTTGTTGCAGTTGGTTGAGAACTTTTCTTTCACATCATATACATAAGCAATACCACCGCTCATACCTGCTGCAAAGTTTCTTCCCGTATCACCAAGTATCACTACTCTTCCACCGGTCATGTATTCACAACCATGATCACCCACACTTTCAACCACTACGTTTGCACCTGAGTTACGAACAGCAAAACGTTCACCTGCTTTACCACGGATAAATGCTTCGCCACTTGTTGCTCCATAAAAAGCAACGTTACCGATGATGATATTATCCTCTGCTGTATAGGTAGCTGATTTATCAGGATAGATGATCAGTTTTGCACCACTCAAACCTTTTCCGAAATAATCATTGGCATCACCTTCCAATTCAAGTGTTATACCATTTGTATTGAATGCTGCAAAACTTTGTCCGGCTGTACCTTTAAATTTAAAATGAATGGTATCTTCCGGCAATCCTTCGCTGCGATATACTTTCGTAATTTCATTGGAGAGAATTGTTCCGGCAGTACGATCTGTATTTTTGATTTCAAATGAAGCCGTAATTTTTTCTTTTCTTTCAATAGCAGGCTTTGCTTCCTGTAATAATTTCCAATCCAACACATCAGCCAAACCATGATCCTGTTCTTCTGTACAATACAATGATGTGTAAATTGAATTCGGTTCTTTGTATAAGATGGGTGACAGATCCAGTTTGCTGAACTTCCAGTGATGAATATTTTCACGCATCTGTAAACTATCAACCTGCCCAATCATTTCATTCACTGTTTTAAAACCAAGTTCTGCCATAATCTCTCTCAACTCCTGTACTAAGAATCTGAAAAAATTCACCACATGATCTGCATTACCTGCAAAACGTTTGCGTAATTCAGGATCCTGTGTGGCAACACCAACAGGGCATGTATTAAGATGGCATTTGCGCATCATGATACAACCTTCAACAACCAATGCAGCAGTTGCAACACCCCACTCTTCAGCACCAAGTAAAGCAGCCACAGCAATGTCACGGCCGGTTTTCATTTGTCCATCAGCTTGTACAACAACCCGACTGCGTAATTTATTTTTAACCAGTGTTTGATGTGTTTCAGCCAACCCAAGTTCCCATGGCAATCCTGCATGCTTGATAGATGAAACCGGCGAGGCACCTGTACCTCCATCATGTCCACTAATCAATACCACATCGGCTTTCGCTTTGGTAACACCAGCAGCAATGGTTCCAACTCCTGCTTTACTCACAAGCTTCACATTAATTCTTGCTTTACGATTTGCATTCTTCAAATCAAAAATTAATTGTGCCAGATCTTCAATAGAATAAATATCATGATGCGGTGGCGGAGAAATTAAACCCACACCCGGCGTTGCATGACGAACTCTTCCAATCCAGTCATCAACTTTATGACCCGGTAATTGTCCGCCTTCACCCGGCTTTGCACCTTGCGCCATTTTAATCTGTAACTCATCTGCTTCAGTGAGGTACAAACTGGTTACACCAAAACGTGCAGAGGCAACCTGTTTAATGGCACTACGCATGCTATCGCCATTTTCTAAAAGATCATATCTTTTTTCGTCTTCACCGCCTTCACCAGTATTGCTTTTACCACCCAACCGGTTCATGGCAATAGCCAGTGTTGTATGTGCTTCCCATGAGATGGAGCCAAAACTCATAGCTCCTGTTGCAAAACGTTTGAAAATATTTTCAGCAGGTTCTACTTCATCAATGGTGATTGCAGGAAGATTTCGTTTAAACTCAAATAAACTTCTGAGCGTTGCTGCTTTCTCACTCTGATCGTTTACATGTTTTGAATATTTTTTGAATGTAGCATAATCATTCATCTTAGTTGAATACTGCAATAGGTGAATGGTTGTTGGATTGAATAAATGAAATTCACCTTTCCGTTTCCATTGATAGATGCCACCTACGGATAAACGATTAACCGGGATATCCTTTTTACTAAAAGCAACATAATGTTTTACCAATGCTTCTTTTGCTATCTCTTCTAATCCAATTCCCTGTATGCGGCTGGTTGCACCCGTAAAATATTTATCAACTACTTCCTGGTTTAAACCAAGTATTTCAAATATCTGTGCACCCTGGTAGGACTGCAGTGTAGAGATTCCCATTTTAGAAAACACTTTCAGTAATCCTTCGCATATTGCTTTGATATAATTTGTACGCAATACATCCCAGTCAAGTTCTGTTTGCAACGTTCCATTCACTTTCATATTGCGGATGGATGCCAATGCCAAATAAGGATTGATAGCCGTTGCACCAAATGCAATTAAACAGGCAAAGTGATGAACTTCCCATACATCACCGGCTTCCACTACAATACCAACCTGTCCACGCAATCCTCTGCGGATCAAATGATGATGTACTGCAGCTGTTGCCAGCAAAGACGGAATAGAAGCATGATCACTGTCCACTGCACGATCACATAAAATCAACACTTCAAACCCATCATGCACAGCATCTTCAGCATACCTGCACAAACGCTCCAATCCTTTTTTCAAAGAATCAGGTTTACCATCGGCACGGAAATAGGTTTGTAATGTTTTAGCCTGGAAAATTCCAGTATCTATACTTCTTATTTTTTCTAATTCAGTACTTGTTAAGATCGGTTGCTTTAATGCAACTGTGTGGCAGTGCATGGGATCTTCTTCTAACAGGTTGCCATTATTACCAACAAATGCAGCTAAACTCATTACCATCCGTTCACGGATAGGATCAATGGGTGGATTGGTTACCTGTGCAAATAATTGTTTGAAATAAGAAGTTAAATGCTGCGGCTGATCACTCAACACGGCCAAAGGAATATCTGTTCCCATGGATCCAATAGGTTCTTTCCCATCCAACGCCATTGGTTTGATGATGGTATCAATATCCTCCGTTGAATATCCAAATGCTTTCTGATACTTTAAAATATTTTCATCACTTAAGTGTGTAAACGCAACTCTTGGCTCTGGTAATTCTTCTAACCGGATTTTATTCTGATTCAACCAATCGGCATAAGGCTTTTGTGAGCAGATGGTTGATTTTAATTCATCATCACTAATGATGCGGCCCTGTTCCATATCCACTACAAACATTTTACCGGGATGCAATCTTCCTTTTTTAATAATGGTTGAAGGATCGATTGGCAAAACGCCTGTTTCACTCGCCATAATTACACGGTCATCATTTGTAATACAATATCTTGATGGACGAAGCCCGTTTCTATCCAATGTTGCTCCAATTATTTTTCCATCTGTAAACGAAATAGAAGCAGGCCCGTCCCATGGTTCCATGATGGATGCATGGTATTCATAAAACGCTTTTTTCACAGGATCCATCTGATCGTTTCCATCCCATGCTTCAGGAATCAACATCATCATTACATGCGGCAAACTTCTGCCTGTCATCGTTAACAACTCAATCATATTATCTAAACATGCAGAGTCGCTTTGATCGCCAGTAACAATCGGTAATAACATCTCCATTTCTGCCGTTGTAAAATCGGGGGATGTAAATCCATGCTCGCTTGATTTTAACCAATTGATATTTCCCTGTAAGGTATTGATCTCACCATTGTGTGCGATATAACGAAATGGTTGTGCCAGTTTCCAAGAAGGAAATGTATTGGTAGCAAAACGACTGTGCACTAAACCAAATGCGCTCACTACTCTTTTATTACTGAGATCAGGAAAATAACCACGAACCTGTGTGCTGGTTAATTGCCCTTTGTAAACAATTGTTTTATAAGAAAGCGATGCGATGTAAAAACCAATGGCATCTTTTTTAACAGTGCTGTTAACGAGGTGTGTTGCATGATTACGCAATACAAACAATTTGCGCTCAAACTCATCAGGATTATTAATATGATCGGGACATGCAACAAATACCTGTTCCATTTCAGGCTCCACGCTTAATGCTGTAGGGCCAATGCCATCAGGGTTTACAGGAACTTTTCTGAATGTAAGAATCTCCAATCCCAGCTTCTCAGCTGTTCGGTTGAAAATATTCCGGCACTCTTCCCTGAGTTTAATTTCTTTGGGAAAGAAAATAACACCCACACCATATTTTCCAAATGAAGGAAGATGAACGCCCAATTTCAAACATTCCTCAAAGAAAAATTCATGTGGTGTTTGAATCATAATACCGGCGCCATCGCCTGTATTATTTTCACAGCCACATGCACCACGATGTTCCATGTTTTCCAACACAGTTAAAGCATCACTGATATGTTGATGAGATTTGGAGCCTTTAATGCTCGCCACGAATCCGATGCCGCATGCATCATGCTCAAATGCCGGGTTGTATAAACCTTTGTTGCCTGCCATTCTTGTTTGCAAGTTTTAATGAGTAAATTATATTCAAACAGAATTTCTTCTGCATCAGCAAGGCAATCGCTTAAAAATACCAAATAAATCAACTAACAAATGTTCAGACCTCACCCCTCTTTTCCCCTCTCCAAAAAAGAGGGGACGGTACAGCTTCTCTTACACAGGCTTTTAGTTCTTCCACTTCAGCAATGTCACTCTATTCAACAAATTTCAACCTCTCTGATTATTATCAGGCTTACCGCAAAGCAAGGGCTGTGTGCGGATATCCTCCCCCTTTGGGGGAATTAGAGGGGGCCGAGGGCTATACGATATAACCGAACATGTTATCATTCTTGTTCAACTCAGTATAATTGATCTGATATTTCTCAAGATTCGTCATCAGTTCTTCATAATCGTCTTTACTTTTTAGTTCAACTCCAACTAATGCCGGCCCCGTTTCTTTGTTATGTTTCTGCATATACTCAAACCGAACTATATCATCATGCTCGCCTAACACATCATTTACAAATTCTTTCAATGCACCGGGACGTTGTGCAAATCGGATGAGGAAATAATGTTTCAACCCTTCAAACTGAAGGCTGCGTTCCTTGATCTCTTGCATACGATCAATATCATTGTTACTGCCACTTACAATACAAACTATATTTTTTCCTTTAATAACTTCGGCATAATCATCCAATGCAGCAATACTCATAGCACCGGCAGGTTCTACAACAATGGCATCTTCGTTATATAGTTTTAAAATAGTGGAACAGATCTTCCCTTCCGGCACCAGGTGCATATCATCCAATACTTCTTTGCATATAGAAAATGTAATATTCCCAATGCGCTTTACAGCAGCACCATCTACAAAGCGATCAATACTTTCCAGCGTAACAGGCTCGCCTGCTTTCAATGCTTCAAACATAGAAGGTGCACCTTCTGGTTCCAGACCAATAATCTTTGTTTTGGGTGAATAGGTTTTGAAATAAGAACCAACACCTGCACTTAATCCTCCGCCGCCAACGGGAACAAATAAATAATCAATGCCTCCTCCATCTCCTGTTGTATGGGGAGAAAAATCTTCCAGTATTTCAACTCCAACTGTACCCTGCCCTTCAATAATTTTATAATCATCAAACGGGGGAATAAATGTCATGCCGTTTTCTTCTGTATATTTTTTGGCAGCAACGGCACAATCATCAAAGGTGTCACCAACCAGCTTCACTTCAATAAAATCTTCTCCAAACATTTTTGTTTGATTGATCTTTTGATTGGGTGTAATCACCGGCATAAACACGACGCCTTTTGCATTCAATTTTCTGCAACTGTAAGCAAATCCCTGTGCATGATTGCCTGCACTTGCGCAAACCACTCCTTTCTTTAATTTTTCAGCAGGCAATGTACTCATCATATTATACGCCCCCCGTAATTTATAACTGCGTACGATCTGCAGATCTTCTCTTTTTAAATACACATTACAGTGGTATTTTTTGGAGAGGCTCCTGTTCAATTGCAACGGCGTTCTGGTTACAACTTTTTTTAGTCGTAACGCAGCACCTGTGAAATCGAGTGATCTATTTTTTGTTGACTTTTCCATTTTATTTTAATTCGCTAACTCCAGCTTTTGTGTTTTCTTCTCAGCCTGTCCGGCAGACAGGTTTTCTTCCTTTGTTACAGTTTCAATCACTTTCATGTCGGTCATAGCTTGTCTTAAAACAGCTCCAACTTTTTCTACGGGATGTGAACGGATGATTTTATTTACTTCAATAATGCTTCTGTTATCAACACCGTTATCGATAGCTGTATTGAAATTGGTGCCGATTACATCTTTATCAACTGTTTTCATGAATTCAGCCAGCAAAGGCTTTGCAGCATGATCAAATAAATAACAACCATATTCTGCGGTATCTGAAATGACCCTGTTCATTTCAAACAATTTCTTACGGGCAATAGTGTTTGCAATCAACGGCGTTTCGTGTAATGATTCATAGTAGGCCGATTCTTCTTTGATACCTGCTTCTACCATTGTTTCAAAAGCCAACTCTACCCCTGCACGTACAAAAGCAACCATCAACAATCCATTATCGAAATATTCCTGGTCAGTGATTTTTGCATCTGTTGGCGGAGTTTTTTCAAATGCAGTTTCACCGGTTGCTTTACGCCATGTCAATAAATTTTTATCATCATTGGCCCAGTCTTTCATCATAGTTGATGAAAATTCACCGCTCATGATATCGTCCTGGTGTTTTTGAAAGAGTGGGCGCAAAATATTTTTCAACTCTGTAGATAGTTCATATGCTTTGAGCTTGGCAGGATTGGTTAAACGATCCATCATTGCCGTTACACCTCCATGCTTCAACGCTTCAGTAACAACTTCCCATCCGTATTGAATAAGCTTGGAAGCATAGGCAGGTTCAATTCCTTTCTCTACCATTTTATTAAAACATAAAATAGATCCTGTTTGCAACACACCACATAAAATAGTTTGCTCGCCCATAAGATCAGATTTAACCTCTGCGACAAATGACGAACGCAATACTCCGGCTCTGTGCCCCCCTGTTGCAGCAGCATACGCTTTTGCTTGTGACAATCCTTTTCCTTCAGGATCATTCTCTGGATGCACGGCAATTAAGGTAGGCACACCAAACCCTCTTTTATATTCTTCTCTCACTTCGGTGCCCGGGCATTTTGGTGCCACCATGATGACTGTAATATCTTTACGGATCTGCGTTCCTTCTTCAACGATGTTAAATCCATGCGAATAAGAAAGTGTTGCATATTTCTTCATCAACGGCATAATCGCTTTGATTACAGAAGTATGCTGCTTATCCGGTGTCAGGTTCAACACCAGATCAGCAGAAGGAATTAATTCTTCGTAAGTACCCACTTCAAATCCATTCTCTGTGGCGTTTTTCCAGGATGCCCGTTTTTCTTCTATCGCTTCTTTGCGTAACGTATACGAAATATCCAAACCTGAATCTCTCATATTCAAGCCCTGGTTTAAGCCCTGGGCACCACAACCAACAATTACGATTTTCTTTCCCTTTAATATGTTCACACCATCCGCAAATTCGCTGCGATTCATGAATTCACAAACACCTAATTGATTCAGTTGCTCCCTGAGTGGTAATGAGTTGAAATAATTTGCCATTGTTTCTATTTTATGAGTTTGATTTTTTATTTGAGTTGATTAATTACATACTAAACACTTCTTCATTTTTATCCAGAAATTCATTTTCAATTACTTCTTCACTTGGTTCCCTGTGTTCGAATTCCTTCAATTTTTTATGAAACCCGTCGCTGTTTTTGATGATCGCTATTCTTGCACTGCGGACAAATTCAATTAACCCAAATGGTTCTAATACTTTAATGAAGTTGTCGGTTTCTTCACGTTGACCGGCCACTTCAAACACGGTGTAATCCTTACGGATCACAACTGCTTTTGCACCGTGCTGGCTTAATAAACGTTCTACTTTTACCTGTTCTGCAATAACATCTGTTGGCACTTTGTACATCGCCAGCTCCTGCCATACAATTTCATCGTTTGTATTATAATATGCTTTTAATACTTCTACCTGCTTTTCAATCTGGCGGCAGAGTTTACGCACCACTTCTTCCGTTTCATGAATCACAATCGTAAACCGATGCACACTATCCACTTCACTGGGAGAAGTATTTAAACTTTCAATATTGATCTTTCTCCTTGAGAAGATGATGGCAATACGATTCAGTAAACCAATCTGGTTTTCTGTATAAACTGTTATTGTATATTCTTGCTTTACCATAAAAACATTTAAAAAATTCGTTTGTAATGTTCGATGACCGGGGATGGATCATAAAAATGATGTAATAATTTCTTCCATTCCCTATATCCTTCGCTTTGTCTGAAACCTATAGTATGATCTTCTATTGTTTTCCAACGGATGACCAGTAAATATTTATCATTTTCCTCCATACATTGCTGCAACTCATGTTGTATATATCCGTTCATTGATTCTATTATTGGCTGAGCAACAATAAAAGACTCTTCAAATTCTGCAGATTGGCCGGGTTTTATTTTTAAAAAAGCTACTTCAGTTATCATTTTACTATTTCCTTTAACCGCCGTCAGAGTTTACAACCGCTGACGGGGTTTATTAAATTTCATCTTTACTCAACACAACTTCTGCTACACCTTTCCCCTGTGGCACCATTGGGAATACATTGTTTTCTTTTCCTACCATTATTTCAAGCAAATAACTTCCGTTATGATCGAGCATTGTTTTCAATGCATCTTTTAATTTGGCCCTGTCATCAACACGCTGTCCATCTATATAATATCCTTTTGCCACCTGTACAAAATCAGGGCTTGTGATATCTACAAACGAATATCGTTTTTCATGAAACAGTTGCTGCCATTGCCGAACCATTCCCAAAAACTGGTTATTCAAAATCATGATTTTTACATTCGCTTTAAACTGCATGATGGTGCCGAGTTCCTGCAAAGTCATTTGAAAACCACCATCACCAATAATAGCAACTGTTGTACGTGATGGATCGCCATATGCAGCACCAATAGCTGCAGGTAATGCATAACCCATTGTGCCTAATCCTCCACTGGTGATATTGCTTTTACTTTGATTCATTTTTGCATATCTGCAAGCCACCATCTGGTGCTGACCAACATCGGTTACAATAATGGCATTACCTCCCGTTAACTCATTCAATGCTTTAATAACTTCGCCCATTGACAATACCTCATCTGATGGATTCATTTCCGGTTCAATACACAATGCTTTTTCTTTCTCCATACAATCATGGAATTTCTGCAACCATGTTGGATAGAGTTTTGTTTCAATCAATGCCGTGAGCAGTGGTAATGTTTCTTTGCAATCGCCCCACACCGGTACAGTTGTTTTTACATTCTTATCTATCTCGGAAGGATCAATATCCAGATGAATCACTTTAGCTTGTTTTGCATATTTATCTAAACGTCCGGTTACACGATCATCGAAACGCATTCCAACTGCAATCAATACATCACACTCATTTGTTAATAAGTTGGGACCATAGTTTCCATGCATACCCAACATACCAACTCCTAATGGATGATCTGTTGGTATAGCACTCATGCCCATGATGGTCCATGCTGATGGAATACCTGCTTTTTCAATAAAGGCTTTAAATTCTTTTTCTGCTTTACCAAGAATGACACCTTGTCCAAAAATCACAAACGGACGCTCTGCTTCATTGATAAGCTTTGCAGCTTCTTCAATATATTTTTTTCGTACAATTGGTTTTGGGCGATAGCTGCGGATATGATCACATTTTTTATATCCATCGTAATCGAATTTTTGCAGTTGTGCATTCTTCGTAATATCAATCAACACAGGACCGGGTCTTCCGCTTCCTGCGATATAAAATGCTTTTGCTAATACAGCAGGGATCTCTGTTGCATCTGTTACCTGGTAATTCCATTTAGTAACTGGTGTGGTGATGTTGATGACATCGGTTTCCTGGAACGCATCGGTGCCCAATAAATGTGCAAACACTTGGCCGGTGATACATACTAATGGAGTACTATCAATCATTGCATCAGCTAAACCTGTAACAAGATTTGTTGCACCTGGTCCACTCGTTGCAAACACAACACCTGTTTTGTTTCCGGCTCTTGCATAACCTTGCGCAGCATGAATAGCACCCTGCTCGTGCCGAACAAGAATATGTTGCAAGCGATCATTATAATCATACAACGCATCATAGATAGGCATGATGGCGCCACCGGGATAACCAAAGATGGTCGTAACATTTTCGCAAAGCAAACCATCCAATAAAGCTTCACTTCCGCTGATGGATTTCTTTTTTGATTCCTCTGCTTTCTTTTCTTTTAATTCAAGTGTTTCCATTACAAATAATTTATTGTTCTATATTTTCTTCATCGGCCCCTATCTCCATCTGAGCTTCGCTCGTAACCTTCGTTCCTCGGTTATCCCAAAGGAGAAAGAGCGGTGCTTCATCTATATAATAAACTTCAATTCTTCCATTTCAACTTTACATCTCTCCTCATCAACTATCAAACACTCTGCATTTCTATAACCATCTTAACAAGCAAGGGATATGCTTTGCTGCATTCCTTCTTTTGGCCTCATCCTCCTTCTCCTTCTCCAAAAGAGAAGGAGCGGTACATCAACGATATGATAAACTTCAATTCTTCCATTTCAACTTTACATCTCTCCTCATCAACTATCAAACACTCGGCATTTCTATAACCATCTTAACAAGCAAGGGCTGGGCCTTACTAAGCCCCTCCTTTGGAGGCCCGCCCGGATGAATCTGTCGGACGGGGTTTGGGGAGGCTTAGGCTTCATCCGTTACACAACCTTCACTTGCATCTTTCACACACATCGCATATTTATATAACACACCTCTTGTTACTTTTAAAGTTGGTTGCTTCCATTTACTTCTTCTTTCAGCAATTACTGCATCACTTACTTTCAATGTCATTTTTTTTGTGGCTACATCAATTTCAATTACATCATCATCTTCTACCAATGCAATCAAACCTCCTTCAAATGCTTCTGGTGTAATATGCCCAACAACAAAACCATGTGAGCCACCGCTAAATCTTCCGTCGGTAATCAACGCAACATCTTTACCTAATCCTGCACCCATAATGGCTGATGTTGGCTTCAACATCTCCGGCATACCTGGCGCACCTTTCGGTCCTTCGTTACGAATCACCACCACATCACCTTTCTTTACTCTTCCATTCGCTATCCCTTCTACCAAATGTTTTTCGCCATCAAACACTATTGCCGGCCCAACAAAACGCTCACCTTCTTTTCCGGATATTTTTGCAACACTTCCTTTCTCTGCAAGATTTCCAAATAAAATTTGTAAATGCCCGGTTACTTTCACAGGCTGTTCAACAGGATAAATAATTTTTTGCGCATCAAAATCAATCGCTTTAATATCTTTCAAATTTTCTGCAAGTGTTTTACCTGTTACAGTTATACAATCGCCATGCAACATTCCCGCTTCCATCAAATATTTCATGACTGCAGGCACGCCACCATGTGTATGTAATTCATGCATTAAAAATTTTCCGCTGGGTTTAAAATCTGCCAACACAGGAGTTGTATCACTGATGCGTTGAAAATCATGAATGCTCAATTCAACATCCACACTCTTCGCCATTGCAATTAAATGCAACACTGCATTGGTGCTTCCACCAAAAATCATGACCGTTGTAATTGCATTTTCAAATGCTTTTTTTGTCATGATATCTTTTGGCTTGATATCTTTTTCCAATAAAACTTTTATTGCTTTTCCTGCATCAAAACATTCTTTCTTTTTATCATCACTTATCGCCGGATTGGAAGAAGAATAGGGTAAGCTCATTCCAAGCGCTTCAATAGCTGCGGCCATTGTATTAGCTGTGTACATACCACCACATGCACCTGCACCGGGACAACTACGTTTCACCACTTCTTTAAAATCTTCAGGTGTAATGGTACCTGCAATTTTTTTACCCAAAGCTTCAAATGAAGAAATGATGTTTAATTCCTCTCCTTTATAATGTCCCGCTGCGATCGTTCCTCCATATACCATAATTGATGGACGATTCAAACGGCCCATCGCCATAATAGCGCCGGGCATATTTTTATCACAGCCCGGTAATGCAATCAATCCGTCATAATAAAAACCACCACATACTGCTTCAATACTATCTGCAATCAAATCACGACTAACCAAACTATAACGCATCCCATCTGTTCCATTGCTGATGCCGTCGCTGATACCGATGGTATTAAAGATTAAACCCACCATTTCATTTTCCCATACGCCCTTTTTTACATCCTTTGCCAAATCATTCAGGTGCATGTTACAGGTGTTGCCATCATAACCCATACTGCAAACACCAATCTGTGGTTTCATTAAATCATCTTCTGTTAATCCAATACCATACAACATGGCCTGTGCAGCCGGTTGTGTTTCATCCTGCGTTAATGTCTTCGAATATTTATTTAATTCGGTCATTTTATTTTTTTGTTATCGTCGATTGTTATTCTGATTTGCTTTTGTTGTGTCATGCAGACGCATTTGGTCTGCATCCCGGCAGCAATCGTCGGGACTCACTTGTACGTTTAGTAATTCTATTCGACCTCACCCTCCTTCTCCCTCTCCAAAAGAGAGGGAGCGGTGCTTCATACCACTAATAAATATTTAATCTTCCAAATCCGCTTTAAATCTATTAGCATCACTTTTCAATCAACCTCTTATTTATAATCACTTTCTAAAATTTCAGGCTCTAAAGCCCCTCCTTTGGAGGGGTTTAGGGAGGTAATTAAATTCTTATACGCCAATTGAATTTTTCTCGAATTTGTTTTACTCCACTCCAATGGAAATTTATAATCATCCAGACTTTCAAAACCAATTACTTCGGCAGCAGTGCCACAGAAAAAAGCAGCATCTGCATTTTTTAATTCATCTATCTTAAAGAACCGCTCTTCTACTTCAACACCTAACTCTTTGCACAACTCAAACACTGTTGCTCTTGTTATACCGGGAAGGATATTCCCTTTTGCAGGTGTAAACAGTTTCCCCTCTTTTTCATAAAACAAATTTGCTCCCGGTGCCTCTGCAACATTTCCATTCATATCTAAAAGCAATGCTTCATCAAATCCTTTCGCTTTTGCTTCGTGGCTGGCGAGCAATGAGTTTACATAATGACCTGCTGCCTTCGCTTCAATCTTAAATGCTTTTGGATTGGGCCGTTCAAATGAACTGGTCATGATGCGTAATAATTTATCGCCAAGGAACGGCTTCATTTCCCATGCTTCAATAACAATCAGTGATTGTTCATTCTGAACAAAACTCATATTGGCTGGTGCATACACTACAGGCCTGATATAAGCATCCTGGAATTGATTGTGTTGCAATACCTGGTAGGTTGCTGCAATCAATTCTTCGGTCGTCCAGTGATACGGCAGGTTCACAGCAACAGCAGAATTTTTCAACCGGTCAAAATGTTCCCTGGCTTTAAAAATCTTTGTTTCGCCGTTTACATTTTTGTATGACCGGATTCCTTCAAACACACTGTAGCCATAATGCAGAGACTGACTGTAGAAATCCATCTTTGCTTCGGAAGCTTTTACAAACTCACCATTGAGATACAAAATTGTTTCACTGTTGTAATATGATGTCATAATGTTGCCCCATCCCTAAAGGGTGTTTTTAAACTGTACTACAACTTGCAGACAGTAAAATTTTATAAATAGATCCTACAATTATTAACGCTCTTGCTTTTTTCGACCTCTTGCCTTACTCCTCTTCAGGAGATGGGGGCAAAAAAAACCCGCCTCTTTCGGAGGCGGGTTGTTATGTTAATTCGTTTTGTTTGTTACATACAACTTGCACCTCCGTTGATTGCAGGAATAATAATGACTACCACAATAATAATTGCGATGGAAGTAATGACATTATATAAACTGCTTTTCAACATCAATGAATAGTTGTATTGCGAATATACCGCCTAAATTTTATATATGCAAAGAACTATTTTGAGGCCAAGGCCTCATCCTCCAACTCCTTCTCCGAAAGAGAAGGAGCGGTTCTCTAAATCTTTAATCAACATTTTATTCTACCACATCAGCTACTAATTTTTACTCATCTCTGTCAACCTATTCAATTTTATCAGACACTTCAAATTAGTTGTCCCTGTGCCTCGCTGTCCTCCTCCTTTGGGGGAGTTAGAGGGGGCTATATGATCGTCGACTTCCTCAACTCAATATTATCTTTATGAATTACACCCGGAATTTTTCCACTTACATAATCACTGATTAAATCACCAATGGTGCTTGTAAAATAAAAATTAACGGGATCAATATCTTTTGTAACAAAATTATTTTGCAAGGTCCAGTCAACTGCTTCACGGATCACCTGTGCTTCTGCATGTAAACCAAAATGATCAAGCATCATAGCTGCCGATAGAATAGAACCGGTGGGGTTGGCAATATCCTTTCCTGCTGCCTGCGGATAAGAACC
>JBKJNM010000153.1:0-5598 GCA_046593655.1 Lacibacter sp. | reverse complement strand
GATCTGGCTCGGTATGAGCGATAATAAGTTTTTCGACCTTGTCCGTAACGACAAGAAGTAAAGCGGAGTTTTCGTTTTCATATAAGCGTTATCAATTTATTGATAACGCTTTTTTTAGTTCATTCCTCTTGAAGTAACCATGTTCCCGTTACCTTTGCCACGTTAAAAAAAAATTATGTCTTTAGTTGTTGTTGGTTCTATGGCCTTTGATGCAATTGAAACCCCTTTTGGAAAAAGTGACAGGATCATTGGCGGTGCTGCTACTTATATAGCATGGAGTGCTTCTAATTTTACAAAACCGATTAAACAAATATCGGTTGTGGGTGGCGATTTTCCCAAAGAAGAACTGCAAATGCTGGAAGCCAGGGGCGTACAAATGGAGGGAGTTGAAATTAAAGAAAACGAAAAATCATTTTTCTGGAGTGGTAAGTACCATCTGGATATGAACACCCGTGATACACTCGAAACACAATTGAATGTACTGGCTGATTTTAACCCGGTAGTTCCTGAGAGTTACCAGGATTGTGAGTTCCTGATGTTAGGAAATTTAGTACCTGCTGTACAGAATTCTGTGATTGAACAGATGAAAACAAAACCAAAGTTAGTGGTGCTTGATACCATGAACTTCTGGATGGAAACAGCCATGGCCGATCTGGAAAAGGTATTAAGGAAGGTTGATGTATTGATGGTAAATGATAGTGAAGCAAGACAACTGAGTGCTCAATTCTCTTTAGTAAAAGCAGCGAAGGTGATTATGGATATGGGCCCGAAATATCTTATCATCAAAAAAGGCGAACATGGAGCTTTGTTGTTTCATAAAGACAAGGTGTTTTTCGCTCCCGCTTTACCGTTAGAAGAAGTGTTTGACCCAACCGGGGCAGGTGATACGTTTGCCGGTGGATTCATTGGGCATATTGCTAAAACCAAAGACATCAGTTTCGAAAATATGAAAACAGCCATCATTGTTGGAAGCGCCATGGCCAGTTTCTGTGTAGAAAAATTTGGTACTACCCGTTTAAAAGAAATTTCAAAAGAAGATATTGCAGAACGCATTCAGCAGTTTGTGCAATTAGTGAACTTTGATATTGAGCTGGTGTAAAAATTATTTTTTTTCGAATTGAACAAAACCTTTTTCACAGCAATGTCTCTCCCTGCAGGTAGCTGCTGTTTTGCACAAAAGCAAGTGGAGGACGTTGCACAGGTTGAACACTTTTCTTGCCGCTGTTGGTATGCTTGTAAAAATAAACACGCCGAGGTTGCGTGTACTGACGCTTTGGTCAGTATCGTTGATTTTTCACCAACCGCATGAAGGGAACTGAGTTGCATGTGTCGTTGGTGAAAACCTGCCTTTGCCGGCAGGCAGGCACCTAACGACGGCGGGCTGGTTGCTTCTCTCAACTGCAAATGATTGTGAGCAACGGAACACCAACAAAGGCAAAAATGGGGCTAAAAGTAATATTGACCATGCTTAGATCTACAATTATATTGATCATCGTAAATACTTTTTTTTCATGTAAATCGCAAACAAACGATGAAAAAATACTATTTACTGCAAAAGAAACAATAAGGAATATTTATGAAAATGACGTTAAATCATTTAAAGGCAAAATCGGACTTTCTAGATTGAGCATTATTGGTAAAGACGATGAAATGTTAAGATCTGATTTTGAATTTTTGTCCTCAATAATTTCTAAAGACTCAATTAAATTTTATTTTAACCAAATTATTGTTCCAGATACTACTAATGATTTAGATCAAAAAATTGTAACATTTAAGGTGCCTCTAACTATTCTTGAAGATTCAACTTTTAAAGAAGCGATTCTTACTCTTTTTTTTGGTCCACCTCAAATAATTCCATTGAATAAATTATCAGGATATAAAATTGTATATGTTAGAAGATAAGTTTTCCTCAGTATAGCTAAGAATGTAGTAGTTTTTCTTGCCGCTGTTGGTATGCTTGTAAAAATAAACACGCCGAAGTTGCGTGTACTGTCGCTTTGGTCATTATCGTTGATTTTTCACCAACCGCATGAAAGGAACTGAGTTGCATGTGTCGTTGGTGAAAACCTGCCTTTGCCGGCAGGCAGGCACCGAACAACGGCGGGCTGGTTGCTTCTCTCAACTGCAAATGATTGTGAGCAACGGAACACCAACAAAGGCAAAAAATACTGCTTAAACAGCTTCTATTTTTCCTCTCTAAAATTAATTTTAACCTTGTAATCATTATTAATCCCTGATACACCCAGGTAAACCTGCACTTTCTTTCCATTGCTCATGCCGGAAATAAACGCATATCCCGGGCGTGTTGCATCGTTGTTTGTTCGCTGCTCTGCACCCGGCAGAAAAGTTTTGATCAGGCTTACCCAAGTATTAAAAATGCGTACTGCGTCGATATTATTAACTGAGTTTACAATTTCTGCTTCGTAAGTATAAGAAGTGCCGGGTATAATGTTCCTTTCTTTATAAAGCTTTCTCAATTCTGCATTTGCTGGTTCACGGATTGTCCGTTCACGAATTCTGGCATTCTTAAAATCGAGCTTTATGGTGCAGGAATAATACTTTGAATCAGAAATCAGTTCAATTATTTCATCAGAGTTATACTCGTCCCAAGATATCGATTTAGCTTCTCCCATTAAGCCACTATAACTTGTAACTGCTCCACCAATTAAACTCATAAAAAGTGGGCGCACTGTAGCACTGTTTGCAGAAGGTTCAGCCGAACCAATGGCAGCTAATCTCTTTCCGGCTGCAGCATAAATAGAATAAAAAGAGCCAGGCTCTTCCCGTTGTATTTTTGTGTACCAGTACACCGCCTCATCTTTATTTACCGGAACACCTACAAGTCCTTTATCATAGATCTCTGCAATGGCCATCATACTGGGAATATGACTATAAGCGTTTTTATTAAACCAATATAAAGAACCGGTTCCGCTACCCCTCTCTAATTCTTTTCTGCCAAGAATATAGGCCGACTCAACGTGACCCTTATTTGCAGCTCTTGAAAAGAATTCGCTTGCCTTCTTCTTATCCATTGGCACACTATACCCCTGCTCACACCGTACACCCATCAAATACAAACCATCCTTATCTTCCAGTTCAACAAGTTTCTGGTTCATCAGTAACCCTTGTACAGAATCTTTAACAACGCCATAACCCTGTGTATAACAAATCATCAGTCCATAATAACCTTTTGCAAAACCTGCATCAGCTGCTTTTTTATACCATTTAAAACCTTCTGCTAATCGTTCAGGTTTACCACTTGAAGTTTTGATCAACACTTCTGCAAACAACACCTGTCTCTCAAGAGTAAGGGTTTCTGCATTTCGTGCATAGATCCTATAAGCTGTTTCTAACCTGGCTAATTGTTTATCTTTTGCATAAGCATCAGCAAAATAAAGTGAGTCGATTGGAGTTTTTGACTGCGCAATAACTATATCACACTGTAACAAAAACGAAAAAGTGCTTACCAACATCATACAACACTTGAGAATGTTCGCACTATTTTTAGTAATGAGCTTTTTTACAAAAAGATTTGAAATAACAAATAATGAATTACGATTGATTGTTTGGAGGTTACTAAACTGCATACAATAAAATTATGCGTTTCCTGCCTTCATTTTATACCTACAAAGGATGATTTTTTGTTTCTTCCGGTTTACTAAGTATAAATCCTGAACTTCTGTTTTGCCTCTAACAGAGCCAATATCTGGCAAAAACCACTATTGGAATTATTCATTAAAGCTGATAACAAAAACGACTGTCAAGCCTGCATTAGTTGCAGTTTCTTTTTCTCAGCAAGGTCTCTCCTTGCAGGCAGCTGCTGTTTTACACAAAGCCAGTCGAAAAATGTTGCTGAGATAAAGCTGGTATAAATTTAAATTGATCGAATTGAACAAAAGCCTCCATCACTAAAGGGGGCTTTTTATATGCGTTGTAATCAACACCCGTTTTAAACTCCGGTCAATCAATTCGCCCATGCTGGTACAACGGCTAAACACCGGATCCTGATAATACTCTGCTAATTCAAAACCCAGTTGTTTAATTTTTTCTGTTGTAGAAATTTCATCTTTCACCAATACATCACGCAGATCGGTTAAGCGGTAGCGTTCTTCCCTGATCCTTCTTGTGATGAGTGCCCGTTCTTCCTGCTGGTATTGGATCATGACATCTTTATTAAAATGTTTCAAAGCCATTTCAACATACGGCGAGTTCTCTTTAAAGTATTGTGGTAAATAAATCCTGAGATTGCCTTCAAAAAACTGCTGATCAAAATCAATAGCCCTGATGCGAAATTGAAAATCATCAAAGTCGGGTGTAATATCAAATACAAAATTGTAAGCACGCATATCACCCAGTAAACGAACAAAACATCGTTCATTGAATTTCACAAATTCTTTGGCGATCCGTTTCGGATTAAACTCGGGCCTGGTACTATAGAGCGGTAAGAACACATCGCCGGGAATACCTGCTATATGTTCTTCCACCAAAGTGTTTTCATCAACTAAATAATTCAACTGGTTAGGCGATAGAATATGTTCCAACTCTAATCCATACACTCTTGAAGCATCCGGTATTTTAATATAGAAATAATCATGCACATCGTTATAACTGTTAACGATCTTGATGCGAAAAGGATGGCTATTGCCGAAGCTGCAGTAATCAATCCGTTCAATATATAAATGCTTTTGAACTTTCGTATCGCCCCCTGCTTTGAGCATGGCATAAACCTGCTTTAATGCATTGTGGATTTCAAGAAGCTGATCCTGTGCATACATCACCGTTTCCCATAACGTATCTTTTCCTTTCACATCCATCAATGGCAATGATTCAGTAAAAAATTTCAACTGTGGGTACGAAACAGGAAGTTTGCGTTCACGCTGGTATATCTTTAAATATTTACGCAGTGCTGCGTTAACGGGATAAATAATTTTTTTACGGGAAATCATTCTCTTTACATATTAGATCAAAATCTTCTTGCCAGTACAACCTGGTTTTTAAATCGTTTTACTTTACCTGCAAGATTAAATACTTCGGTAAAGATCACATAAGGTCCGAGCGGTAGTTGTTGAAATTTATCGTTGAGTCCATCCCAACGGAATGATCCCTGCTGACTGCAAATAGCATTTCGTTGCAATGCTTTAACAGGTCGGCCTCCCGCATCAAAAATGCTGATATTCATTACATAACCGGTTTCAGGAAACCGATAGGTGATTGTTAAGAAATCATCTGTACCATCATTATCAGGAGAAAATACTTCGGGGGTGGTAGTAATGTCGCCCTTCGCTTGTAAATCTATTCTGAATTGTGAGTTTTGATAAGACGGTGTGCCATACCCCGCATCTTTTGCAGCGCTGTGCCAGTTGTCTTTGTTTTGTGTTTTAGCATTGGGATCAATCCGTTCCAGTGCAATACCTTCAGCATTATTGATTAACGCAAAATGCCATTTTTCATCATAAGCCAATTCATCAACAACAGCCCCGGTATTGTTCAGCAGAACAACCGTTCCTTTATCATCAGAAAAAGAAGGCATGGAAGAAAAATTGATGAAGGCAGATAAATTTTTTGCGATGTATTGTCGTTTTACAATGTTTTCATCTT
>JBKJNM010000090.1:0-5931 GCA_046593655.1 Lacibacter sp. | reverse complement strand
CCGCATTCGGCATAAAATGAAACAGTTTATTTCCGTTCACGACGTAGCAAATATTAATGCACTTGTTGAAAAGGCATTGATATATAAAGCCAATCCATTGCTCGATCAGCACCTGGGCAAAGGCAAACGCATGGGTTTGATCTTTTTAAACCCCAGCTTACGTACAAGGTTGAGCACACAGATCGCAGCAGAGAATCTTGGTATGCAACCCTTTGTTTTCAATGTAGGCAATGAAGGCTGGAGTTGGGAGTTTGAAGAAGAAGCGATCATGAGCGGAACATCCGTTGAGCATGTAAAAGATGCAGCACCAATTCTTGGAAATTATTTTGATGTATTAGCGATCCGTACATTCCCTTCTTTACAAAATAAAAAAGATGATTACAGCGAATTGTTCATTAAACAATTTATTAAATATGCAGGTGTTCCTGTTGTGAGTTTGGAAAGCGCAACCTTGCACCCGCTGCAATCATTAACAGATATTATTACAATCAGGGAACAATTGCTGTTAACTCCTCCTCCTTTGGAGGAGGTCGGGAGGAGGTCTAAAATTGTACTCACATGGGCCCCACATATCAAACCCTTGCCACAATGTGTCGCCAACAGTTTTTCACAATGGATGAATGCATGGGGTGAGGCTGATTTTGTAATTACGCATCCCGAAGATTATGAACTGGATGAACAGTTTACCAATGGTGCAACCATCACCCACAACCAGGATGAAGCATTAAAGAATGCAGATTTTGTTTATGTAAAAAACTGGAGTACCTATACTGACTACGGAAGAATTTATTGTAATGATCCTGCGTGGATGCTCAGGGAAGAAAAATTGAAAACTACAAACAACGCAAAAGTGATGCATTGTTTACCGGTAAGAAGAAATGTAGAATTGAGTGATGAGGTGCTCGACAGTAGCAACAGTATCGTAACACAACAGGCGAGCAATCGTGTATGGGCTGCACAAACTGTTCTTGCAGAAATTCTGAAAGCAAATGGATAAACTCATTGTTATAAAGATCGGCGGCAACATTGTAGATGATGAAGCAAAGCTTTCTTCATTCCTGCAATCTTATACAGCAGTGCAGGAAAAAAAGATTTTAGTGCATGGTGGTGGGAAAGTAGCAACAAAGATCGGTGAGTCATTAGGAATCGAAAGTAAATATGTAGATGGGCGCCGAATCACCGATGCAGCAACGATTGATCTGGTGACGATGGTATATGCAGGCCTCATCAACAAAAAAATAGTTGCACAATTACAATCGCTCAACTGTAATGCAATTGGTGTAACGGGTGCTGATGGAAATTTAATTCCGGCCACCAAACGGCCTGTAAAAGAAATTGATTACGGGTTTGTTGGCGATGTACAGTCGGAGAAGATCAATCCGCATAACTGGAGCAGTTTGTTAAATCATGGTTTTGTTCCGGTAGTTGCACCCATCACACACGATGGCAATGGCCAACTGCTCAACACAAATGCCGACACCATTGCACAGGAAGTGGCAAAAGCAATGAGCAGCTTATACGATGTGAGTTTAATTTATTCATTTGAAAAGCCGGGTGTGCTTCTTGATGTGAATGATGACAACAGTGTGATTAAAACAATTACACCCGCTTACTATGAAGAACTGAAATCCTCCCTTCCGGGCGATGGAGGGGCCAGAATATTTGCAGGCATGATCCCCAAACTGGAAAATGCGTTTGCCGCTTTGAACAGTGGAGTAAAACAAGTGATCATCGGAAAAGCAGAAGAGCTTTCCCGTTTGATTGATCAATCATCAGGAACAACTGTCAGCAATGAATAACGAAATAACCAAACTACACGAGGAAGCAGTTGCCCTGTTAAAGGAACTGATTGCCACACCATCTTTCAGTAAAGAAGAAGAAGAAACAGCGGCCATCATTGGAAAGTTTTTTGCACTGAAAGGAATTCCGGCCAGCAGAGTTGGTAATAATATTTATTCATTGAATAAGCATTATGATACAACGAAGCCTTCTGTTTTATTGAACTCACATCATGATACGGTGAAGCCGAACAAAGGCTATACGTTTGATCCGCTCAATGCACATGAAAAAGAAGGAAAACTATTTGGATTGGGAAGTAATGATGCCGGCGGTTGTCTCGTTTCATTGATTGCCGTGTTTTTATATTTCTATGAAAAGGAAAATTTGTCGCATAATATTGTATTTGCAGCCAGTGCAGAAGAAGAGATCAGTGGGGTAAATGGTATTGAGCTGGTGCTTCCGTATCTGGGTAAAATTGATTTTGGAATTGTAGGCGAGCCAACTCAAATGGAAATGGCTATAGCTGAACGGGGGCTGATGGTGATTGATTGTACTGCAAATGGCAAATCGGGTCATGCTGCACGCAACGAAGGTGAGAACGCATTGTACATTGCTGTGAATGACATCAACTGGATACGCAATTATAAATTTGAAAAAGTAAGTCCGCTTTTGGGAGAATCGAGGTTAACTGTGACTGTAATAGGAACAGAAAATCAACAGCACAATGTAGTTCCATCACAATGTAAGTTTGTGATTGATGTGCGGGTTAACGAGCTGTATACGTTTGATGAAATATTGGATCCTCTTCAGCAGAACTTAAAAAGCCAGTTCAAACCAAGAACAACAAGAATGAAATCAACTTCTATTCCTATGGATCATCCATTAATAAAAGCGGGAATTACTCTTGGCAGAGGTTATTATGGCTCTCCAACCACCAGTGATAAAGCATTGATGCCATTTCCTGCTTTAAAGATGGGTCCCGGCGATAGTGCAAGAAGTCATACGGCTGATGAATACATTTTTATCGATGAGATTAAAGGTGGGATTGAACTATATATTCAATTGTTAAACAAAATTCTTTGATAAGGTAGAAGTCTTAAGGTGTAGGGTATATGGAAAGGCCTTGCACCCTGAAACTTTAACCCTAAATCTTTTAAATATGAAACTCTGGCAAAAAGAAAACTTTTCAACATCGCAATTAGTTGAAACGTTTACAGTAGGAAGAGATAAAGAATTTGATTTGCTTTTGGCTAAGTACGATGTAGAGGGTTCCATTGCACATGTAACCATGCTTGGCGAAGTAGGGTTGATGAGTAAAGAGGAAGCAGAGCTTGCAGTAAATGGATTGAAAGAAATTTCCGCCAGTATTGACCATTCACAATTCACCATTGATGAAGGAATAGAAGACGTTCACTCACAAGTAGAATACCTGCTTACACAAAAGATTGGTGATACGGGCAAAAAAATACATAGCGGCCGAAGTCGTAACGATCAGGTTGCTGTTGATATTAAATTATATCTGCGTGCTGAGATCACCAATATTAAAGATGAAGTAAAAAATCTCTTTGACTTGTTAATTGCAACAGGGGATCAACATAAAAACAACTTGCTGCCAGGTTATACTCATTTGCAAATTGCCATGCCCTCATCAGTTGGCTTATGGTTAGGTGCTTATGCAGAAAGTCTGGTTGATGATCTTGAATTATTAGCAGCAGCATATCATGTAGCCAATAAAAATCCATTGGGTAGTGGTGCTGGTTACGGCTCTTCGTTTCCGCTCAGTAGAAAACGCACAACTGAATTATTAAAATTCAGCACACTCAACTGGAACAGTGTGTATGCACAAATGAGCCGTGGTAAAACGGAGAAAGTAACAGCTATTGGAATGAGTTCAATTGCTGCAACATTGAGTAAACTCTCAATGGATTGTTGTTTATATATGAATCAGAACTTTGGTTTCATTTCTTTTCCTGATGAATTAACAACCGGCAGCAGTATCATGCCGCATAAAAAAAATCCGGATGTATTTGAGTTGATCCGTGCAAAATGCAACCGTATTCAATCAACCCCCAACGAAATAACATTACTCATTAATAATCTTCCATCGGGTTATCACCGGGATATGCAGCTCACCAAAGAAATTTTATTCCCTGCAATTGAAGAGTTGAAAGCCTGCTTGCAAATGATGCAATTGATGCTCAGCAATATGAAGGTGAAAGAAAACATTTTAACCGATGCAAAGTATAAGTATCTCTTTAGCGTAGAAGCAGTGAATGAACTGGTGAACAAGGGCATTCCATTCCGTGATGCATATCAACAGGTGGGGAATGCTATTAACAAAGGACAATTTGAATTTGATCTCAAGCAGTTACATCATACTCATGAAGGAAGCATTGGCAACCTTTGTTCAAAGGAGATTATAAAAGAGATGCAAAAAGTAACAGGAAAATTTAGGGAATAAAAAAAAGCCAAACATTTTAGCGAATGGCTTTCATGGGTAAAGTTCATTCATATTATTCTGATATAAAGCTTTTCAACCTTCTGAATTCTCTGGTTTGGGGAGATTCAAACGATTCAACAAGCAAGTGAACAATCTGTTTAAGAGACTGCATAACAGAAGAACTTTTGCGTACGGAGGGGTTTGTTTTCATAACCATTGGATTTAAGAATATAAAAGTACCACCTCTTTTCTTTTCACACAAGAGTAGAAACAATGTTTTTACACTTGATAATTTTACGGGTTTTCTAGTACGGAACATTTTATATTAGCAGTATGGTGTTTCTTCTTACAGCATGTGGAATTTACTTCTTTTTGCATAGCTTCCTTGCCAATGAATCGGTAAAACAGAGGCTGGCTAAGGGTTTTCGCTTATCTGCCAATGGATACAGGAAAGGGTATAACCTCTTCAATGCTCTTTCATTGGTGCTCCTGGTGCTCTTATTATACAAAACAGAGTCTTCGCTTCTTTATCCAAAGAGTGCGGGAGTAACTATTGCAGGAGCAATTGTTGCTTTTGCAGGATCTGTTATTATGTTTCTTTCGGTTAAAAATTATGATCTGCCCTCCTTTTTTGGGTTTCGTTCTGAAACAAGAATGCCATTGCAGATTAAGGGACTGAATAAATACATGCGCCATCCACTTTATAGTGGAACAATTGTATTGGTTCTTGGTTTTTGTATTGCACTACCTTATATAAAGGACTGGCTCTTTCTTGCACTGATGATTGTTTATATTTTTATCGGGATGCAGTATGAAGAACGAAAACTGTTGAGGTGGTTTGGTGATGATTATAAGAACTACCAGCAAAAGGTAAAGCGATTGATTCCCGGTGTGTTATAATTCATGCATTTAGTTTTATTATATTGCAGCATAATTCATTATCCATGAAACAAAATCTACTGCTTCTCTGCAAGAGCTTATTACTTGTTGTATCTCTGTCGGCACAGGTTAAAAACCCCTTTACTTCCATCAAACCGCAGTTGGAGAAAGTAATCAATGCATACCCAAGCCAGTTTGCATCCATTAAAGGAACACAAAGCCAGGGCGAACCCAATACCATGCAGTATACTTCAACCATTGAAATAAAAGGCGCACTTGAAACGAAGGTCATCGGTTATCCTTCTAAAAAAAACATTCATTGGTTGTGGGAAGCGAAATTATTTGTTACAGAAGATATGGAGTTGTTAAAGAAACAATACAAAGCTTATTACAATGATATTGCAGGCAAATCACTCATGAGCAAAGGAAGTATCAATAGTTTATACGCAACAACTTCTTATCAGGCACCAACCGAAGAACTGCGTTTATGGACCAACCAATTCCGCATCAACGATGCAACAAAAGAGTTGAGTAAAATGGTTATTGACCTCGTTGCAGAGTATGATAAATTTGAATGGGTAATTTACCTGCGGGTATATGATAAAGAAAAAGATGAAGAGATGAAACCCACCAAGGATACCAATGATCGGTTTTGATACGGTATGCAAAGCAAATACTTAAAAAGCCCCCCGATTTATCGAGGGGCTTTTATTGAGGTGTCTCGTCCTGAAAAAAGTTGACTTCAAAGTCAACAAACATGGAGCAATTAACGATCAGATTAAAATCAGGCATTCCCAGTTCCCATTACAGTGAATCATTTAAAAAGCAAGTAG
>JBKJNM010000117.1:0-28248 GCA_046593655.1 Lacibacter sp. | reverse complement strand
TTCTGGAACAAAGCCTCCTCTCCCCGTCCGAACGGCTTGGCCGGGCAGGCTTTGAAGCAACCGAGTGAAGCGAAGGTTGGGAACGTAGTTCGGGGAGGTGAGGCCCATAACCATCATGGCGAAGGAACTTTCTCCATGAAATTACCACTGATCTTTTTAGCCGCATGCACAATTGGAGTTGGCTTTATTCCTTTCGGACATTTTGTTTCTACTGATGGTAAAGCTTTAGAAACTCCTTTTCACCTGATGTTTTCCATTGCACCTGTTGCACTAGGTTTGGCAGGAATTGGCATTGCCTTGTATTTATTTCTTTACGAAAATGAATGTCCTGAGAAATATTCCAAAAAGCTTGGCGGTTTTTACCGGGCTGCACACAGGAAATTCTATATTGATGAGGTTTATCTCTTCATCACCAAAAAAGTAGTTTTCAATTTAATCGGTCGCCCTGCTGCCTGGATCGATCGAAATATTGTTGATGGATTGATGAATGGCATTGCAACTACAATGGCGAAAATATCCGGTCTCATTAAAGGTGTACAATCAGGTAAAATTCAAAATTATACGCTGTACTTCTTTGCAGGGATAGGATCCTTATTAATTGTATTTATTTATTTATGGAAACAATAAAAACATATCGCTCCTACGGAGCTCAACATAAACATCTTATGTTTCTACTAACATGGCGTGCCGATGGCACTATAGAACAAAATTGTAATAGAATTTAAGATTAAACCAAGCACGAGTGTTAAATAATAGAAATAAAAGTAATAAAATCCATAGCAGTTAGTAGAATCAGAAAAAAGAAATAAACAAAACTCCGTAGGAGTGATATGTTAGTAGTGGAATCAGAAAAAAGAATTAAAAAAGCTCCGTAGGAGCGAAATATAAAAGAATTGAATGCCAAATACATATTCACAGATATACATCCAGATTGTGTTTGCAGTAAAAAGCAGAGATTGTTTCATTAAAGAATTTTTCAGAGAAGAATTGCAGAAATATATGACAGGTATCATTACAAATAAAAAGCAAAAATTATATGCCATCTATTGCATGCCTGATCATGCCCATATTTTTACAAGTATAAAACCTGATGTTTCCATTTCTGATTTAACAAGAGACATAAAATCAAACTCATCTTCCTTTCTTAAGGAAAAAAAGTTTGTTCCGGCTACATTCAGTTGGCAGGATGGTTTTGGAGCATTTAGTTATTCAAAATCACAAGTACCCGATGTTGTAAATTACGTTCTCAATCAGCCTGAACATCATCGTAAAAAAACATTCAAAGAAGAATATCTTGATTTCTTGAACAAATTTGGAATTGAATACGATGAAAAATACTTATTTGAATTTTATGATTAAACAGAAATTAACATATCGCTCCTACGGAGCTCAACAACCTCTCTTTGTACGGGAGCTACTAACATGGCGTGCCTCTGGCACTTCAATAACCTGTTTTACTTTATAATAAACCCTACATAAAATGAGATTATTGTTATTTATTTCAATTCTGTTTCTTTCTGCATGCGGAAGCAAAAAGCCTTCAAAGAAAATTGGTGATGTGGCATTCATTACCAAAATGTGCCTTTCAGCAGATACCGAAGATAATTTCAAGTTGATGAGTGATATCAGCGTTCGTAAAGATGAGCCAGCACTTACAAAAATGATAGATGCAGGCAGTGTAGTTGTTATACCGGGATCAACAAGAGGAACGATCAGGGATAATGGTTTTGGAAAATATTTGGTTGAAATGGAAATAGGCTTGGAAACAAAACGCCTTTGGGTTGCGATAGAATTTGTTGAATAATGTTCCAATATAAAAACATAGAATATGAACCTCACGTTACTTCTCATATTGCCCCTTGCGTTTTCGCTTCTCCTTTTAGCAGTAAAAGGATTGAAACAGGTACGCACTGTTGCACTGCTTGCTGCAATTGCCCAACTGGGACTGAGTATTTTTCTGCTGTTTAAATTCTTACAGGAAAGAGTTACCGGTTCTGGTAATTTTCTGTTTGAACAAAACTTCACCTGGTACCAGGCACTTAACATCAACTATCATGTTGGTGTGGATGGCATTTCTGTTGCCATGATCTTGTTAACTGCATTTGTGGTATTGGCCGGAATTTTGGTTTCATGGAAACAGGAAAAAATGCATAAAGAGTTTTTCTTTTTATTACTTTTTTTAAGTTTAGGTGCATACGGTTTCTTTCTTTCACTTGATTTGTTTACCATGTTCTTCTTCCTGGAAGTAGCGGTGATTCCAAAATTCTTACTGATCGGTATCTGGGGCAGCGGTAAAAAAGAATACAGTGCCATGAAACTTGCATTGATGCTGATGGCAGGTTCTGCATTGGTATTTGTAGGATTGTCAGGATTGTATTTCAACACCAGCATCAACGGTGGACATTCATTTGACTTATTGCAGATTTCTCAACAAAACATTTCGCTTGATCTGCAAAATTTATTTTTCCCGTTTGCTTTCATTGGCTTCGGCATCTTTACTGCACTGTTTCCGTTTCATACATGGGTGCCCGATGGTCACTCTTCTGCACCAACAGCCGCATCCATGTTCCTTGCAGGAATATCCATGAAGCTGGGTGGTTATGGTTGCTTACGTGTAGCAACCTATCTGATGCCTGATGCAGCAGAATATTATTCAACAATCATTATTATTTTATCCTGCATTGCCATTTTATATGGAGCCTTTGCGACGATGATGCAGACAGATTTGAAATACATCAATGCCTATTCTTCTGTTAGTCATTGTGGTTTTGTTTTGTTGGGTATTGGCATGTTAACCAAAACTTCTATTAACGGCGCTGTATTACAAATGGTGAGTCATGGTTTAATGACAGCCCTTTTCTTCGCCGTGATTGGCATGATTTACGAACGCACACATACAAGACAGGTAGCACAACTCGGGGGTTTATTAAAAGTGATGCCGTTTATTTCTTCTGTGTTTGTTATTGCCGGGTTGTGTTCATTGGGATTACCCGGCCTCAGTGGATTTGTAGCAGAAATGACAGTATTTATGGGTAGCTGGCAAAGAGCTGATACATTTTATCGCATTGCTACCATTGTGGCCTGTGCTTCTATTGTTGTAACAGCCGTTTATATTTTAAGAGCAGTTGGTTCTGTCATCAATGGTCCACTTAAAATTCCGGAGGGTAGCTCTCCTTCCCTTTGGGGAGGAGTTGGAGGTGGGGCCGATGCCCGTTGGAATGAAAAACTGGCTGCTGTTTTATTGCTTGTTGGGATATTGATTATGGGATTGGTTCCGATTTGGGTCACTGACCTCATCAACCCGGGAACAGAAGTGATCATGCAAAAAATTGGAGTGGTAAAATAAGAAATACAAATAATGAATAAGGAACAAGGAATGTTGAATGTTGAAGTATAAAACAACCCAACCATGAATACAGCAGGCCGAAAATTTGATTTAGAAGACAGACTGATTGAATTTGGAGCTTTAAGAGATTACAGAAAGTCTTGCCAATACCAGAGCCGGAAACCATCTTGCTGGTCAGGTTGTAAGATCAGGAACATCACCAGCTGTTCATTATGGTGAGGCGCAAAGTGCTGAATCGAGAAATGATTTTATTCATGAACTAAAAATATTATTAAAAGAACTGAGAGAAACCAATGCAGCTTTGAAATTAATTGTAAGAGTAAGCCTTTCTTCCAAAATTGACTGGTGTAAGAAAGCCTTAACTGAATGCAATGAGTTAATTTCAATCTTCATGAAGAGCGTTGAAACAGCAAGAAAAAAAAATATTAAAACCAAAAAAGAGGTTGATAAAAATGCAGAGTGATTGAATAGACTTCATCATTCTGTATTCCTTGTTCAATATTCGATATTTATAAGCTATGCTGACTAATTTTTTTATACTCATGCAACAGGAATTGCTTTTAACAGCAATCATCTTTCTTCTTTTATTCATAAAGCTGAGTACAGTTGAATGGAAGAAAAGTAATCTGTTGTTGGCAGTAAATATTTTACTGACCATCAATCTGGCTACCGGGTTTTTCTTTCATGAAGCAGGATCTTTGTTTGGCGATATGTTTCAAACCAATGAACTGCTGCGCCTTGAAAAAAATATTCTTAATCTCGGTACCCTCATCATTTCCCTGCAATCTTATAACTGGTTGATGAAGCATGAACATGCGGCGGAGTTTTACCTGCTCATACTTTCAACATTATTGGGCATGTTCTTTATGCTGAGCAGCAGCAACCTGCTAATGTTTTATGTTGGCCTTGAACTCGCAAGTATTCCTTTGGCAGCCTTGGCCAATTTTGACCTGGACAAAAGACGTTCCTCTGAAGCAGCCATGAAATACATCATGTCTTCTGCTTTTGCATCAGGATTATTATTGTTTGGTATTTCAATGATCTACGGTGTGGCAGGAAGTTTGAACTTTACTGATCTGCAGGCAGCAGCATCCTCCAATCCGTTATTTCTTTTTTCTTTTATTCTGCTCATTGCAGGTTTTGGTTTTAAAATTTCTGCTGTGCCGTTTCATTTGTGGACCGCCGATGTATATGAAGGCTCACCTATTGCAGTAACCTCTTATTTATCGGTGATCTCTAAAGGAAGTATGCTGTTTGTTATGACAGGTGTACTGTTTACGGTGTTTGATAAATTATTTTTTCAGTGGTATAATATAATGGCAGTGCTCGCTGTGCTTTCAATGGTTGTTGGAAATTTATTTGCCATCCGTCAGCAAAACATCAAACGATTCCTTGCCTTTTCATCCATTGCACAGGTAGGATTTATTTTAATTGGTGTTACCGGAGGCGATCAGGCTGGCTTTAGTTCGGTTATTTATTTTGTATTGATCTATTTGTTTTCCAACCTTGCTGCTTTTGGTGTGCTGAGTTTGGTGAGTGCCGAGAAAGGGAAAGAAAACATAGATGACTATAAAGGATTTTACAAAACCAATCCTTTGCTCACCTGGGTGCTCGCCATTGCATTATTTTCACTGGCAGGTATTCCGCCAACAGCCGGGTTCTTTGGTAAATTCTTTTTGTTGCTGGCGGGTGCAGGAAAAAATAATTATCCTCTCATTACCATTGCAGCATTAAACATGGTGGTATCACTCTATTATTACTTACGCATCATCAAAGCCATGTTTATGGATACCAATGAACACCCGATTGAAAAAATGGAGATGAGCTGGAGTCCGAAAATTGCTATGGTTCTGTGTATTACCGGTATTGTTGTTACAGGATTTGTAAGTGGTGCGTATGAGTATATTTATTCGTTAATAAAATAATTTTTTACAATAAACATCGAAGAATAATAATGAATAAAGAACAAGGAATAATGAATGATTAAATATTCCGCACCCCGTAGTTCGGTGTTCGTCATTCCCTGTTCAATATTCGATATTCTTTCTTCCTTGTTCAATATTCGATATTCATATGGCAATCAATAAAAATCATGAGTTTGAAGATCTGGATGGAGTGAAATGTGCAGTTGTTGAAAAGAACGTCAGCAAAGAACGTGTTGCATTTCTGAAAGATTTGCTTGAATACAACCATTATAAAGTAATTGTTGTGCCTTCACCTCCACCAAAAGTTGCACCTGCACCCAAACCTGTTGCAACTGCAGAAGCCACAACTGAACCTGTTGCAGTACCTGTTGAACCACCTGCTGCACCTTCAATTGAAACATCTACTATTGGCGTAACAGATGTGATGTTTAATGCAACCAATGCCATCTTCGGCAGGTTACTGAAAACAAAAGATGGCCATATTGTTACATTGGCTTACTGGCTGCAACAGGAAACAAAAAGCAGCGACAACATCCCTTATTTTTCAGCAGATGAAAACAGTAAAAAATGGAAGTAAAAAATTTATTTGATCAGCAGGCCTATGATGAAATCATGATTCGCCTGCAAAATTTATCAGCAGGCAGTGAACGGCAATGGGGTAAGATGACTGCAGCACAAATGCTTGCACATTGCAAAGAAGCTTACAAAGTTCCACTCACAAGCAAAAAATTAAAGCGTAAGCTCATTAGTTACATTATAGGTTGGGCCTTCAGACCTATTTTGTATAATGAAAAAAAATACAGACAGAGTTTACCTACTGCTCCCAATTTTATCATTAAAGACGAACGGGATTTTGAAAAAGAAAAATCAGAAATGCTTTCCATTGTTAAAGCTTTTCATGAAAGAGGGGCTGTTGGTATTGGAGATAAAGTACACCCCATGTTTGGACCAATGACGGCGGAACAATGGGGCAAAAGTATGTGGAAGCATCTGGATCATCATCTACGACAGTTTGGTGTTTAATATTTCAATCATAATCATCCAAACATTCATATAAACAAATGCTACTAAATGGCACACCCACTTTTTAAGTTTGCAACAACTGAAATACCAAAGCTGCTATCACCGCCCCAACAATTGGCCCCACCACCGGTATCCAACTATAACTCCAATCACTGTTGCGTTTGTTTTTAATAGGTAAGATAAAATGCATAATACGTGGACCCAAATCTCTTGCAGGATTGATAGCATAACCTGTTGGTCCTCCCAAACTCAACCCTATTCCCAACACGAGTAATGCAACTGGCAATGCATCCAATGCACCCAGACTGTTTTGCGGTGCCGCAATAAATAATACACCCAACATCAATGCAAATGTGCCGATGGCTTCTGTCATTAAATTATAAAACACATTGGGTATTGCAGGTGCATTACAGAATACGGCCAATTTAAGATCTGCATCACCGGTTTCATCAAAATGTTGCTTGTAGGCCAGCCACATTAAAAAAGAACCTGTCATTGCACCAAGGAATTGTGCAACAATGTATAAAGGAACATTGCTCCATTCAAATTTTCCTATGGCTGCCAATGCAATGGTGATAGCTGGGTTTAAATGTGCACCACTCACGGCAGCACTGCTGAACACACCAACAAACACAGCAATACTCCAGCCAAACGCAATGACAAGCAACCCGCTGTTATTGCCTTTTGTTTTCGTTAATAATACATTGGCTACAACACTGTTGCCCAACAGCATGATGAACATGGTGCCAATAAATTCAGCAAGGAATGGAGACATATAACAAGTTTGAATTTAATTGTTCTTAGTATAGTAAAAGCACATCTCACATCAGCGATCAGCCATCGTTTTTCGTAATCCGTCAGACGAGGGCGAAAGACGTAAGTCAAATTTTCTTATTGTATTTTCTCTTTGTTCTTCGTTTATGATGATACACAGATGCAATCACAATCATTTGCTTTTGGTCCTCAATAAAGTAGATGATGTAAAAAGGGAATTTCCTTACTGATACTTCATAAAGATTTTTATAGTTATTCCGATACCTGTATGGATCGGTACAAATAAGTTGGATACGGTTCGTTACTTCTTTCGTAAAAATTACTGCAGCTTTAGAACTATGCTGCATATACCAATTTACAGCATCGCTGTACTCCTGGAAAGCAACGGGTGTATAAACATGCTGATAGCTCATTTACTTTTTACTGGTTGCAGCATTTTTTTTATTGCTTTGTCAGCTTCCGTAGCACCTATCATTTTACCTCCTTTCCTGTAGTAAGTAACAGCAGTATCCAGTTGCTTTTTTAGTGCAGGCGTGTATTCCAGTTCCTGCTCAATTTCATCTTCCAGCAATGCATACATTGCTTTCACCTTTTTATCGTCGGCTACATTGAGATAATCTACCAGCTTTTTTCGTATTGCCATTGTTGTCATAAGAAATGGTTTACCGCTAATTTACCTTTTTAAAGTGAGTTTTCAATATCGGTCAGGCGTTGACGGGCTACTTTCATCCTACATTAGCAATCATCAATCATACATCAGCCATCAGCAATCGTTTTTGTAATCCGTCAGGAGGACGTCAGACGGTGGCGTCAGACGGTGGCGGGTTACTTTCTACTTCGTACATTTCTTCACATTGAACCGTGAATGGTGAGTCGTGAATAACCAATGATCCGTCCATCGTACTTCGTACATCTAACTTCGTACTTGCTCTCACTTCAACACATATCCTTCTGCAACTTTATAAAAATCTTTTAGTTGCTGTTCTTTCCATTCTTCATCTTTATTCATTTCTTTCATCATGATGTTTGCAACCAGCGGTGCGGCTTCAATGGCTGCTTTTGCATCAAGAAACAAAGCCCTCGTTCGGCGTGCCAATACATCTTCAACCGTCATGGCCATTTCATTTAATACGGCCCATGCCACTTCGGCAATGGTATAAGTAAGATCAGGATGAATTAATTGAGAATATCCCTGATGCTGCAGGTAACGGATAGCCGCTGCATCGCTTCCATAATAATGAAGTGGATCTTCGAAATCCACCTTCTTCATCCAGCCATGCAGCTTCATGGTTTCTGTTTGGCAACGTGTGTACGCCAATCCACCTTCGTAATGGGCTTTCAAAATTACTTCCTGTGCCATCTTACGATAGGTGGTCCATTTGCCCCCGCTGATATTGATCATACCTCCTTTTGAAACCCAGATGGTATGATCACGGGGAAGCAGTGCTGTTTTCTTTTTACCCGGCAATTTTACCAATGGCCTTAACCCTGCAAATACACTTTTAATATCGCTGCGTTGTAACCCCGTATGTACATAGCGGTTGAAATGATTGATCACAAATTCCACTTCTTCTTCCAGAGGTAATGGTTCAATCACTGCTGTATCAACACTTGTATCTGTTGTACCAATGATCACTTTGTCGTGAAAAGGAACGGCGAATAAAACACGGCCATCATCGGTGCGTGGAATAAACAATGCCTGTTCGCCGGGGAAGAATTTTTTATCTACTACAATATGAATTCCCTGCGAAGGTGAAACTGTTTTTGTCAATCCATCATCATCCATCCGTAACACCTCATCTACAAACACACCGGTTGCATTAATTACAACAGTTCCTCTTGCTTCATACACTTCATTGGTTAAACAGTCTTTGATCACCACTCCTTTTACTTTTCCCTGGTCATGCATTAAACCTGTTACTTTGCAATAGTTCAATATTGTTCCGCTTACATCTGCTGCCGTTAAAGCAAGCGATACACACAACCTTGCATCATCAAACTGGCCATCATAATAAGCTACACCTCCGCTTAATCTTTTTCCATCTAATCCTTGTATGTATTCCTGTGTTTTTTTGATAGATAAAATTTCACTCGGACCGAGACTCAATTTTGCCGACAAAAAATTGTACACTTTCAAACCCAATCCATAATATAATTTCTCCCACCAGCGATACGCAGGCAACACCAATTTCAACCGATGTGCAATATGCGGTGCATTCTTCAACAACAATCCTCTTTCACGCAATGCATCACGTACCAAACGGAAATTACCTTGCTGTAAATAACGAACTCCTCCATGAATAAGCTTGGTGGAACGACTCGATGTTCCTTTACCAAAATCATGTTGCTCTACTAATAACGTTTTATATCCCCTGCCTGCAGCATCTACAGCAGCACCCAAGCCGGTTGCCCCGCCACCAATGATAATGATATCCCAATGATTGGTTGTTTTTAATTGTTGTATTTGTTGAGAACGATTCAATTTGCAAGTTTGTAGTTTATAGTCTGTAGGTCACATTTCAACGAGTGCAATATTACCAAATGGATTTGATGTTTGTAGTTTGAAGAACTATAAACTACAAACTTCAAAACTTAATAACTCATCGCTGCATGCACCGCTTTCTTCCATCCCTTCATCAAAGATTCTCTTGTATCCTCTTCCATATTGGCAACAAATTTCTTTTCAATTTTCCATTGCTGTTGTATTTCATCCACACTGTTCCAGTAACCGGTAGCCAGTCCTGCAAGATAAGCTGCGCCCAATGCCGTTGTTTCTGTAATGCGTGGGCGAACAACCGCTGTATTCAACAAATCGCTTTGAAACTGCATCAAAATATTATTGACGGTTGCACCACCATCTACCCGCAGCTCCTTGATCTCAATTCCTGAATCGGCTTCCATTGCTTTTAGCACATCGGCTGTTTGATAAGCAATGCTATCCAACGCTGCTTTGGCTATATGTGCAGCAGTTGTACCTCGTGTAATACCAACAATGGTACCTCTTGCATGTTGATTCCAGTAAGGAGCACCAAGACCTGTAAATGCAGGAACAATATATACTCCATCACTATCTTTTACTTTTCCTGCCAGCTTTTCAACATCCGTTGATGAACGGATAATACCTAATCCATCTCTTAACCATTGCACAACAGCTCCGGCGATGAATACACTTCCTTCCAATGCATATTCTGTTTTGCCATTGATTTTCCAGGCAACGGTCGTTAATAAATTATTTTTTGATGCCACGGCTTTTTCCCCCGTATTCATCAGCATAAAACATCCCGTACCATAGGTATTCTTTACCATACCTGGTTGTGTACACATTTGCCCGAACAATGCACTTTGCTGATCGCCTGCAATACCGGCAATAGGAATATTTTTTGCTGTAAGAATATTTTGTGTGGTTCCGTACACTTCGCTACTGCTTCTTATCTGCGGCAACATATTACCGGGAATAGAAAATATCTTTTCCAGTTCTCCATCCCATTGCAAGGTTTGTAAATTCATGAGCATGGTGCGGCTTGCATTACTTACATCTGTTGCATGCACCTGTCCTTTGGTTAAGTTCCACAACAACCAGGTATCAACTGTACCAAAACAGAGTTCGCCTTTTTCTGCTCTTGCCCTGGCACCTTCAACATTGTCTAATATCCATTTTACTTTTGACGCACTGAAATACGCATCCACCACCAAACCCGTACGTTGCTGAATAAGGATATGCAGGTTCTTACGTTTTAATTCATCACAAAAATCAGCCGTTCTTCTATCCTGCCATACAATAGCATTGTAAACAGGTTTGCCGGTAGTACGATCCCACACAATCGTTGTCTCCCGTTGATTGGTAATACCAATGGCATGAATATCTTCTGTACTTAATCCTGCTTTGGTTACCGCTTCTGCTGCAACACCGAGTTGAGTACTCCAGATTTCTTCAGGATCATGTTCAACCCAACCCGGCTGTGGAAAAATTTGTGTGAATTCTTTTTGTGCAACGGAAACAATGTTTCCATCATGATCAAATACAATGGCACGGCTGCTGGTAGTACCTTGATCGAGAGCGAGGATATATGATGGCATAACAACTGGTTTAAGAAAGGAAAATACCTTAAATCAGTTGAATAATATATTTTATTTTGAATGAACCGGGGAACGGAAAATCTCCTGTTTATTTACAGGATGCTTCCTTATTTATTGTTTGATCAACTTCAACACCCGGTGTTTTTTATCAATCATTATTTCAGCAAAATAAATTCCGGTGTTATAGTTGTTGCCAAATGAAACTGCTCCTGTTTGTATGTTTGCTTTCGTTTCAATCAACCGGCCATATACATCTGTAATTTTTATCGTCATCTTCCCACGCATTGAAGCATCCACTTGTAATGTAAAGAAATTTATAGTTGGATTGTTCATCACTTTTACCGGCAACTGTTCATTTACCAGTTGAAACCCGATACCGGTTGTTACTCTTGTGTTCCTGTAAACCGACACATTGTTATCAGTAAAGTTGACAACGGTAAGATCTGCATTACCATCTCCATCAATATCTGCAGCAGCAACAAAAAATGGATTTGCTCCGGTTACAAAATCCACCTTTGCTGCAAAGGAGCCAGCATCTATGATACCCAAAGTGCTGGTATTCCTCAATACCGAAACACTGTTACTTACTGCATTTGTAATGGACAGGTCGGGTTTATTATCAGCATCGAGATCTTTTATTGCAATTCCTCCTGATACAAGCCCTGTTGAGAAATTTACAGCAGTTGCAAATGTTATTGTACCAATGCTGCTTGTATTACGAAAGATGGACACATTACTGCTGTTATTATTTACTATAGCAAGATCATGTTTGCCATCGCCATCAAGATCCTGAACACCTAAGTGAATAGGGTTTGTTCCGGTTGTAAAATCAACCTTTGCAGCAAATGATCCAGCCGTAATAGATCCCGCAGTACTGGTATTACGAAAAACGGAAACTGTATTACTGGTATAGTTTACTACAATCATTTCAGGTTTACCATCACCATCAACATCGGTTGCAACAACTCCTGTTGGCTGAGTGCCTGTTGCAAAATCAACCTTTGCTGCAAATGAACCCGAATTGAGAGAACCAACTGTACTGATATTACGAAAAATTGAAACCACATTGGCACTTGTAACAACAAGATCTTTTTTTCCATCACCATCCATATCTGCAATAATAACCTGGCGGGTAACTGCCTCGGTAGCAAAATCAACTTTTGCAGCAAAAGAGTTGGCATCAATGATACCGCTTGTACTTGTATTGCGAAAAACGGATACTGAATTGCCGGTGTTATTACCAAGTGCAAGGTCGGGTTTGCCATCTCCGTCCAGATCTGAAACAACTGATGACACAGGACCTGAGCCTGCTATAAAATCAACTTTTGCAGCAAAGGAGCCTGCCACAATAGAACCACTGGTACTGGTATTGCGTAAAACAGAAACACTATTGGAAGCACTGTTGGGCATTACCAGGTCGGGCTTGCCATCTCCATCAATATCTGCAACAGTTACATGCCAGGGTGTTGTTCCGGTTACAAAATCAACTTTCGGCGCAAAAGAACCCGATGTAATTTGTGCATAAGCAACATCTGTAACAAGAAAGATCAATAGAATAAACCTGCTGCTGAGTGTAAGAAAAATTTGAGTAAAAGGTTTTTTCATAATTCAGATATTAATGATGTATTGCTATTAATAGGCCTGCTGATAAAATTAACCGGGCTATTTGTTTATGCTTGGCACTGTAAGATAAAAAAACCTGCCGAATTTTTTTTGATTTTATGCCTTAGCTCATATCCCTTTTCCGGCAAATGCATATTTTTCTTTTCTTTGCTGCATGCAACTGATTGAAGTAACCAACAAAACAACAGCAAGAGCATTTCTAAAAGTTGCTGTTATTCTTTATGAGAATGATCTCAATTGGATCAGGCCGTTGGATAAAGATATTGATCAGGTATTTGATGAAAAAAAGAACAAAACCTTCCGTCATGGTGAAATCATTCGCTGGATATTGAAAACGGATGATGGCAAATTGATTGGGCGGGTTGCTGCCTTTGTTAACAGTAAATACAAATCAAAGGGCGATGAACTTCCTGTTGGCGGTATGGGGTTTTTTGAATGTATCAATGATCAAACTGCTGCTGATCTTTTATTTGATACGGCCAAACAATGGTTGCTAAGCAAAGGCATGGAAGCAATGGATGGACCTATCAACTTTGGTGAACGGGACCGCTGGTGGGGTTTGCAGGTTGAAGGCAAAGACGCTTCGGATTCAATACCGAACAAAGCTTCTGCCTTTCAACCGCCATTGTATTGCATGAATTACAATCCACCTTATTATCAACAGTTGTTTGAAAAATATGGCTTTCAATTATTCTTTAACCAATATTGTTATTCGCTGAAAGTAAAAGAAAAACTGGAACAAAAATTTTATACCAGACATGATCTGTTAGCAGCAGATCCCAACTACAAAGCCGTTCACATAAAACAGGGCGAACTGGAAAAATTTGCTAAAGACTTTACGGCTGTTTATAATAAGGCATGGGCGGGTCATGCCGGATTAAAACAGATGGAAGAAAAAACAGCCATCCTTATGTTCAACTCCATGAAACCGGTGATGGATGAACGCATCAGTTGGTTTACTTATTATAAAGATGAGCCAGTTGCAGTTTGGATCAATATGCCCGATCTCAATCAATGGTTCAAATACCTCAACGGAAGATTGGATATGATCGGTAAGTTGAAATTCCTTTGGGTGAAAGCAACCAAGCGAAATAAAAAATTTACAGGAATTATTTTTGGTGTTGTACCTGAACACCAGGGAAAAGGTGTTGATGCATTCATGATCATTGAAGCAGCAAAGATCATCCAGGATCAGCATTTATATGATGATTATGAAATGCAATGGATTGGCGATTTTAATCCCAAGATGATGAATGTGGCTGCAGGTTTGGGAACATATGTGAGCAGGAGATTAATCACCTATCGTTATTTGTTTGACAGGAAGAAAGAGTTTAAACGACACCCGGTTTTGTAAAAATCTTATCCTTACTTTCATTTATATGAACATACAGCTATTTGAACAACTGCATGCTGAAGGACTGATAGCTGACAGTTCCTTTAGAAAAATACAAGCGCATTCTCATACAAAACTTTTTTCACTTCATTGGGAATTAAAAACACTATTATACCTCGGTGTTTTATTACAGAGCGGAGGCCTTGGTATTCTTATTTATAAAAATATTGACAGCATTGGCCACCAGGCCATCCTCATTTTTATTGCATTGGTTTGTGCGGCTTGCTTTTTCTATTGCCTTAAAAAAAAGCTGCCTTTTTCAACTGCAAAAGTTGAAGCACCAAATGTACACTTCGACTATATCCTGCTGCTGGGCTGTTTAACGTTTATCAGTTTTATTGCCTACCTGCAATTTCAATACAACGTGTTTGGAACACGGTACGGGCTGGCCACTTTTATACCGATGATCGTTTTGTTTTTCTCGGCTTATTACTTTGATCATCTTGGTGTACTTAGTTTAGGTATTACCTTTTTAGCGGCATGGTTAGGTATTACCGTTACACCAACACAATTGCTGCGTGCAAAGGACTTCAACAGCAGCACAATTATTTTTGCAGGTTTATTCCTGGGAGCCTTGCTCATTGCACTTGCTTTTGTATCCAAAAACAGAAAAATTAAACCTCATTACGAATTTACTTATGCCAATTTTGGTACACATATTCTTTTTGTCTCCTGCCTGGGGGCAATGTTTCATTTTGAGAATGTCTATTTTATTTGGTTTCTGTTATTGATGGGAGTGGCTTTTTTTTCATATACAAGATCAATAAAGAGCAAGTCGTTTTATTTTTTAGTGGTTACTGCATTGTACACATACATCAGCATGGGCTATGTAGCTATTCAACTGATCGATTCCATTGGAAGATTTGGATTATCATCGATCTACCTGGGCTTATTTTATTTTATTGTTTCAGGAGTCGGACTTATTTTCTTCCTGATCAGATCTAACCGTAAAATAAAAGCGCTATGATTGCCTACAATAAAACATCCCTGCACAATGAACGGATACAGGAGCAATCAACCACTGCTTTTGAAAATAACTTTATCAGTAAAGATGAACTGCTGGCTATCAAACAGAAATACCCGGTTCAATTTTACACGCCGAATATTTTTATCCGCATTGGCTTATTCATCTTAACGGGCATCATCGTTTCGTTTTCTTTCAGCCTTTTTTCATTGCCATTCATGAGTTATATTGAAAATGCATGGAAAGGCCTGCTGTTGTTTTTTGCGTTGCTTACCTATGCTGCATTGGAATTCATGGTTCAGGCGAATAAGCATTATAAATCAGGTGTTGATGATGCACTGTTGTGGAATTTCGCCGGAATGCTGTTTGGCAGTATCAGTTTAATTCTCAATGCAGGCTCATTAACCAACTCCGTATTAGTCTTTATCATTTCACTTTATTGTTCACTTCGTTTTGCTGACAGGATTATGAGTGTAGTTGCATTCCTTTCGTTCCTTGCAATCCTGTTCTTTGTTTTTACTGATCATCTGGGAATTTCAAAAGCAATTATTCCATTTGTGCTGATGGCTGCTTCTGCTGCTGTTTTTTTTGTGGTGAAGAATCTGGAAAAGAAAGAAAACCTGAAAAACTATGAGCATTGTTTTACCATGATCATTATTGTAAGCTTGCTCAGTTTTTATGCAGCCGGGAATTATTATGTGGTGAGGGAAGTAAACAATGCGCTTTTTCATTTAACCAATGACGGTTCTTTACCGTTTGGATGGTTGTTCTGGATACTGACTTTTTTTATTCCAATGCTCTACATTGTAAGAGGTATACAAAAAAAAGATGCCATTTTTCTGCGTATTGGATTACTGTTAATTGCAGCCATGATTTTTACCGTGCGTAATTATTACCATCTCATTCCGCATGAAGTATTCATGACCATTGCCGGTTCTGTCCTTCTCCTTGTTTCTTATACATTGATCAAATACCTCAAACAACCGAAGTTTGGTTTTACCCATGCTGAGTTGAATAAACAACATGCATTTGAAAAATTACAGATTGAATCCTTGGTCATTGCTGAAACATTGGGGCAAAAATCAGCGCCGGAAGAAACAACAAAGTTTGGGGGTGGTAGTTTTGGTGGTGGTGGCTCTGGAGGAGAATTTTGAGACCCAATACTTATCTAAATCCTATAGGCTATCGATTCTAAACATGAGTTATCATGAAATATCCCCATACAAATATGCTTCCCTTTCTTTCCCTAAATTGCACCCTTAGCTATGGATAAATTCATTGTTTCGGCACGCAAGTACAGGCCCCAGACTTTTGATACAGTCGTTGGGCAAAGCCATATCACTACCACACTTAAGAATGCCATCAGCCACAATCAACTGGCGCATGCGTTTTTGTTTTGCGGACCAAGAGGTGTGGGCAAAACTACCTGTGCAAGAATCTTAGCCAAAACCATTAATTGTGAAAACCTGTCTGCCGGACAGGCAGGCATACAACCCAATGGTGAAGCATGCGACAAATGCACCAGTTGCAGAACATTTAATGAAGGCACCAGTCTCAACATTCATGAATTGGATGCCGCCAGCAATAATTCAGTTGATGATATCCGTTCGCTTATTGAGCAGGTTCGTTTTGCGCCGCAAATGGGCAAATACAAAGTGTATATCATTGATGAGGTACACATGCTCAGCTCCAGTGCCTTCAATGCATTTTTAAAAACACTGGAAGAGCCCCCCTCTTATGCCATCTTTATTTTAGCAACAACAGAGAAACATAAAATCATCCCCACCATTTTAAGTCGTTGCCAGATCTTCGATTTTAAACGCATCACTACTCATGATACGGTTGCTCATTTACAGGAAATTGTTGACAAAGAAGAAATCAAAGCAGAGAAAGCTGCCCTGCAGGTGATTGCGCAAAAGAGTGAAGGTTGTATGCGTGATGCACTGAGCATCATGGATAAGATCGTAAGTTTTACCAATGGCGAACTGACTTATCAAAATACATTGGAGCACCTGAATATTTTAGATGCTGATTATTTTTTCAAATTATTAGATGGCATGCAACAACAGCAACTGGCAGATGTGATGTTGTTGTTTGATGATATTAACAAAAAAGGATTTGAAGGCGATATGCTGTTAAATGCGATGGCTGAGTTTTTCAGAAACCTCCTGGTTTGCAAAGATGAAAAAGTTGCCGGTCTTTTAGAAGCTGTAGAAAGCTTCAAAGACAAATATATTTCAGCAGCAAAGAAAACCTCCGCTTCGTATATCATCAGTGCTTTGAATGTACTGAACGAAGCAGAGATCAATTACAAACAGGCACGCAATAAACGTTTGCATGTTGAACTGGCACTCATCAAATTAACGTACCTGCAGCAGGCGATTGATTTATCTTCCGATAAAAAAAAAATAACTGATAAAGTAAAGGCTGTTCAGTTCAAAGCATTAAAGCCAATAGGGATGAAGGAGCAAGTGGTGAGTGGTAAGCTGGCAGTTGCGAGTGATGCAAAATTAATGGTTGAAGAACAGGCGCAAAATTACAACACCCAAATTCCAAAGCCTAAAGTTGAAAAAACAACTGTTTTAGATAACAATAAAAGCTCCAATACAGGTAACGGTGTAAGAGGGGGTCTTTCAAAAATCCGTCAAAAAATTAGTGACGATAGTAATCTCAACAGCAATCAGCCCAAACCGCTTGAAGAGGAACCATTAAAGATTGCATGGCATGAATATATACTCAAACTCAAAGCGGCCAGTAAACATTCTGATGTTTCTAATTTTGAAATGATGGAATGTAAGCTGCAAAATGACGAAACGTTTCAAGTAACCTGTTACAGCAATATTCAACTGGGGTTTTTGAAACATAATAAAACACATTTACTGGATCATCTGCATCGTTTTTTTCAAAACACTGCTATCAACATACAGATAGAATTGAATGAAACAGTAGAAGAAATCAATCCGGCCAATCGTCCGCTTTCAACCAAAGAACAATTTTTAAAGATGACGGAAAAGTACCCGTTGGTAAAGGAATTAAAGGACCGGTTGAATATGGAACTGGATTATTAAGCAAATGAAAAACGGTTTCATTTTAATTGATTGATCAGTGGCATACTTCTTCTTAATGTTACATATTCCAGCTTTTTAATCCTGATATTTTCCTGAGCTTGCAAATTTAATTGGGTGTACTTTTCATTTACAAAAAAAACAGAAGTCATTACAGTTAATCCATCATCAGCAAATAATTCAACTGAACTGGCATCAACAATCAAAGTCATTTTAATTGTTTGTGCTTTGCTCAACCTGGGTGCAATATTTTTTGCTGCAAAGTTTTTATGGAAATCTGTTTTTCCGGAGCGGCTTCTGTTAATATAAAAGTTATTTTCCTTTTTGTTATATCCTATCAGCATTTCTTCTCCCAGAGCATTTGAAAAACGAAATGCAAGATCTTTCAACTCATTTGTTTCTAAAGAAAGTTTTATTGGCATTTGCAGCTGCCCTGCTTTTTTTGTGAGATCAAAATTTTTCAGAACGTTTATATTGTTGAATAAGAAAGGTTTGGTTTGAATGTTCTTTAATGCTGGCACTGGTTGAGAAGCAACAAATAATTCATTTCCTACTTGTACAAGTTTTAAATTTCTTGGAAGTGTAAGGGCACTTCGCCATGTTGTAGTTGGCACAATAGTAGCATAATCCCAATTACTCATCCAGCCAAGAAAGATTTTGCTGTTGCCGGTGTTTGACCATGTTACACCTGCATAATCATCTGGGCCATAATCTATCCATTTAATATTGCTGTGTGATGGAATAAATTCATGTCCGTTGAAATTTCCCAGAAAATATTGTGTGGCTGAACCGCCATTGGGTCCGCCGGGATTTATACTTACTACCAATACCCATATTTTTTTACCATTATGATTTAATGGAAACAGATCAGGACATTCCCATACTCCACCATGTGCCCCTGCATTATGACCAAATTCACTTTCTTTTGACCAATTTATTAAATCGGGTGATGAATAAAATGTGATGCGATCTTTTGTAGCCAATGTCATGATCCATTTTTTTTGTAGTTCATACCACATTACTTTGGGATCACGGAAATCAATGATGCCGGGATTTTTAAGTACAGGATTGCCACTGTATTTGATCCAGGTTTTACCATCATCGTTACTATATGCAAGACTTTGATATTGAAAATCTGTAAATTCTTTTTCTCTTTTTGGATCATGATGTGTAAAAATTGCAACCAGAGGCGGCTCATCATTTTTGCCAAAACCCGATGAGTTTTTTTTATCAACTACTATACTTCCTGAAAAGATATAACCTAAACTATCGGGGAAAAGTGCAATGGGTTGTTCTTTCCAATGAATTAAATCGGTACTTGTTGCATGGCCCCAGTGCATAGGCCCCCATACAGAACTCAATGGATAATATTGAAAAAACAAATGATAAATTCCTTTATGATATACCATGCCATTGGGATCGTTCATCCAATGTGCTGCAGGAGTAAAATGAATGCGTGGACGGTACAATTCTTCCTCTTTGTTTTTATCAACCTGTGCAGAGCTGATGAATGATGAGCATATAAAAAGTAAAAAACTGAGCAGCTTTGTAAAAAATGTCCATTTCATAGTTAAATATATTCAAAAATGAAAAAAAGATGAGGCATTTTTTCCTGTGAGCAACTTCAACAATCAACTACACTTATTCTTTTTCAAATATTAAATCGTATGCCGTTACAGAATAGATTGTAAGTTGATTCCCCTGAATGAAATAGGTAGGTTGTAAACATGGAGATTGTGACTGCAGGTAACAGGACATTAAAACTTCTGTAAAATTGCGGCCCCAATCATCTTCATTTACTTTGGTTGTAGAAAAAGTTTTAAACTGAATTTTGTTTGTACTCTCTAATGCAAACGAACCATTGCTTAGTGTGTTCACTAACGTATTTCCATAAAAACTTCCATTGCTTTGAAATGTGATGCTGGCAAATTTAGTTGCATAAGATGGCGGCATAACGGAAGTGCCGTTGGTTTCATTGAACATACTTACCAGTTTCCAGGTGCCGATGAGTTCTGCTTTGCTTTTTACTTTTTTGCATGAACTAAAAAACAGTAAGAGAAAACTAAAAGTTAGAACATATTTCATGCTGTGGTTTAAAAAAAATGATTTCTGTAAAAGTAAGTTCGCTGTTTGAAGATGTAAAGCTTTGCTGCAAAATGATCTGCTGCTCAAAGGCTGGGGGATTGAAGCGGAAGCTCCCCCGATTCTTATCGGGGGACTACAAGCGAAAAGCCCCAACTGCTGCCGCTTTAAGCAAAACTGCCGAAAGCCCCTGATAACAGCTGTAAGTATTGATTTGTTTTTCCTCTTTTTGCCTTAATCCCGACGAAAATTTAAAAAATTAATCGGGGTTAACCCTGACAAAAATTGTGTTTCACCTTCGATTTTTCGTCAACTTCAATTAGAAATTTTGTCAATGGGAATTTTGGGTTAATTTCACGCCCTTATTACGACTCAAAAAATTGATCTTATGGCTGAAGTTATTCGTATGCCGCTGCTGAGTGATACCATGACCGAAGGGAAAATTGTGAAATGGAACAAGCAGGTTGGCGATAAAGTAAAAAGCGACGATGTGCTTGCAGATGTAGAAACCGATAAAGCAACCATGGAAGTGGTAGGTTATGCTGATGGTACATTATTATACATTGGTGTACCGGAAGGCAAGGCAGCACAGATCAATGAGATCATTGCCATTGTTGGTAAAGAAGGTGAAGATTATAAAAAATTATTAGGCGATACTCCTGCAGCAGCATCTTCAAAAACAGCATCATCAGCGCCTGTTGCAAGTGAACCTGCAACTTCAAAAACAGAAACGCCAGGTGCAGATCCTGATGCCCTTTCAAAAAGCCTGGGTGTTACAGTGATACGTATGCCATTGCTGAGTGATACCATGACAGAAGGAAAAATCATTGCATGGAGTAAAAAGGTTGGTGATAGCATAAAAGCCGATGAAAGCCTGGCCGATGTTGAAACCGATAAAGCAACGATGGAAGTAGTGCCTTATGTTGATGGTACATTATTATATACAGGCGTGGAAGCAGGCAATGCTGCTAAAGTAAATGATGTGATTGCCATTATTGGTAAAGCCGGAACAGATATTAATGCATTATTAAGTGCCTTGAAAAACCCGGGAACCCCAGGCTCAAAGACACAAGCTGCCGCTACTACAGAATCAACAACAACTACCTCATCTTCTGGCAGTACTTCTTCATCTTCATCTGAAGAAGGTTCAAATGGCCGATTAAAAGCATCTCCTCTTGCAAAGAAAATTGCTGCTGAAAAAGGAATTGATCTGCATGCAGTGCAAGGCAGTGGCGATGGTGGAAGAATCATTAAAAAAGATATTGATAATTATACCCCCTCCTCCGCTAAAGCTACGGAGGGCAAGCCTGCTGTTGCAGCGGCAGCTCCTGTTGTTGCATTTACGCCGGGTGCCGGTGAAGGTTTTGTTGATACGGCAAATGGCAGCATGCGTAAAACCATTGCCCGTCGTTTGGGTGAAAGCATGTTCACTGCTCCGCACTTCTATTTAACTATGGAATTGAACATGGATAATGCCATGGCGGCCCGTACACAAATGAATGCCATCAGTCCGGTGAAGATCAGCTTCCAGGATATGATGATCAAAGCCTGTGCTATGGCGTTACGCAAACATCCTGCTGTAAACAGTAGCTGGATGGGTGAATTCATCCGCACTTACAATCATATTCATGTGGGCAGTGCAGTTGCAGTTGACCAGGGATTGATTGTGCCTGTGTTTAAATTTGCAGATCAGAAAAGTTTGAGCCAGATTGCTTCAGAAGCGAATGGTTTATACGATAAAGCAAGAACAGGTAAACTGCAGCCACAGGAATTTACAGGTAATACCTTTACCATTTCTAATTTAGGCATGATGGATATTGAAGATTTCACAGCCATCATCAATCCTCCTGATAGTTGTATTCTGGCTGTTGGAAAGATCAAAGAAATCGTTATTAAAAAAGCAGATGGAAGTTTTGGCACAACCAATGTAATGAAAGTAACCTTGAGTTGCGATCATCGTTGTGTGGATGGTGCTGTTGGTGCAAGTTTCCTGCAAACATTAAAGAAGTTTATTGAAAACCCGGTAACCATGCTGGTGTAAGTTTTACAACAATTCTTTTTCTTAGATCCCGTTACTTTAGCCGTAACGGGATTTTTATTACATGAATACTTACATTAGCAGAATGAGAATCAGGATCATGATTGCATTATTGTTGAGTACTATGATTTCTGCGTCAGCGCAGGAAATAACCACTGTTGCTGACAGTACAACCAATAAATCTTCAAAAAAGAATAGCAGAGCGGTTAAACCAGTTACATATATTATTCCCGCTGCAATGATCACTTATGGTTTAGTGGCATTGAAAAGCAAACCGCTTATTCAGCTTGATCAAAACATTAAACAGGCGATCTGGGATAACAATCCGCACAAAAAAACAAACATTGAAGATTATACAGGCTTTGTACCAATTGTTGCCGTTTATGCATTGAACATAGCAGGAGTTAAAGGCAAACATAATTTAGTTGACAGATCAGTTATTCTGGTATTGAGTTATGCCCTTGCCGGTGCGGTTGTAGCTCCTGTCAAGAGGTTCACGAATAAGCTACGACCCGATGGTTCAAACAGGTTGTCTTTCCCTTCAGGCCATACAAGCCAGGCATTTGTTTCTGCTGAATTTTTAAGAATGGAGTATAAACATATTTCGCCCTGGTATGGAATTGGTGGCTATACAGTAGCTGCTTTAACGGGTTATTTGCGGATGTATAACAATAAGCATTGGCTCAGTGATATAGTAGCAGGTGCCGGTGTGGGTATTCTTTCTGTACAGGCAACCTATTGGGTTTATCCAAAACTGAAAAAATTATTTATAAAGAAAAAAGAAACGGCGTTCATCCTCCTTCCCTATTATCAGCAACAAACCGCTGGAATTGTGTGTATTTATCAACTATAATAATTGAATTATACTTCAGTAATTAATTGTGCAGGTTCATTCATCAGAATGATTCAATTGATCAAAAATAACCGATATTGAATGTCGGTTATAAATACGTTTCATTCATGCTTGCAAAAAGTACTATACAATTACTTCGATTTCATTTTTCTTTTTTTCTTATGCCCGTTTACTGGTTTGCACTAACACAACTCGTTCATATCAACTGGCCCCGGGCCCTTCTCATATTTATTATTCTGCATGTGCTTGTTTATCCTGCCAGTAATGGTTATAATAGTTATATGGACAGAGACAGCTCGCCCATCGGTGGTGTAAAAAACCCATTACAACCAACCAAACAATTGTTTTATGTAACGGTAGTCATGGATCTGCTGGCAGTTGGATTGAGTTTTATCATCAGCCCCTGGTTTGCATTGGGCACATTCATTTATATCACCGGCTCCCGACTTTATAGTTACCGTGGTATACGTTTAAAAAAATATCCGCTCGTTGGGTACCTCACCGTTATTACATTCCAGGGTGGTTTGGTTTTCTGGATGGTATATCACGGCAGTAATGAAATGTTTAAAACAAGTATGCCGTTAATCCCCATGATTGCTGCATGCCTGCTTATTGGCGGGTTTTATCCACTTACACAAATCTATCAGCACAAAGAAGACATCAGTGATGGCGTAAAAACCATCAGCTACAAATTAGGCTATAAAAAAACTTTTTTGTTTTGTGCAGGTGTTTATTCGGTAGCCATGCTTTTCCTTGCCTATACCTTTTTTTCTTCGTTAATGTTTAAAGAATTTTACATTTTGCTCATCTTTTTCCTGCCTATTCTCGTTTATTTCTTTTGGTGGGCAGCCAAAGTGTGGAAAACAGAAGTGGCAGCAGATTTTGTGAACACGATGCGAATGAACCTTTTGGCGAGCTCCTGCACCAATGCAGCATTTATAACCGTTTTAATCATGAATCAATTTGAGTAAGATTATTTCAATTGGCACGGCCGTTCCTGCATTCAAACATGCACAAAAAGATATTCTCAACTTTATGCAACAGGTCTATGCATTAGATGCTGTTGAAAACAGGAAGTTGAAATTTTTATATAGTCAAAGTCAAATTGAAACACGTTATTCTGTTGTTCCGGATTACAGCCATCAAATGGATGAATGGAAATTTTATCCGCATAGTGAAAACCTGGAACCATTTCCGAATATTGAAAAAAGAATGACATGGTATAATCGCTTTGCTCCTACCTTATCGGTTGATGCGATCCGTAATTGTATTGAAGATAAAATTCATGGTACTGAAATTACACATCTCATTACAGTAAGTTGTACCGGCATGAGTGCGCCGGGTCTTGACTTGATGGTCATGGACATGATGGACCTGCCGAAAAATATTTTCCGTACTTCTATCAATTTCATGGGTTGTTATGCGGCCATTCATGGATTAAAGATGGCTGATGCCATTTGCAAAACAGAAAAGAATGCCAAAGTGATGATCGTTTGTACAGAACTCTGCACTTTGCATTTTCAAAAAGATCCCAGCCCTGATAATATTGCTTCTACCTTATTATTTGCTGATGGAAGTGCTGCTGTATTGGTTGTGCATGATGAAGATGAACAAGAAGGTGTGCATTTAAAAAGTTTTTACAGTGAAATTATACCGAAAGGAAAACGGGATATGGCATGGGAACTTTCATCAACCGGTTTTTTAATGACATTGAGCGGATACATTCCTGATTTAATTGAAGAAGATTTTGAACCGCTGGTGAGGCGGGCTTTAACCTTTGCCGGAGTGAGCAAAGATCAAATCGGTAGCTGGTGCATACATCCTGGTGGCCGGCGTATTGTTGACTCTATTCATAAAAGTTTACAACTTGAAGCCGGTGAATCGGACGCCAGTTATAAAGTATTGAAGGAATATGGTAACATGTCGTCTCCAACTATTTTATTTGTGTTGAAAGAACTCATGGATTCAAAAAAACTATCAGATAACAAACCGGTATTTGGCGCTGCATTCGGGCCGGGTTTAACCATGGAAACTTTTGTAGCTTCGGCACATGCCTGATTTTTCTAAACGATCATATCAAAAAGAACTACTCGACAGGGATGATATTCCGTTTGCCGATATTAAACAGAATATGCAGGAACTTGATTTCATCAACACTTACCTCGGAGGACATAACATTACCATTCACGGATTACAATCGTTGTTACACATATCGGTGGGTCACCGGCAACCAATAACCATCTGCGAAATTGGTTGCGGTGGTGGCGACAATTTAAGAGTGATCAGAAATTGGTGCAGCAAAAAAAACATTCCTGTTCAACTTATCGGTATTGACATCAATCCGCATTGTATTGAGTATGCAAAAAGCAGGAAACAAAATGAACAGATCGAATTTATTACATCTGATTACTACATCGTAAACTTTGATGAAAAGCCGGATATCATTTTTTCTTCCTTATTCTGCCATCACTTTACAAATGATGAATTACCAGAGCAGTTTAACTGGATGAAAGAACAATCAAAACTTGGTTTTTTTATCAACGATCTGCATCGTCATCCCATAGCTTATTATTCCATTAAAATCCTGAGTAGTATTTTTTCAAAATCTTATCTTGTAAAAAATGATGCGCCTTTAAGTGTACTGAGAGGATTTACTAAAAGAGAGTTAACAGCAATTACAAAACAATTATCAATTATCAATTATCAATTAAAATGGCGCTGGGCTTTTCGTTGGTTACTGATTTATACAAATGAGAGAGAAACATTATGATATTGCTGTTGTGGGTGGAGGCCTTGCCGGGCTTGCACTCGCTATTCAATCTGCAAAGGCAGGTTATGCAACTGTTTTGTTTGAAAAAGAAAAGTATCCTTATCATAAAGTATGTGGTGAATACATCAGCATGGAGAGTTGGAGCTTTTTAGAATCCCTTGGGTTGCCGTTAAAAGAAATGCAACTGCCCATCATTAAACGATTACAAGTTTCATCGCCCAATGGAAAATTATTTGAACATCTGTTGCCACTGGGAGGTTTTGGAATCAGTCGTTTTACATTGGATCAGAAATTGTTTGAACTGGCCAAACAATCAGGGGTTACGGTGCTGGAAGAAATAAAGGTGAATGATATAAACTATACGAATAATCAATTTCTCCTTCAATCTTCAATTGCAAACATCAGTGCAACTATTGTAGGTGGTAGTTTTGGCAAACGCAGTAATATCGACATTAAATGGAACCGTTCCTTTGTTCAGCAAAAACCCAACAAGCTCAATAATTATATTGCTGTAAAATATCACATCAAAACCAACTACCCGGTTGATCTGATATCGCTTCACAATTTTGAAAATGGTTATTGTGGTATTTCACAAATTGAAGAGGGAAAGTATTGTCTCTGCTATTTAACGACTGCCGGTAACCTGGCAAAAAGTAAAAACAATATTCAGCAGATGGAAAAAGAAATCCTGTACAAGAATCCGCATCTTCAAAAAATATTTACAACTGCTGAATTTTTATATGATGCCCCGATAACTATTTCTCAAATCAGTTTTGATAAAAAACAGCAGGTAGAAAATCATGTGTTACTGATTGGCGATGCTGGAGGTATGATCACTCCGCTTTGCGGTAACGGAATGAGTATGGCATTGCATGGAAGTAAACTAGCATTTGAACAGATCGATTCTTTTCTTCAAAAAAAAATCAGTCGCACTGAAATGGAAGACAGCTATCAACAACAATGGCAACAACATTTTGCCAGCCGTTTAAGAACAGGCCGGCTGATACAACGGTTCTTTGGAAAGAGTTGGGTGACCAACCTGTTTGTTCAAGCCTTCAAAAGATTTCCATTCCTGGCAACTCCCCTCATCAGGCAAACGCATGGCAAGGTTTTTTGAAAATAAATTTTCAGTAATTATTGAAAATTCGAAATTGTTCACTAAATTCGGCTCATGAAATTATCGGAAGCCAAACAACAATTCATCAGTACTTGGGGCGCCATGGGTACGCATTGGGGCATTAACCGCACCATGGCACAAGTACATGCATTGTTGATGATCAGTCCCGATCCCCTGACACAGGATGATATAATGGCTCAACTCAACATCAGCCGTGGTAATGTAAACATGAATGTTCGTGACCTGATTGATTGGGGTTTGGTTGATCGTGTACTCATACAAGGTGAGCGAAAAGAATATTTCACTGCTGAAAAAGATATCTGGAAAGTATCAACTCAAATCATCAAAGAAAGAAAAAGAAGAGAACTTGATCCAATGATGAAACTAATGGATCAGCTGAGCAAAGTAGATGGTGATAAAAAAGATAAGGAAGTAAAAACATTTATTGATACAATTAATGGCATAAAAAAATTTGGTGCCCATGCAGATAATATGCTGGATCTGCTGGTGAAGAGTGATGAAAGCTGGTTTTTAAGTACCGCATTAAAGCTCTTTAAATAAGTTGTTCGCCTGAACAAACAAGCCGGAATAGTTTCGGCTTTTTTAAAACATGATATTTTCATTTTTTTCTGAAATATTAATATATTTGAAACATGAGCCGGTTTAAACAAATCGAATTCTATCTAAACTCATTACTCATTGGGGCTTTTGCTGTCAGCTTTATTTTTTTACATGAAGGCCAATTATTATTTCTGTCCTATTTCACCATTGGTGCAATACAGCTCATTGGCATGCTTGTACATGCATACAAGAAATGGTTTACTGGCAATAAAAGTTTTCGCCTCTATTATCATTGGCTGATCGTTATGATGCTCATTCTTATACCAATGGGAATTGGTTTATGGATATTATTGTATACAGCTCCTGTAATGGCTTTGTTTTACACCTATATCTGCTGGAAAGAATTACAAACCGTAAAATTTAAGCAGTTTGTTCATTTAAAATAACTGCTTTGTAACTTTACTTTATGAAAAAGAAAACCCTTGTCTTAGGAGGTTCTTCAAATCCTGAACGGTATAGCTTTCTGGCCATAAACAGACTACGGAAACATGAGCACCCTGTTGTATCTATCGGCAGTAAAGAAGCAGTAGTAGCAGATGTAAAAGTGGTAACTGATCACCCTGCTTTTACTGATATT
>JBKJNM010000038.1:0-2547 GCA_046593655.1 Lacibacter sp. | reverse complement strand
TTCCACTTTCAATTCGCCATATACACCATCTACAAGGTCCACATCTTCACGTAAAATCTTTGCATCGCTTTCTCCAATTTTTGAATCGAGAATGGAATTGTTTAAATCTTTGATCTCCACTACATCTTCATCGCTGGCTTTGGTATTGGCAGTAAAAAGCACTAAGCTTTTTTTATCCAGGTCATATACCCCTTTGAAATCTTTGCCACTGTTGATGGGCCATGTCATGGGGTGCAGATGAATATTCAATTCTTTTTCCACTTCTTCCAGCAAATCAAAACGGTTCTTTCCATCCCTATCCATTTTGTTTACAAAAACAATTACAGGGGTGTCTCTCATTCTGCAAACTTCCATCAAACGTCTTGTTTGTTCTTCAACACCATTTACACTATCAATAACAAGGATAACACTGTCTACTGCAGTTAATGTTCTGTAAGTATCTTCTGCAAAATCTTTGTGACCGGGAGTATCTAAAAGATTAATCAGTGTTCCGTTATATTCAAAGGTCATAACTGAAGTAGCAACAGAGATACCACGCTGACGTTCGATCTCCATAAAATCACTTGTTGCATGTTTCTTGATCTTATTACTTTTTACGGCACCTGCCACCTGTATTGCACCGCCAAATAGAAGCAACTTCTCCGTTAAGGTGGTTTTACCAGCATCAGGGTGGGAGATGATAGCGAATGTGCGTCGACGGTTTATTTCGTTTGTAAATTTCATTGTATAGTCCGAAAGTCTGTAAAGACAGTAAGTCCGAAAGAAAATAAGAGTGCTTTGGTCTTTCGGGCCTGCTGACTTATTTATGTTTTTAAGCCCGCAAAGGTAAGCCGCATCAGGCTTCCATTTGTAATAATTTTCGTAGTTCTTCAGGATTTCATTTTACATTTGAGTATGCGTAAAACCTTTGAAATTTTTTGGAACAGTTTGCAGTTTGCAATCCAGGAACTCCGGAAAAATAAATTGCGTACGTTTTTAAGTTTACTGGGCATTACGTTTGGCATTTTCTGCATCATCAGTGTAATGGCAACGGTGGGCAGCCTTGAAAGGAATGTGAAGAATGAATTCAAAGCATTTGGCAACAATACCATTTATGTTCAAAAATGGCCCTGGGGTGGTGGTGGTGAATATCCCTGGTGGAAATATATGAGTCGCCCCAATCCAAAGTTTAAAGAAATGCCTGCTGTTAAAGAAAAAGTGTCCTTAGCAAGTAATGTTGCCTTCACTTATTTCAATGCTTCAAGTATAGATTTTGAAGATGTATCACTGGCCAGTGTAAACTGGTATGGTGTTACGGAAGAATTCCATGAAATACAACCTGTTGAAATCGGTTGGGGAAGATATCTTACAACAAGTGAATTCGGTTCAGGCTCTGCTGCAATGGTCATGGGATTTAATGTGGCCGAAAAATTATTTGATAAAGCGGAAGTTGCCGTGGGCAAAATCGTGATGATTAAAGGCAGGAAAGTAAACATCATTGGTGTGGTGAAAAAACAAGGACAAAACTTAATTGGAGGTTGGGATTTTGATAATGTAATTATCATCCCTTACCGTTTTGCCAGTCAGGTTGGTAATGAAGCAAGAAGCGATGGGTTTATGATAGTAAAAGGAAAAGAAAATGTTCCTGTTGCAGATCTTAAAAATGAATTGCGTGGTGTGATGCGTGGTGTACGGCGTTTAAATCCTAAACAGGAAGATAATTTTGCATTGAATGATGTTAGCAGCGGTACTTCACAGATAGAGTCCATTTTTAACGGCATGACCATTGGCGGGATTGCTATTACCATTCTTTCTTTTATTGTTGGCATATTTGGTGTGGCTAATATTATGTTTGTAACCGTTCGTGAACGTACCAGTATTATTGGATTGAAAAAAGCAATTGGCGCCAAGCGCAGAACCATCCTCAGTGAGTTTTTAATAGAGAGTGCTTTCCTTTGTGTACTCGGAGGCATTTTTGGCTTGTTGTTAGTATTTGGTTTAACTTTTTTACTCACCAGTGTTTTTAAATTTGAAGTATATATTTCTTTGGGGTTATTTCTTGGTGCGGTAACAACCTGTATCCTCACAGGTATTCTCGCCGGGTTGATTCCTGCTTTTATTGCTGCCAGGATGGATCCTGTGGTGGCTATACGCAGTAAATAAATAGTGAAAAGAAAAAATGCGTTGGTTTATTTTTTTCACTTTAGATTTTTCATTTTTAAATTTTTGCTTTTGCCTATTATTCTGGCTATAGAATCTTCCTGCGATGAAACTTCGGCTGCAGTTTGCCGTGATGGAGTGATTGAGTCAAATGTCATCGCTACCCAATCGGTTCACGAAAAGTATGGAGGAGTTGTTCCTGAGTTAGCATCAAGGGCACATATGCAACATATTGTTCCTGTTGTTGATCAGGCGCTGTCATCTGCCAATTGTCAATTGTCATCTGTTTCTGCTATTGCTTTTACACAGGCGCCCGGATTGATCGGCTCCCTTTTAGTTGGAACACAATTCGCCAAATCACTTTCGCTGGCATTAGATATTCCATTGATTGCAGTACATCATATGCAG
>JBKJNM010000252.1:0-21223 GCA_046593655.1 Lacibacter sp. | reverse complement strand
CGTGGCCGGTTGAATATACTGGCCAACATCATGGGTAAAACCTATGAGCAGATATTCAGTGAGTTTGAAGGAACAGCCAAGCTCGATCAAACAATGGGTAGTGGTGATGTAAAGTATCATATGGGTTATGGTAGTGAGGTGCAAACCATCAATGACAAAACCATTCATTTAAAATTAATGCCCAACCCATCACACCTTGAAGCGGTTGATCCGGTGGTGGTTGGTTTCAGCAGGGCAAAGGCTGACATCATGTATAAAAGTGACTTTGATAAAATTCTGCCCATCTTAATACATGGTGATGCATCGGTAGCAGGGCAGGGCGTTGTGTATGAAGTGTTACAGATGAGTGAGCTGGATGGATATTATACAGGAGGCACTATTCATTTTGTAATCAATAACCAGATTGGTTTTACTACTGATTTTGATGATGCAAGAAGTTCTGATTATTGTACATCGCTTGCATCCATGGTGCAGGCACCGGTGCTCCATGTAAATGGCGATGATGCGGAAGCGGTGGTAAAGTGCGTAGAAATTGCAACCCATTATCGCCAGCAATTTAATTGTGATGTATTTATTGATATGGTTTGTTATCGCAAACACGGACATAATGAAGGCGATGATCCCAAGTTTACACAACCGCAATTATATAAGTTGATTGATAAGCATCCCGATCCCAGGGAAGTGTACACAAATTATCTTTTACAGAATGGAGAAACGGATGCTAAAGAATTGGCACAGGAAATGGAAAAAAAGTTCTGGAGCGATTTGCAGGAGCGTTTGGATGATGTAAAACAAAATCCACTTCCTTATCATTACCAGGCTCCTGAATTGGCGTGGAAGAGTTTGCGCAAAGCAACGGCTGAAGATTTTCAACAATCACCCGTTACGGCCATCAGTGAAAGTGATTTCGAAAAAATATTTCAATCGATCATGAAATGGCCCGATGATTTTAAGCCATTGAAAAAAGTGGAGAAGATCATACAGGAAAAAATAAAATTATACCAGGCAGAAAATAAAATTGATTGGGCAACCGGTGAATTAATGGCGTATGCCAGTTTATTGCTCGAAGCAAAAGATGTGCGGATGAGCGGACAGGATGTTCTTCGTGGTACTTTCAGTCATCGTCATGCAGTTTTACAGGATGAGGTAACCAACCTTCCTTACAACCGACTGGATAATATTGAAGGTGCTTCAGGTCTTTTCAGGATTTATAATTCGTTGTTGAGTGAATATGCTGTGCTTGGTTTTGAATATGGCTATTCGTTAGCCAATCCAAATGCATTGGTGTTATGGGAAGCACAGTTTGGTGATTTTTGTAATGGCGCTCAAACCATGATCGATCAGTTTATTGCAGCAGGTGAACAAAAATGGAACAGGATGAATGCTGTTACTTTGCTGCTGCCGCATGGCTATGAAGGACAAGGCCCTGAACATAGCAGTGCAAGAATGGAACGGTTTTTACAAATGTGTGCTGAATTGAATATGGTGATTGTAAATATTACTACATCATCGAATTTCTTTCATGCATTACGCCGGCAAATTGCATGGCCCTTCCGTAAACCCTTGATCATTTTTTCACCCAAAGCCAATCTTCGTCATCCCGGTTCTTATTCATTGAAAAATGAATTCCTGCAAGCTGGTTTTAAAGAAGTGATTGATGATCCAGCCAATCCAGATCCTGCACAAGTAAAGAAAGTTTTTTTCTGCAGCGGTAAAATGTATTTCGATCTGGCAGAAAGGAAACAAAAAGAAAACCGAACGGATATTGCTATCATTCGTTTGGAACAAATCTATCCTTTGCCGGTGCAGCAATTAGAGTTGTTATATGCAAAGTATAGCAAGGCTACCTGGTTCTGGATACAGGAAGAACCATTGAATATGGGTGCAGCATGGTTCCTGCAAATGAATTTAAAGAGTATCAACTTTGGAGTTATCAGCAGGCAGGCTTCTGCATCAACAGCTACAGGCTTTAATAAAGTGCATCAGCAGGAGCAAGCCGAAATTATAGATACTGCTTTTTCTATTTAATTTGCATATTTGTTAGTAAGAGATATTATTTTCGAAATTGAAACCGGTTTATTATGATTGATATAAAAGTTCCCGTGGTAGGCGAATCCATCAGCGAAGTAACATTATTAAAATGGACCAAGCCTGATGGTGCATGGGTGGAAAGAGATGAAGTGATTGCCGAACTGGAAAGTGAAAAAGCAACCTTTGAAATAAGTGCTGAACAGGCTGGTGTTTTGAAGCAAGGTGCTAAAGAAGGAGATACTATTAAAATTGGCGATGTTGTTTGCCAGATTGATGAAGGAGCAACAAAACCTGCAACAGAAGAAGCAAAGCCTGCAACAGAAGAAGTAAAAGAAGAGAAGAAAACAACAGCAACAAAACCTGAAATCAAAAAACAGGAATCAACTGCTGCTGTTACTCCTGTTCCCAATGATATTAAAGCATCGCCCGTTGCTGCAGCAATTATTGCAGATAAGAAAGTTGATCCGCAAACCATCAAGGCTTCCGGCAGTGGTGGAAAGATTTTGAAAGAAGATGTATTGCAGGCTATTTCTAATCCCGGAAAAGTATCCTTTAATGGCAGTGGATTAAACAGCCGTAATGTTCGCAGGGAAAAGATGAGCAACCTGCGTAAAACCATCAGCCGTCGCCTGGTAGAAAGTAAGAATACAACGGCCATGTTAACTACGTTTAATGAAGTTGACATGGGTCGTATTATGGAAATCAGAATAAAGTATAAAGACAAGTTTAAAGAACTGCATGGTGTAAATCTTGGTTTCATGAGCTTCTTTGCAAAAGCATGTGCCATTGCATTAAGTGAATGGCCCGCAGTGAATGCCTATCTTGATGCAGAAGAATTGGTTTATCATGATTATGCTGATATCTCCATCGCTGTATCAACTCCACGTGGTTTAACGGTTCCTGTTATCCGCAATGTGGAAAGCATCAGCATGGCCGATGTAGAAAAGAAAGTGGTTGAACTGGCAGGCAAAGCAAGAGATAATAAATTAACGATGGAAGAATTAACCGGCGGCACATTTACCATTACCAATGGTGGTGTGTTTGGATCGTTAATGAGTACACCCATTATTAATTTACCGCAAAGTGCTATTTTAGGTATGCATAAAATTCAGGAACGACCGATGGCTGTCAATGGGCAGGTGGTTGTTCGCCCCATGATGTACCTGGCATTAAGTTATGATCATAGAATAATAGATGGAAGAGAGAGTGTGAGCTTTTTAGTTAGAGTGAAAGAATTACTGGAAAATCCGGAGCTGTTGCTCTTTGGAAAAGACCCTGTAAAGACTCTGTTGGAAGTTTGAAACACCTTGTAACTTCTAACGGTTACTTGCCATAAAGCGGTTGTATTTTACAGCCGCTTTTTTTATCCCCTCCTGGGAGGGGTTGGGGTGGGTATCAACAATTTCTATCTCGTCGTTTTAATATTCCTTTCTTTGCAGCTATGAGCCGTTTCCATTCTTACATTAATTCTGCTAAAGAAATTCTTACTGCATACAAAGGCAATGAACCTTTCGCTTCTTTTATAAAAAAACAGTTCAGTGCCAATAAAAAATTCGGCAGTAAAGACCGTAAACAAATCAGTCATCTCTGTTACTGCTGGTTCAGGTTAGGGAAAATGTTTGAAACGGTTGCAATAGAAGAACGTTTGTTGATAGGTCTTTTTCTCTGTTCAAATGAAGGGAATGATATACTGATGCATCTCAAACCTGAGTGGAATGAAAAAGTACATCTTACTGTTGATGCAAAATTATCAGTTGTCAATTATCCATTTGATACTGAACAAATTTTTCCATTGACCAATGAGTTGAGCAATGAAATTGATAAAAATAGTTTTGCGTTGAGTCATTTAATTCAACCTGATCTTTATTTACGCATGAGACCCGGGCAGCAGGAAAAAGTAATGAACAAACTGCAAGCTGCAGGTATTTCTTTTGAAAAAATGAATGATGCATGTATTGCTATGCCTAATGCTACTAAGATTGAGGAAGTCCTTTTATTGAACAAGGAAGCTGTTGTGCAGGATTATAGTTCACAAGATGTAGGAGAGTTACTCAACACTGTCGGAAATTCTTTTTCAAAAATAACTAAGCAACTACGAGTTTGGGATTGCTGTGCGGCAAGTGGAGGTAAGGCCATAATGGCTTATGATTTGATGCCCGGTATTGAATTAACTGTTTCAGATATACGAAATTCCATTCTTACAAGTTTGCAAAATCGGTTTGCAGATGCAGGAATCAAAAAATACAACAGCTTTGTTGCTGATCTGTCGGATGCATCATTTGTATCGCATCATTCATTGTATGATTTAATCATTGCCGATGTTCCTTGCAGTGGCTCAGGTACATGGGGAAGAACACCGGAGCAATTGCATTTTTTTAATGCAAAAAAAATGGAAGAATATGTATCGCTTCAAAAAAAGATCGTAAATAATATTATTCCATATATAAAAAAGGATGGCTTTCTTTTATACATTACCTGTTCTGTTTTTGAAAAGGAAAATGAAGGAATTGTTCATTTCGTAAAAGAAAGGCCGGAGATGGAATTGATTGAAATGAAGTTGTTGAAAGGATATGAACTAAAAGCTGATACAATGTTTGCAGCATTATTCAAAAAGAAGAATCTGTAAGTGAGGCTTATTGCTTTACAAACTCTTTTACGGTGTATTGTTTTCCATTCTCCAGTAATACTATTACATAATTTCCTTTTGGTAAACTGCTTATAGTGATTGGTTGTGTGCTGTTGCCATTAATCTTATTGTATTCCTGCCTCCAAACCAACTGACCTTGTGAGTTGTAAATTTGAATAGTCATGTTGGGGATGGCCCTTTCTTCATTAAACTTTAATGTAACGATTGATTGTGCAGGATTAGGGAACACCTGAATTAATTTCGAACGGTTGTTTATTTCATTTAATGAAGTGGGTAACAGGGTTACAGTTGCTGAATCAATTGCAAATTCAGTAAAGGTTGCTGCACTTGTATCAATGATCTGTTTAATACGGTAAGTAATAATGCCGGTTGTAGTTCCACTAAGCAGGTCCTGGTATTGATAATTCCTGTGGGCAAATACCGAACCCGTAATGGCAACGGTTTGAATTTTTGTATAATTCAATTCACCGGGCAGCTTACGTTCAATATCATAACGCATACTTGAAATGTCTTTACTGTTCCAGTTAATGGTTGTTGTTAAGTTATTCAGATTTGCAGTCATGTTTGAAATGTCACTCACCAAAATGCCAACTGCTGTTTTCATATTCGGCAATCCGTAACCATATTGCTCATGCGGTGTTGCATATTTATCTGAAGCTTTATGCAAGGTGGTAATAATTCTCCAGTTATTAAACTCGGGAAACAACTGCCATAAACAAGTTGCAATCCCCGCCATATTCGGTGCTGAGAAAGATGTTCCGAAATTGGTGGTTACAGTTCCACTTGTTGTTGAAACAGTAGTACCGGCACCAACTGAAACTACGTCCGGTTTTATTTGTCCATCACTTGTTGGTCCATAGCTGGAGAAGGATGCAATAATGCCGCTTCCATTTACAGCACCCACACTTAATACACTATCGCCATCAGCAGGTGCAGCAATATAATGCCATGCGCTGTTGCCATCATTACCTGCACTGTTCACCACCAGCATTCCTTTTTTTGCAGCCATATCGGCCATGCGTGAAACAACAGTTGTATTGCCGTTCATATCAGCATAGGTATGATTGAATGTGTTGTTGTCAAAGGTTGTGTAACCAAGAGAAGAAGAAATGACATCAACACCTGCACTGTCTGCATATTCAGCACCTAAGGCCCAGTTGTATTCTTCAATCATCTGTTCCGAACCAGCATCTTCCGTTCTTAATAAAAAATAGTTTGATTCAGGACAACTGCCAACAAATACTCCGGGTCTGTATGCAGCCACAGTTGAAAAGCATTGCATGCCATGTGCATTGTCTTCATTTACACTCGCATCACCTGCAACAAAATCCCATGTTCCGAGAAACTGGTTTCTTACTCTTGCACTATCAAAAAATTGATTGGTGAGATAACCAAAGAATCCTGCATCTAAAAAAGCCATGATCATTCCTTGCCCTCTTGCACCAATATTATGCAGGAACTCAGCTTTGTGAATTTTTACCTGGTTAGACGATGAACCATAATTAAATGTATCGGCAAGCACCTGTTCAATACGATTAGAAATATTATTTTGAGGTGATGAAATGGGCGCAAACTTATCCGGAGAAATAGAGGTATTTCTTTGTAAAGCAATATTTGCAACTGATTTTACAAATGAGAAAGAGTTGATTTTTGCAATAGCATTGGCATCACTCGTTTGAATCATTACAGCGTTCATCCATCTTGATCTCCCAAGTAAGGTAACAGTGCCGGCTTTAACTATACTGTCAATATATCTTGATATAAGCGGAATATCTGTACTGTCAACTGCGATATTATATCTTGTTCTTCTTTCAATGGCACGGGCAGATAAATAAGCAGATGGGTTACTTAATGTGAATGGCGTTTCATTCTTGTCTGTAAAAAAAACCACCCGTTTGGTAAATTGACTATAGCCATCGGTGTTAAAAGAAAACAATAAAAAAAAGAGGATGAAAATTTTTTGCATAATTGATAATCGCAGATCAAATTACAAATTTAATTATGGTCAATCATCCACATCTTCACCCCAAAGCCAATCCTAACAGGATCGTAAGTTGTAGTAATGTTGGGTGGGTTGCCGGTTGTTCGTGGGCGGGGTTGATTTTCCCACAGTTCAATTTGCCTGTAAACAAGGCCAATATTCTTTGCATATTTTTCCAATGAAAATTCACGGGATGCAAATGCGGTATCGGTGCGGATAGGAACATTTTCAGATGCATTAATATGAGCAATGGTACTTACATCATTAATATCAACAGTGCCGATCTTTTCTTTTTGATTCACCGATTGATAAGTGAATTCCCACAAACTCATGTTGCCATCTATACTGATGGGATATTGTGGATTGTATGGACGATCGGGTAAATAAGAATTTCCTTTCCAGTTAAATCCTTCTTTTACAGGCAAATGAACTTTAATCACACGCAAATTGTTTTCGCTCACTTCTAATTGCTTATCAAGTGGAGTAACAATATAAACACCACTGGCAACCCATGGGCCATTGCCTAATGAATCGTTAATGTAGGTTGTTACCAGCCATGCCGGTCTGTTCTCGTTATCTTTTACTTGTCTTTCAAAAATGTGGCGAAACCGGTACCTGTGAATTTCAACTGTTTTGCCGGAGTTGACAAAAACCAAAGAATCGACCCGGTAAGTAATATATTTTCCAATTTTAATTGGAGCAATCTCTTCCAATGTAATTGTTTCAAGCAAATCGGTTCTTTTACAGGCGCTGAAAAGAACAAGCAGGAGGAGTGCAAAAAAGGTTTTTCTCATGAGAACGGGATGGGTAGTACTGAATTTCATTACGGCTAAGTTAGTTAATGATTCTTGTTTTTGTGTTATTTAGACTCCGGATCGGGGCTAAGCGCTGCACAAAAAAGGTACGCTTAACGTACCTTCATAACGATTTATTTTATAATTCATTGTTTCAGAAAACAGGTTTGCGCATGATAATACCGCCACCAATCACCTCATCTCCTTCATAAAATACAGCACTTTGGCCCGGGGCAATGCCCTTGGCATCTTCATAAAACCGCACAGTTACCGTTCCATCTTCATTGGGGAAGAGGTTGGATAAAGTGCCTTTGTCTTTATACCGGATCTTAGTAATGGCTTCCATGCCGGAGGTGATGGCATCATATTTCAGCATGTTGATTTTGCCCACTTTCATGTCCATTTTATTGAGATCCTCTTCATCGCCCAAAACAATAGTGTTTGTTTCGGGTACGATCTCGGTTACAAATACCGGTTTGCCTAAGGTAATATCAAGGCCTTTACGTTGGCCAATGGTATAAAAAGGATAACCTTTATGTTGGCCAAGGATCTTTCCTTCTTTGTTTACAAAGTTTCCGCCGTTTACTCTTTCTTCCAATCCATCTACTCTGCGTTTGAGGAAACCCCTGTAATCATTATCGGGTACAAAACAAATTTCATAGCTCTCCGCTTTTTTTGCCAGTTCAGGATAGCCATAGTCCAACGCCATTTGCCTGATCTCTGTTTTTCGATAACCACCCAATGGCAGCAATGTTCGTTGCAGCAAGTCCTGCTGTAAACCCCATAGTACATAACTCTGATCTTTTGTTTCATCTACCCCTTTGCTGATGAAATAACGACCATTCTCATGTTGATGCACTTTTGCATAATGACCGGTTGCAATAAAATTGCAGTTCATGGCATCCGCTCGTTTCAATAATGCACGCCACTTGATATGTGTATTGCAAAGAACACAGGGATTGGGTGTGCGGCCATTGAGATATTCATCTACAAAATTGTCAATTACAAAACCGCCAAATTCATCCCTGATGTCGAGTATATAATGTGGGAAGCCATGCTGCACTGCTGCTGCACGGGCATCGTTAAAACTATCCAGGTTACAACAGCCGGTTTCTTTCTTTCCTTTAGCTCCGGTTCCACTGCTGGCATAATCCCATGTTTTCATGGTAATGCCCACCACTTCATAACCCTCATGATGCAACATGAGAGCCGTAACGGTACTATCTATACCGCCACTCATTGCTACCAAAACTTTTCCTTTACGGCTCATGATTCAGAATTAATACGCCTTCATCAAAGGCAAGCTGCAAATTTAAGACAAATCGGGTTGTGAAAAATGATTGGCATCAGAGCTTGGAATTTTCAGCCAAAAAAATGTACTTTGGACGACTAATTATTATTCAGCCTTTAAAAATGAAATTATGATCAAGTTACAAGTCATTGGAAACCTCGGAAAGGATTGTGTTACCAACACAGTGAATGGAAAGAATGTGATGAATTTTACGGTTGCTCACACAGAAAAATTCAAAGACAGCAGTGGTGCACAGCGTGAAAAAACAACCTGGGTTGATTGCGCTTACTGGAGCGACAAAACAGGAATTGCACCTTATCTTAAAAAAGGGACACAGGTATTTGTTGAAGGTGCCCCTGATGTAAGAACTTATACAACACAGGATGGAAAAAGCGGCGCTTCACTTTCATTGAGAGTGCAATCTGTACAATTGCTCGGCAGCCGCAGTTCAGAAGGAAATGGCGGTGGCGGATACAGTTCAGGCGCAGCGTCATCTGCACCACCGGCAATGAGTGAACAACCTTCAGTAGCAAATGATGTTGCTGATGATCTTCCGTTTTAAACAAAATCATATACATTAAAAGCCTCCGAAATGTAAGGGGGCTTTTTTTATGAGTTGATTTTATTTATCTATAGAGTCATATACAATCACTTTACTCCACAGCTGTGCGTAGTCTTTAATAAATTTTAAATGGATGGGATCGGTTTGATAACTGGCCTGGTCAGTTGCATTTTTAAATTCAACAAACCATGATAAAGCATATCCTCTTTCAATTACATCCCGGTTTGTGTTGGCAGGTTTGCCAATATGAAATCGCTGAATGGTTTTCACTTTAGAAAGTTTTAAAAGACCTTCTGCGAGTTTGTTTGCATCAACAGTACTGTTTGGATTCTTCAACCAAAAATAGACATGATGAATAAATACATTTTTCAATTGGCGTTCGGTTTGTTTGTTTTTAAATGAAGAAAATCCTGTAATGGATAAAGCAGCAAGGCTCAATTTAGATAAAAAGCTCCGTCGGTTGGAATGCATAAATGATTCAATTATATCGATACTAAGTTTTTACTATTACAACTGCAATTTACAAATTGCCATCATCCGCAAAACTATAATAGCCATCTTCACTTACAATAATATGATCAACAACGGTCATATCCAGTAACAATGCGGCTTCTTTAATTTTCTTTGTCAGTGCTTCATCGGCCCTGCTTGGCTTTAAACTTCCTGATGGATGATTGTGACAAAGAACAATATTAACCGCATTATGTTCTAATGCTTTTTTAAGAATAATTCTGGGATCGGCCACAGTGCCAGTAATGCCGCCTTCACTGATGATCTCCATGTGATTAATCTTATTGGAACGGTTTAGAAAGGCAACGGCAAACACTTCATGTAGCTTATCCTTCAACTGGGCCTGGAAATAGTGAGCGATATCTGCACTTGTTTCTACGTTTCTTTTCAGTGAATTTACGGCCTGCCGCCTCCTTCCAAGTTCCATTGCAGCAGTAATAGTAACTGCTCTTGCCTCACCAATGCCATCCACCTGCATCAGTTCCTTTACCGTTAATTTTCCAAAATCGTTCAACCTGTCCTGAACCTTATCCAGCAAGGCTTTCGCTACATCCACAGCCGATTTTGTTTTCGTTCCTGAGCCTATCAGGATGGCTATTAATTCTGAGTTGCTGAGAGCTTCTGCACCCTTCAAAAGAAGCTTCTCACGGGGCCTGTCGTCCTGTGCCCAGTCCTTTATTGTTTTGCGTTGCTGTTGCATCCATCAAAATAATGCCTTATTTTCACTTCTCCAATTATCCCATACATCAAAAACCAAAATCCTATGTCCAAAAATCACCCGTCAACAGGAGGCTTCCTTCGCTCTTCTACATTTCATTTCATCATACTTGGTAATTTAATTTTTTCTACAGTCTTTGTGCTGTCGCTAAGTATAAATATATCACAGTCAACAAAAATAGGAACCGCACAAACATTAAACGAAAAGCAACCTCAGCCTAAGTCACAGAGCATTGTTACATTGGCAAATATTCAATAACTATTCCTTTGTACCTTAAAGCCAGCTATGTATTCAGTTTGTTGAAAAGCAGTGTATTGTTTGCCCGAAAGTTAAAATGAAGAGCCTATCTTCGCCGCAAATTTTCACTTCTTATCAAACTGATAGTATGGTCAATCCATCTCCCAAAATATTTTCAGGCACCGCTTCTATTTATCTGGCCGAAAAAATTGCAAAAAATTTCGGCATTCCTTTAGGCAAATGCATGACACAAAAATTCAGTGATGGCGAAATTCAGCCCATGTTTCAGGAAAGCATCAGGGGCGATATTGTTTTTCTAATTCAGAGTACCTTTTCCCCTGCTGAAAATATACTGGAGTTATTATTAATGATTGATGCTGCTAAACGGGCTTCGGCATATAAAGTTATTCCGGTCATTCCTTATTTTGGTTATGCCCGGCAAGACCGAAAAGATAAACCCCGGGTGGCGATCGGCTCTAAATTGATAGCCAATATGCTGGAAGCTGCGGGTGCTGACCGGATCATTACCATGGATCTGCACGCCGCACAAATTCAGGGGTACTTTGATATCCCTGTTGATCACCTGGAATCATCCTCTATTTTTATCCCATACATTGAGAGTTTGAACCTTGAAAACCTTACCTTTGCGGCCCCCGATGTAGGAAGTGCCAACAGGATCAGGGAAATTGCCAGTTATTTTGAAGTTGAAATGGTGATTTGTGACAAGCATCGCAAGCGTGCAAACGAAATAGCGAGCATGGTGGTAATAGGAGATGTAACTGACAGGGATATTGTGTTAATTGATGATATCTGCGATACCGGTGGAACTTTGGTAAAATCGGCAGCTCTTTTAAAAGAAAAAGGTGCAAGAAGTGTGAGAGCCCTCATTACTCATCCTGTATTAAGTGGTAAAGCTTACGAGAATATTGAAAACAGTGTGTTGGAAGAATTGGTTGTTTGCGACACAATTCCTTTAAAGCAGGAAAGTGCTAAAATAAAAATACAGAGTGTTGCAGAACTGTTTGGAGTAGCCCTTCGCAACGCCTTTGAAAACAAGAGTATAACCAGTTTATTTATGCATTCGCAAAGAAGGAATAAATAAACCAGAAAAAGTAAATTTTTAAATTAGAATAACAATGATGAAGACAATTACAATTGAGGGTCACTTGAGGACCGAAAACGGGAAAAAAGCCGCCCGTCAACTTCGCTCTCAGGAAATGGTGCCTGGTGTAATTTACGGAGGCTCAACAGAAATTAATTTCTACGCTCCCGCCAAAGCATTTAAAACTTTGGTTTACACACCCGAATTCCAGATTGCTGAAGTAAGTGTAGATGGTAAAACTTACAGAACCATTTTAAAGGATTTGCAATTCAACAAAGTGTCTGATGCCTTGGATCATGTAGATTTACTGGAACTGGTTGAAGACAAAAAAGTAATAGCAACCATTCCTTTGAAATTTACAGGAACTGCAGTTGGTGTAAAAGATGGCGGTAAGTTGATTACCAAAATCAAATCACTGAAAATTAAAGCGCTTCCTAAATACCTGAAAGAATCAATCGAAGTTGATTTAACTTCTCTTGAATTGAATGGTAACATCCGTGTGGAGGATGTTAAAGTTGATCATATGGAAGTATTGAATTCGCCCCGTATTCCTATTGCATCTGTTGTGTTAACACGCCTGTTGAAACAGGAAGAAGCAACAACACCTGCCCCAGCCGGAGCAAAAGCCCCCGCAGTTGCAGCAGCACCTGAGAAAAAATAAATTCAGTGAATGGAACATACATCCCCCTGCAAAGGGGGATTTTTATTTGATAAACCTTTTTAGTTTTTGATATTTGCTTGTATGAAGTTTTTAATTGTTGGTTTGGGAAATATTGGAACGGAGTATGTTCACACACGTCACAACATTGGTTTTGATGTGGTGGAGGCACTCGTTGCAAAACATAAGGCAGCTTTTAAGATGGATCGTTTAGCTGCAGTTGCAGAGGTAAAAATAAAAGGCAAAACGCTTATCTGCATCCTCCCTTCAACATTTATGAACCTCAGCGGTAAAGCAGTTAAATACTGGATGGATAAGGAAAAGATAGCGATTGAACATATACTGGTTGTGGTTGATGAACTGGCAATCCCCTTATCAAAACTACGCTTACGTTCCGGTGGTAGTGATGCAGGCCATAATGGTTTAAAAAGCATCCAGGAGTATTTATTAACCAATGCCTATCCCCGTTTGCGTTTTGGTATCGGGAACAATTACCCCAAAGGAATGCAGGTAGATTATGTATTGGGCAAATGGACCTCTGCGGAAGAACCATTTTTAAAAAAGAAAATTGAAGCAAGTGTTGAAGTAATAGAAAGCTTTGTGCTGAGTGGCATTGAACTCACCATGAACAAAGCAAACAAAATTGAAATAACACTTTAATTTTCAGTTTTCTAATATTAACTTCGCCCATACTCAACTATTCTGTTTCAGTATCAAGAAATCCACTGTCCTTTCAAAGACCATCATTAAACCTGATTCTGAACCAAAAATCATTAACCAAATGAAAATCTTTTGCGTAGGTCGAAACTATATTGACCATGCCAAAGAACTCGGCAACGATGTTCCTGATGAGCCTGTTATTTTCCTGAAGCCTAAAAGTGCATTTCTTCAGCCACATATGCCTTTTTATTATCCTGAGTTTACCAACGAGCTTCATTATGAAGTGGAGTTGGTTCTGAGGGTTTCAAAGAACGGTAAATATGTACAGGAGAAACATGCCAGCAAGTATTATAATGGCTACACAGTAGGAATTGATTTTACTGCCAGAGATCTGCAAAAACAACTGAAAGAAAAAGGACTCCCTTGGGAAATTTCAAAAGCATGGGATAATTCAGCAGCGGTTGGAAAATTTATTGACATTAAACCCGGAATGAACTTCAACGATATTAATTTCTGTTTGTATAACAATAAGGAATTAGTTCAGCAGGGCAATGCAGGCCAAATGATTTTTACTTTCGACCAGATTGTTGCTTATGTTTCCCAATTCTTTTCATTGAATATTGGCGACTTAATTTTTACAGGCACGCCTGCTGGCGTAGGTGAATGTGTGGTTGGTGACCAACTGGAGGCATTTATTGAAGATGACAGTTTACTGGAAGTTGAAGTGAAATGATGTATCATTAAAAATAGTAGCAGCCATTCTGAAAACAGAATGGCTTTTTTATGCCAGTTCACTTTATTTTGCAGTCCAATTGCGTGTACATGATCAATCAGGAAATCTTTAGAAAAGCTTACCGGCTTATGTGCTGTTCCCGGCACATGACAGCGATGTATGAAAACAACCGTTCTGTTTGTAAATATGTACATTCCACTTCCCGTGGACATGAAGCTATTCAACTCGCTACTGCATTTCAATTAAAAGAAGTTGATTGGGTAAGCCCTTATTATCGTGATGAAAGTTTATTGCTCGGTTTGGGATTTGAACCATACCAATTAATGCTGCAACTTCTGGCAAAAAGGGATGATCCGTTTACCGGAGGAAGAGAATATTATTCGCATCCCAATTATAAAGGGAACGATAAACCAAATATTATTCATCAAAGCAGTGCAACAGGGATGCAGGTGATTCCTACTACCGGTGTGGCACAGGGGCTGCAATACATGAAAAGCCTCCCTAAATCCCTCCAAAGGAGGGACTTGTCATCATCACAAAGCCAGCTCATCACAGATGTTGAACTAAATGATATAGTTGTTCATTCGGAGGCTCTCATCCCCCCTTCGGGGGGTGGGGGGGCCATTGTCATATGTTCATTAGGTGATGCAAGTTTGACTGAAGGTGAAGTGAGTGAAGCGTTTCAATTTGCTGTTTTAAAAAAGTTGCCCATTATTTACCTGGTGCAGGATAACAACTGGGGTATTAGTGTAAGTGCTCTGGAAGCAAGAGCCATGGATGCATATGAATATGCCGGCGGATTTCCCGGGATGGATCGTATCCGTTGCGATGGAAGTGATTTCACTGATTCGTTTAATACTATGCAGCATGTGATAGATTATGTAAGAGAACATCAAACGCCTTACCTGGTGCAGGCCTATGTGCCATTGCTCAATCATCATACAAGTGGTGTTCGTAAAGAATTTTACAGAAGCAAAGAAGACCTGGAAATACATTTTGCGGATGATCCTTTTCCAAAACTTCAACAGCAATGTATTGATGCAGGGATCAATGAGGATGAGTTGAAACAAATTGATAAGGAAGCCAAACAATTGATTGAAGAAAGTTTTCAGCAGGCAGTTGCTGCAGAAGAACCCGATCCTTCAACTGTGGAGCAACATGTATTTATACCAACAACTGTAACAGAAGAAAAAGGGGAACGCTCACCTGCAAACAATGAAAAAGTAATGATGGTGGATGCAGCCTTGTTTGCCATTCGTGAACTGATGGAAGATTTTCCTGAAGCTCTATTATACGGACAGGATGTTGGAAAAAGATTGGGCGGCGTTTTTCGTGAGGCTGCAACTCTGGCGGAACAATTCGGTGATCACCGGGTATTTAATACGGCTATACAGGAAGCATATATTATTGGTTCAACTGTAGGAATGAGCGCCGTTGGTGCAAAGCCAATTGTTGAAGTACAGTTTGCAGATTATATCTATCCGGGTTTGAATCAATTGGTAACAGAAATTTCGAAATCCTCTTATTTAAGTTGTGGCAAATTTCCTGTACAGACATTGATCCGTGTGCCGATTGGTGCTTATGGTGGTGGCGGTCCTTATCATAGCGGAAGTATTGAAACAACTTTACTCAGCATCAAAGGAATTAAAGTAGTCTATCCATCAAATGCTGCTGATATGAAAGGATTGATGAAAGCAGCTTTTCTTGATCCCAATCCTGTAGTCATGCTGGAGCATAAAGGTTTATACTGGAGTAAAGTACCGGGAACGGAGGATGCAAAAACAATTGAACCTGCAAGAGATTATATATTGCCTTTAGGTAAAGCAACAATCGTTACAGAAGCAGATGAAGATTTGGTGGAAGAAGGAGAGAGCTGCTGCATCATTACATATGGAATGGGTGTGTACTGGGCTAAAGCAGCCGCCAAACAATTTATGGGTGCTGTTGAAATTGTTGATTTGCGCACTTTATTTCCATTAGATGAAGAACTGATTTTTGAAACTGTAAAGAAGCATGGTAAATGTTTGGTGCTTACAGAAGAGCAACAAAATAATTCATTTGCTGAAGCATTGGCTCATCGTATCAGCTATCAATGCTTTCATTGGTTAGATGCTCCTGTAGAAGTGATGGGTGCACTTAATTTACCTGCTGTTCCCATGAACATGGCATTGGAAGCTGCCATGCTTCCGAATGCAGCAAAAGTTGCAGAACGCTTACAGCAAATGTTTAATGCTTAATGAACGTTGAAGCTTTCTTACAAATTAAATCAATGATTTGATCGCTTATGGCAGTGATGGGAATCAGCGGCCTTACTTCATGTTCATTGACCTGGTATTCCCACCAGCCTACATCATGCCACTGGTCTAATTTATATCCGATCTTTTTGTAGGTTGTTAAATATCTGAAACGAAATTTTTCATGAAAGGAAACACTATTTGCGTTTGGTAATGTAATAACGGCATATGCATTTACATAACCCTGCATTTTCAAAACATCAAACAAAGCAGTGTATAAAGCCAATGCAAGATTTTTTCCATAAAAATCTTCATGCAGATAAACTGAGGGTTCAATGCACCATTGATAACCCTTTCGTTCCCGGTGTTTACCAGCATATGCATAACCTGCAATGGTCCCGTTGATTTCGGCAACCAGCCAGGGCCTTTCCGTTAATGTATGTTCAATTCTGCTTTTGAACTCACCTATGGATGGTACTTCAGTTTCCTGTGTAATTCCTGAATTGAGAATAAAGGGACTGTAAATATGTAGAAGTGCTTCTGCATCATTTGTGGTTGCTGATCGAATCATACTTAAATATAAAAAAGCTTTGAAAATGCTGCGTAAAAAAAGCTGAAACCTTTATCTTTGCCGCCCATTAGCCGGGGTAGCTCAGCTGGTTAGAGCATCGGATTCATAACCCGAAGGTCGGCAGTTCAAGTCTGCTCTCCGGTACAATCAAGCCCTCATTAAGAGGGCTTTTATTTTATGTATACGGCTTATGCACTATACTCCGAAAAATGTAATAAGCATTATTATGGCTTTACTTCAAACCTTGAAGCCAGATTAAGATACCATAATGAGTTGGGAAAAGATTGGACATCAAAGTATCGTCCATGGAAAGTTATTCACAAAAAGGAGTTTGATACTAAAATGGAAGCAACTCAATATGAGAAGTGGATGAAGTCAGGGGTTGGAAGAACATTTATCAAATCTTTACCTCATTAGTAGAGGGTTCATATCCGCCGTGGCGGACGGCAGTTTCCGCCTCTGGCGGACTCTCCGGTACAACACCGTCCCGCATTTTGCTGGACTTTTTTGTTCCCTCTTTTCATACAAATATTCCTTTGAGTTTATTCAGTTATATTGGTAATGATTTCAGTAGAATAATATAGAGCTGAGATCAATACCAAATCTATCCAACTGTATGTCATCAATCCAACTCAAAAAAACCATTGGCGTATGGTCTGCTACAACTATAGTTATCGGTAGTATCATCGGGGCAAATATTTTTATGAAGCCTGCTACCATGGCTGCACAGTTGGGCTCCCCTTATTTGATTTTAGTAGTATGGCTCATTGCAGGTGTCGTTTCTATGTTTGGCGCAATGGCTTATGCTGAACTGGGAACCATGTTTCCAGAAACGGGTGGACAATATGTTTACCTGCGTTATGCCTTTGGCGATTTTATTGCTTACCTCTATGGATGGGCAAGCATAGCAGTTATTAATACCGCATCAATTGCAGCCATTGGATTTGTGTTTGCTTCTTATACCAATTATTTCATTGACCTGCCACAGTTCAGTAATGCTGTTGAACAGTCGGTCATACTTCATATTCCATTGATAGGAGATATCATGCCTTTACAAAATTTTGGGGTCAAGGCACTGGCCATTATTATGATCATGAGTTTAACTATTGTAAACTATATCAGTGTACGTTCAGGTAATGCCGTACAGTTTATTGCAACTCTTTTAAAAACGGCCGCCATTCTGCTACTGGTGATTGGCATTTTATTTTCAGGAAAAGGATCTGCTGCCAATTTTATAACCAATGCTCAGGACTTTGATTTAACCGGATGGAAATTAATAGGCGCCTTTATGGCTGCAACAACAGGAGCATTTGCAGCTTATGATGGTTGGAACAATCTCAACATGGTAGCTGGTGAAATTAAGGACCCGTCAAAAAATATTACTCGCAGTTTAATTTATGGTGTGTGGGCCTGCATCATTGTTTATATGCTTGTTACGCTGGCATACATGTACGTGTTGCCTATTGAAATAATGGCAAAATCTCCTTTGGTTGCGAGTGATGCAGCAGCGATTGTATTGGGGCCAGTTGGTGGCACTGCAATAGCACTGTTAATTGTAATATCCACGTTTGGTTCAACCAATGTAAATCTGTTAGCTTGTGCAAGGGTTATCTTTGCAATGAGTGATGCAAAAATTTTTTTCAAACAGGCAGGTAAAGTGCATCCAACATTTCAAACGCCAGGAAATGCTGTTCTTATCCTGGGAGTTTGGAGCAGTTTGTTTGTATTGAGTGGTTCGTTTGATATACTGGCTGATATATTTATTTTTATCGGCTGGATATTTTATGGACTTGTTATACTCGCACTTTTTATTTTAAGAAGACGAATGCCCAATGCAGAAAGACCATATAAGGCATGGGGATATCCACTAGTTCCACTTTTGTTTCTTCTTTTTACTGCTATTTATATAATGACCACTCTTTACAATGATATCAATAATTATGTGGAGGGAAAATCACCGATTATTAATTCTGTGTTTGGTTTATTATTAACAGCAATCGGTATTCCGCTTTATTTTTATTTTAAACGGAAAAAGGATAGAGAGCTGTAAGAGTTACATTTCCTGTAAATACTTCCATACAAAACGGATTGCCATCGAGCCTTCACCAACTGCTGCAGAAATTCCTGTCATGGCACCAAAGCGTACATCACCCGAAGCAAAAATGCCCGGGGGAAGACCAAGGGTATGTATTGCCATTCAAAATCAATTAAACATTTTTTTCGCCAATTTGGTATCATGGTTATATATATCTTCCCTGAAGTTAAGTTGGCCGTTTTCATCTACCCATGCTGTGTAATAAGTAATAATAACAGGAATGGGGTCTTTTACTTTTACAAATTTTTCTTCGCCACTGTTCATTGCTTCACCTATTTTTTCCGGTGTCCATTCAGGTTGATTGCGAAGAATATAATTGGCCATCTTTTCCGGTTCTTTCAGGCGGATGCAACCATGGCTATAAGCTCTTTTATCTTTTTCAAAAAGACTTTTTGAAGGAGTATCATGAAAATAAATATTGAAACTGTTGGGGAATAAAAATTTCACCTGTCCCAATGCATTTTCTCCACCTGGCTTTTGACGGATTTCAGGAATTTCGCCAGCACTACTTACAATCTCCATATTGTGCGATGCGAGGTAGTTCCTGTTATTGTTCATGGCAGGCAATATTTCACTTTTTACAATACTGGACGGAACATTCCAGTATGGGCTGAACACTACCAGGTTCAAATCACCATTAAACATCATGGTGTTATGTCCTTCTTTACCCACTACCACCACCATATCAAATACTTTCTTGCCGCCATCATACATATGCAAAATAAATTCAGGGATATTCACAACAATCAAATGGCCTTTAGGTTCTGCTGCCATCCACCGCATACGATCCATGTTCATTAATACCTGCTGCAAACGTGTAACTGCAGGAACATTCATTTCTTTTACCAGCGCTTCGGTTAATTTTCCGTCGGCGGTAAAGCCATGACGAAGCTGGAAATTCTTAATGCCTGTTTCAACGCTATCGTTAAATAGGAGCGTGGTATCAGCCCCCGGCATATCGCCCGAAAGTTCTAATCTTTTTTTAAGTGTTGCTACTGCTGCTGATGCAACTCCTTTTTTATACATGCCTTTTGAAAAAGTTACAACGGGCCATCCTCCGTTTTTAGCAATATCATGATATTTTTTCAGATGCTCTTTTAAACCCCTGTAAGAAGCATTCACATCTTCAAAGTATTTATCGTCTTTATGTTTTTTATTGATCAATGAATCGGCCAGTGCCAATGGGTCTTGCTTTCGGGAAGGAATAAATCGTTCCATTTCCTTTCTTTTTACATAACCCTTTTCATAATTATTGAGCATGTACTGAATAAAATGCTTCGTCAGCAACAGTTCAGTATTGATAAACGATTTGGATGCAGAAACAGAAAGTTCTTCTTCTGCCACCAGTCGATCCATTGTTTTTTGAAGCGCTTTATCTTTCAACGATGAATCTCCGTTGTATGTAATCACATATTCGTGTAAGTTCCAGTAGCCACGGGCTTGTTCTGTAAGTCCATCTTCACTAAACCAGGCAAACTGGTAATTACGGGAATTGTAAAAACTACGGATGCGCCGGGCAAGGGTGTCGGTCACTTTCTGATCAACAATAAATTTTTCCACTGCTACGCTATCGAGGAAAAGATTGCTGTAAGAATTGCCTGCAGTGATGGTAGCATCTCTCTTCGTTACATTTTTACGTTCTTTTTCTTCTCTTTCTTCCTGTGTAGTGGTTTGTGAATTGGAACAAGCCAATAACAAATTACAAACGGCAATAAACAACAAAATTTTTTTCATATTCTTCTTTATGCAAAAGCTGTGCCCCTGTTTTAAATACAGGTGGTAACGGGCACAAGACTTTACTGGTTGATTTAATAATGATAGATAAGTTGTACTAAACACAAATAATTTACACGATCACTTGCGATGCTGAACTTGCCACTGCACAAAAATCAGTCTATAATTTCTTGTATTTGTTATACAATTTGAGCAGGAGTTGCATCATTCACACATTTATTCAATTGCATGGGTGAATTTGCTTGTAATCATTTTGTATCAATAGTTACTTACCCTTCGATATTTTATTAATAGTCTGTCGTAAAAACTTATTAAATTCCTCTGGGTTTTCTATCATTGGAAAATGGCAGGTTCCTTTAATATGGATTACCTCATAATCATTTGTTGCATATAGTTTTAAAGGCTCTTCATTGGTTGGCATATAATCTACATTTAGGAGATACAATTTCAATTTCAGTTTGGGTAATAATTCCTTTTGCTTTATGTAACTTTCAAAAACTTCATCAGTAATTGGAATGCCCATTGGTTGGTAAGCATTGCGATAATCTTTTATTATTCTTTCATTAATTGCAGGAGACGTTTGCGGAGATAGTAATACCATCTTTGCATAATCTTCATTCGTCTTTACAAAATCATTTTTAAGGTTTTGTTTGATGCCCTCAATT
>JBKJNM010000240.1:0-2506 GCA_046593655.1 Lacibacter sp. | reverse complement strand
ATTAATCCGTTCAGGGTTATTAAAAAAACAGGTCATGACTAAAGAACAAAAAAACGAAGTGATTGAAGCGCTGAAAGGCAAATTCAGTCAATACAATAATTTTTATATTACAAATACCGAATCTTTATCTGTTGCACAGATAGGTAAACTCCGCCGTGCATGTTTCAACAAGAATGTTGAAATGAAAGTGGCTAAGAATACACTCATTAAAAAAGCGCTGGAATCTTTGGATGCTGAGCGTTACACAGGTGTATTTGATTCATTGCATAATGTAACTGCACTGTTGTTTTCAGAGAACCCGAAAGAACCGGCTCTCATCATCAGTTCATTTCGCAAAGCAAGCAATGGCGACAAGCCTGTTTTAAAAGCTGCTTTCATTAATGGCGATATTTATACAGGCGACAATCAATTGAAAGCACTTGTACAGATCAAAACAAAGAACGAATTGATAGGCGAAGTAATTGGTTTGTTGCAATCTCCTGCAAAACGTGTTATTGCTGCCTTGCTGCATAATGCTGAAACAAAAGGAGCAACTGCAGTTGCAGAAAGCTAAAAGCAAAACGCTTCGTGTTGAAAGCAAAATGCATTCAACACTTGGCTTTAAGCATAATACCCAGGCCTGAGGGTTTTAAATCAAAGGCAAATTTTTTTAATCACTCCAACGGATCTGCTGAAGGCAGATATGAAGTCGGAAAAAATTTAATCAAAATGGCAGACATTAAAGTATTAGCTGAATCATTAGTAAGCTTAACAGTAAAAGAAGTACAGGAATTAGCAGATGTTCTGAAAGCAGAATACGGCATTGAGCCCGCTGCTGCAGCAGTAGTTGTTGCAAGTGGTGATGGTGGTGGTGCAGCAGTAGTTGAAGAACAAACTGCATTCAACGTAATCCTGAAGAGCGCTGGTGCTTCAAAACTGAACGTTGTTAAAATCGTTAAAGATCTTACAGGTTTAGGTTTGAAAGAAGCAAAAGACCTCGTTGACACAGCTCCAAAGCCTGTTAAAGAAGGCGTTTCAAAAGCAGAAGCTGATGAAATTGCAGGTAAGCTGAAAGATGCAGGTGCAGATGTTGAAATTGCTTAGGGCATTGAAACCCTGACCGAAGCGTCAATGGTTGAGATAGCATAAGCTAGCGAAATCCCGGATAAAATTTCGGGATTGAGATCGCTTGATTTAATGTAAAGTAGAATATTCAATCCCGCTGCAAAGCGGGATTTTTTTTTGAGGCAACCTTTTAAAAACATTGTTTTTCTTGCCGCTGTTGGTGTTGCTGTTCCTGCGGCTGTTGTTATGCCAGTAAAGCAAATCTAAAGGTTGCGTGTACTGACGCTTTGGTCAGTATCGTTGATTTTTCACCAACCGAATGAAAGAAGACACCCTGCCAGCAATATCTGCATGTGTCGTTGGTGAAAACCTGCCTTTGCCGGCAGACAAGCACCAAACGATTGCGGGCAGTGTGCATTGTTTATCTTTGTGCGATGGTGAACGTAGTGTAACACCAACAAAGGCTACGAAAAATAAATTAATTAGATGGGTGTGTTATATGTGTTAAGTATTGGGTTGTTGGCAGTTAGTAGTATGACAAAGGTTATAGTACATGTAATTTTAGATTCTAGAAACGGTTTTGAAGTTGAATATACTAGTGTTAGGGGATATGTATATATGTTGCCATATAACAAAGAAGTAAAAAAGGAAGATGAAAAATTAAAATCGGTTTGTAATATTTTAAGCTGGCTATCACTTATATTTTTAATTTTCTTTTTACTTCTTTTCTTTTATAGACAGTTTTTTTTGTAATACAAACATTTTGAAATACAATCAAGCTAGGTATGAAGAAAATAGCCATGACATTACTTGTTAGTATACTCATTAAATTTTCTTTTGGTCAATCGAAAAAAATTATTGGGGCTTGGTATCGGAGTGACTAAACAACTAAAACATCATTTTCTTTAAGAATGAAAAAAATTCTGCCTTTGCCATTGTTGGTGTTGCTGTTCCTGCGGCTGTTGTTATGCCTGTAAAAGAAACACGCCGAGGTTGCGTGTACTGACGCTTTTGTCAGTATCGTTAATTTTTCACCAACCGCAGGAAAGAAGACACCCTGCCAGCAATATCTGCAAACTTCGGGATTGAGATCGCTTAATTTAATTTAAAGTAGAACATTCAATCCTGCTGCAAAGCGGGATTTTTTTTTGCGGCAACGTTTTCAAAACATTATTTGTCTTTCGCTTGATAAACTTTATTTTGCAAGCAACAATTAGCTGAAAAATTATTCCTTGAATTATTTCTCCTCAATAAAAAAACATTTTACATCCCTGTTGCTTGCAGCAATGATTTTTTCTTTTCAGGCATCTGCTCAGCTATGCACTACATTGGGTCAAACACCATCTACTGCTTTTCCTGTATGCGGTACAACAATATTTTCCCAATCAAATGTTCCCAGTTGTACCAATAGTGTAATCAGGGTGCCCGGTTGCAGCAGCGATCTTATTTACCAGGATGTAAA
>JBKJNM010000207.1:0-5608 GCA_046593655.1 Lacibacter sp. | reverse complement strand
TGGGAGTTGGGGGTTGATGATTGGGGATTGGGAGTTGGGATTGGGGAATTAGGAATTGGGGTTGCCGAGCATTACTCAACTTTTCTCAGCAATGTTTCCTGAAAGGTTTTATTTATGTTTGCTTCGTATTACGAAACATCCATTGCGGAAGACGTTTCTGACAAAGGAATTTGGGTTTGTGTCTCAGCTTGTGCAACTTGGCAATGTGTGTAGCTGTGAAGCGTTGGCATAATTTTTTCTTTTAAATCAATTCTGTATTTAATTTCCATTCTTTAACTCCGATTAAATTCAATATCAAAATACCGTTTATTCGGTAAAGGAATTGATTTGCTTTTTGTAATTGTTCTCTATCAATCTTATCAATACTTCCGTGTGTGATGTTGTCTCGTAACTCTTTAAGCTCACCAACAGAAATTGGAAACTCTGAAACATTAAATTTTTGAGATTCTAAAAACTTAACCAAAGGACTTGTCATTGGTTTGTATTCAAGTTTGCCCGATAATGAAGTCCATTTGTTCTTGAATTGTATTTGTTCACTAACATTAATAGTTTCTAGCAAAAGTTCTAAAGCACCAGTAAACTTTTTCTTTTTTTCTTTGCCTTTCAAGACAAAATTAAATTTTTCTCTTTCTTGTTTGAGATTATTGCAAATTTCAATGATGTTATAACGAATAAGATATTCAGAATTGCTATCAACCAATAGTGCTTGATTAAATAATTCAATAGCCTTTGAAAGTAATTTGTAATTTTTTAATGTCCCTTTTTGCCAGTCTGATTTTAAGAACTTGTGAAAGTCCCAATAGTTATTAAAACCCCAAAGAGAACCCTTCGTATCAAAATAATTTTTCTCTTCAATTCTTTTAATTGTGATTGTGTGTTCTGGCAAATGGATTCTACGAAGAGAATATTCAATCTTTATATGATGATAAAATGAAGCCAAATGACATACCACATCACCATAAAAAAGTGATTCTGCTTCGGTTACTGGTTTTGTGTATTTAAACTGAATTTTTGGTTCTTTTACAACAGTTGCATCCCTGTTGCTTTTATCGTCTTTTGAGAATGTATTGAACTCTGGCCGGAATTTTGATTTTCCAAGTGTGTAAAATACATTCATTCCGTTCATTCTTCCAATGTTGAACTTTCCGTCAAAGCCAAATAAAGTTGAATAAAAAGGTTCAACTACTCTGAAGCCTACATCAGCCAAATAGAATTCAGCTGTATTTACTTTTTCTTTGACTGAATTCCAGTAAAATTTTACGCTGTCCAATTTAATTACAACATACTTGGTTTTTCCATCATAGTTTGCTGAGCTGTTTTGAATACAGCATAATTTTGATTCTGATAAATCTATTTTAAGTAAGCGGTCATTCTTGCTTATATTACTTACTTCTATGAAAGAGCCAAATTTTGTCCAGCCAATTTGCTGACTCCACATTGAAATCTTTTCACCAAAATAAGTTTTATCATCGTAAAATATTCTTAACTCAATTTCATTCTCTTTAGCGAAAAGATGAGCGTGATGAATTTGACTTACTTCATGGCACTTAATGTAGTATTTGTTGAAATCTACATCAGGAAATTCAATATCAAGGCGGTAATAGTCTTTCATTTTCCTTCCACAATTTTTATTTCTTCTTCCGTTAAATCGTAAAGTTGATAAACCACGTGGTCTATTTGGTTTTCAAGTGCGAAAGTTTCGGCTGTAGGGGTTTGCTTTTTAATGGATAGAATATTATTCACCAAGTCAGCAATTTGTTTACGAGCAACGTCGTTACCTGTTATTATCGGAATTTGACTGAAATATTTCCAAATCAATTGATAACCATTTTGAATTGCCGTACAATATTTGGAGATAAGCCACCATCCCATTTTTGAGTTTAATATACCCAACAGCACTTTGTCATCTGACGGAATAAACCACATTGAATTATTACAAAATAATCCATCTTCATCATATATAAAACAAGGTTTTACTTGAAGTACCTGATACATTATTTTGGGTTTTTCAAACTCTTGATAATAATCCGAAGCATAGCGTTGCATGGCGTACCATTCATACCTTATTCCAGTTTCGACTTTATTTCTCGCACTCAACTCTGATTTAAACGCAAGTAAATGTTGATACAAAGAACTATATTGATTCTGAAACTCTTTTTCTGCTTCTTCGGATGCTCCTGAAATATCTTTTCTATTGTGTAAGGGAAAATGCCAAGGAATAAAAAGTAAATTTTTATTTGGAGGTGTAGAATGATAAGGCTTAATATCTCTTCCTTGAAGTAAAGGTTTTATAACATCGTTATTTCTAAAATCTCTTGCAACTAATTCTTGTTTTTTATTTTCATCAATAACAAATGCTTCTGTTAAACCCGTTACTACACCTCTTTTTGCGCCGTTAACAACATAGGCTTCCAATTTTTTACCTTTTGAAATTATCTTTTGTAAAAGGCTTTGGTCTTGAGAATTAGAAACTACCCAAGTTTCATCATTTAAGGAATTATGATTAATGGTGTTTGTTATAGTGGATACATAGTCAGTAAACCCTGATATAAAATCAAGCGAGTTGATTTTTGCCGTCCTGAAAGTTCCTTTTGCTAATTCTTTACTTGCAGTCAAAATACAAGGATAGGTTGTAGCTTCTTCAAAAACCTGAAAATCACCAAAGTCAATTACTTCAATAAGGTTTTGTTCCAACAAAAATTTTCGGGCTGGTTGTCCATATCCTGCTTGCATAAATTTATTTGGTATAATGAAGGTGAACACACCATTAACTTTCAAAATGTCAAACCCTTTTTCAATAAAGAAAACATAAACATCTGCTGCGCCTGTGTATAATCTGAATTGAGATTTAAAATGTGGCTTAAACTCTTTGAATTCTTCTTGCCTTATATAAGGCGGATTTCCAATCACCACATCAAAGCCCACAAAATCACCATCATCATTCAACACTTCGGGAAATTGGAAACGCCATTCAAAAGCATTTTCAAAAATTTTGTTGTTTTCAATTTCTTTTACTTCCAATTCAGCAGCGTTTCTTTTTTTGGTTGCATCTTCTAAGTCCTTATATAATTTGGCGGGAATTTTTTCTCCAAAAGCTAAACGATTATTAATATCTGTTGCAAGCTGAACTACTTTCCCCCTATATTTTACAACATCTTTAGCCTCTTGATTCCTAAAAGATAGTTCTGATACAAAATCATTTTTAATATCCTTTATCAGCCGTTCCATTTCCCTTTTCTCATCCTTGCTTTGGGCATTACGGTATGTGGAAACTACTAGTTTGTAGCTGTCAATCGTCCACTTACTTTTTTTCAGCGCTTGTTTCAAATCAGCATCAATGGCAAAACGGCTTACCAACGAGTTTCCGCATTTGATGTTGATGTCAATGTTCGGAAGTGTTTCAAGTTCGGTTGAGTTTTTGTAATAAGCATTTTTCAAAAGCTCAATCCACAAACGCAGGCGGCAAATTTTTACCGAGTTGGTATTAATATCTACTCCAAATAGGCAATTTTCAATAATGGTTTGCTTTTCGTGAAAGAGTGTTTCCTGTATTCGCTGGCTTTCGGCCCCCCTTTCGGCCCCCCGAAGGGTGGAAACTTTGTATTCAAACAGTTCGCCTTCTTCGTCTGTTACAATCAGTTCATCATTTACCACTTCCACCTGGTATTCTTTCAGGCGTTTTCCATATCTGTCTTGCAGAATTTTCAAGTCGTTTTTAACAGCAATCATTTCATTGAGTGCCGAAACCAGAAAGTGGCCGGAACCAACGGCAGGATCGCAAATTTTAATACTGTTTACTATGTTGTTGGCTTCTTTACGGTCTTCAATTTTATCGTACAGTTCTTCAATGCTGCTGCAATTCCATTGTTTGGTTTCGTTAAACTTCTGCACAATGGCTTTGCGAATGGTTTCACGGCACATATACATGGTGATGAAACCCGGAGTGAAAAACGAACCGTCTTTGTATCCGTTTATTTTCTCAAAGATTAAGCCGAGAACCGAAGCACTGATAAGCGTTTTATTATCTTCCTGAATTTCTTCTGAACCTTCGCTGCTAAAATCGTAAGCGTTCAAAAACTCAAACAGGTATTCAAGCGTGGTTAAATTGCCTGTTCGCTTTTTGCCTTGTTTGTCTTTGAGAACCGTTGAAGAAATGACCGGAATTGTTTTATCATCCTTTAAGTTACTGATAAACAAAGTAACCTGTTCAATGTCTGTTGGTTCAAAAAGTGAACTGTTCAGGTAAGGCACTTTTTCAAATACTTTTTTTACATCATTGTTTCGCTCATCGAACCGCCTTGCTAATACCTGAAAAAACAAACTGTTCAGGTCGTCGTAGTTTTTAATTTTATCAAGGTTAAGAAACGAATAGGATTTATCGCCTTTATGATAGGTAATGAGTTGTGCTTCGAGCAACTTTAAAAACAAAATACGGTTGATCCATGTAATGGTAAGTTCAAGCGCTACATTAAAGAGCCGCTCCTGTGTGTTGTCGCCAAACTGATTGGGCTTTTCCAAACGGCTTAACTTATCCAGGCTGTCTAACTGAATAATGGCATCTTCAAGAATTGTTGCTGTGTGCCTTTCTTCCGGTTTATTTCGTTCAATCAGTTTCTTGCTTCCCTCTTTTGTTTCGGTTAAACCGATGATGTGCAGCAACTCGCTGTAAAAGCGTTTGTCAAGACTGTTACTGTCGTTCGTGAACGGAAGTTTTAACAGATGCTCAGGAGATAAAAGTTTGAATAACGCAATCAATGAATTATCGTCTGCCTTATCTGTATTGCGTAAAGCTTTTTGATAATCCTGTATATTGAAATATGTAAACTCAATTTCGGCTGTAATAGTTTCAATAAAGGGTTCGGCAACTTCTTTATAAAAAAAATCGGTTTTGGTATCAGCCAAACGTCCTTCTTCAAAGTCGGTGAATTGCTTTACAAAGTTTTTGTTTTGAGCAAAAAGCCGATCGAACAGGGTTGCATCAAAAATAAACCACTCGTTAATATTGGTAGCCGCCAAATGTTTTACTTCGAGATTTTTATGTGTAACCCGCTCCCGTAAGTAATAAAGCACCAGTTCCTGAAAAGCTTTTGTATTCAGTTTATTTGTGCTGATCATTTCGGCCTTATTGGTTGGCTTTTTTGCTTCAACGATTACGCCAACTGAACTGTTTGCATTTTGTGCGTTGTGTATTACAAGATCGTTCCGCCCTTTGGTGTTGATGAAATGATTTTGCTTGTAGTAAGTGTCTTTGAGAAAGTCGGAAACTAAGTTTTTATGAAACTCTTCGCTTTCTGTATCATTCGTTCTATCAAGTAAAGTAATAAGATTGGCTTTGAAACCCTCAATTTCAGTTCGGTTTGGTTTTACTTTTAAAAAAGCTTTGTTGAGCGCCTTTCTTGGTTTCAGTTCTTTTACATTCATCTTTAATAAAATTCAATCACTAGGTTAAGATAAGTTTTTAGCTGGTTGCAGACTACCTCTGTAACTATGTTCTCTTGAAATGCCGGTTTTGTACCGGGTGTTTATTTTTTCGATGTATTGTTCAATGGTCATTAAGCAGTAGGTATAAAACCGAAAATAAGAAAAAAAGAAGGAGGAATACGAAAGC
>JBKJNM010000111.1:0-6461 GCA_046593655.1 Lacibacter sp. | reverse complement strand
GTATTTGTAATATAAAAATTATTGTATTGACTGAATTTGCCTTTCAGCGCTTCAATCACTTCGTTTTTTTGTTCTTTAGTCATGACCTGTTTTTTTAATAACCCTGAACGGATTAATTCATGAATGATTTTGTGTCAACAGAAATACCCGGGCTCATGGTGCTTGCCATGAAAATACTTTTCAAATAAGTTCCTTTTGCAGTAGAAGGTTTTGCCTTTACAATTGCATTTAAAAACTCAGTTGTATTTTCTGCAAGTTTTTCAGGAGCAAAACTGATACGTCCTACAGAAGCATGTATAATACCTGCTTTGTCAACCTTGAAAGCAATTTTACCACCTTTTACTTCATTTACAGCAGCGGCCACATCATTTGTAACAGTTCCTGTTTTTGGATTTGGCATGAGGTTACGAGGACCTAATACTTTACCAAGTTTACCAATCTTAGGCATTACAGCAGGTGTAGCAACAATTACGTCTACATCTGTCCATCCGCCTTCAATTTTAGTAATGTATTCATCCAAACCTACATAATCAGCTCCTGCTGCTTTTGCATCGGCTTCTTTATCGGGTGTACAAAGTACCAATACTCTTTTTGTTTTACCGGTACCATGTGGTAATGTTACAGTGCCACGAATAGCCTGATCAGCTTTTTTAGGATCCACACCTAAACGGATATGAACATCAACAGAACTGTCGAACTTTGTACAATTAATTTCTTTTACGAGTGTAGAGGCTTCTTTAAGGGAATAAACTTTGTTGTTATCCACCTTAGCTTGTGCTACTTTTCTTTTTTTAGTCAGAGACATGTTTAAAAAAATTTAAGGTGAATAATTTAGTTATCCCAGGGGGCTTTACCATCAACAGTTAAGCCCAAACTTCTTGCTGTACCTGCAACCATGCTCATGGCACTTTCCAGGGTATAGCAATTTAAGTCGGGCATTTTGTCTTTTGCAATTTCTTCAACTTGTGACCATGTTACTTTACCAACTTTAGCACGGTTAGGTTCTTTTGAACCCTTTTGAAGTTTTGCTGCTTCTAATAATTGAACGGATGCTGGTGCAGTTTTGATAACGAAGTCGAAAGACTTGTCAGTGTAAACAGTAATTAAAACAGGTACTACTTTACCCATTTTATCCTGAGTTCTTGCATTGAACTGCTTGCAGAACTCCATAATGTTAAGACCCTTTGAACCGAGGGCCGGACCTACAGGTGGCGCAGGATTTGCCTGGCCGCCTTTTACCTGTAGCTTTACAAATCCTGAGATTTCTTTTGCCATTGTAAAAGTTTTTTGGTGATAACGTGATGCTTACAGCATCACTCCCAAACAAATAATTCTAACTATAAGAACTTTTGGGACGGCGAAGGTAAGGCTACTTTCCTTACCGGCAAAGCATTTGAGCAACTATTTCTGCTGAAAAATAGCTTTCCGTGGTCTTCCCTTTTAAAAAAAGTTGAAAGAAATAGAGTAAAAAAATGGCTTCATCTTTTATTGACTGCATAATTTGATTTAATTTTTCATTCTTAATTGTACATTTTATAAAACCCATTTCATAATTATGGCAAAAGCAAAGAAAAAAGCAGTTAAAAAACCTGCTAAGAAAGCCGCTAAAAAAGCGATCAAAAAGAAAACAGCAAAAAAAGCTCCGGCAAAGAAAAAGGCAGCAAAAAAAGCTCCTGTAAAGAAGAAAGTAGCTAAAAAGGCTCCCGCCAGGAAGGTTGCAAAAAAAGCCGTTAAGAAAGTAGTAAAGAAAGCCGCTAAGAAAAAAATTGCAAAGAAAGCGCCGGCCAAAAAGAAAGTTGCGGCTAAAAAACCTGCTCCCAAAAAAGCAATTGCAAAAAAAGCAGCTCCAAAGAAAAAAGCAGCCTCTAAACCTAAAGCAGTAAAAACGCCGGCACCAGCTCCTGTTCAGGCAGTATTACCATTAGCTGAAAAACCCGCTGTTGCAGAAACTACCGCAGAAGGACAGCCATCTTAAAGTTATCAGCTTCCTTAATAAACAAAGTCCCCACCTGCAGGCAGATGGGGACTTTTACATTTATAGTTTTACTTATGAAAGTTTTTCAACCTGCATATAATTCAATTCAACCGGTGTAGCACGACCAAATACTTTTACAGCTACTTTCAATTTCTTCTTCTCATCATTGACTTCTTCAATTACACCGTTAAAGTCGTTGAATGGCCCATCAATGATCTTGATTGTTTCACCAACAATAAATGGTTCACTCATCGTCATTCCGGATGAATCAGCCATTTCATCAACCTTGCCCAGCATTTTATTCACTTCTGCTTTACGTAAAGCAATAGGGTTTTCTTTTCCTAAAAAGTGAATCACATTACTGGCGTTGCTGATAGTTTCACGAATATCATCACCCATTTTACCATTCTCAACCTCAATCATTACATAACCTGGATAGAAATTGCGTTCACGAACAACTTTTTTGCCATTGGCAACTTTATATACTTTCTCAACAGGCAAGAACACTTGCTTTACAACTGTGTCCCATCCATTGCGTGAAATTTCCTTGTCAAGATACTCCTTTACTTTTTTCTCTTTGCCGCTCACGACACGAAGCACATACCACTTACTGGTTTCCACATTGGCAGTTTCAGACATGTTTTATTATTTGAAAAATGAATAAAAGAATTGAAGGGAGCTGGCAATGCCTAAGTCCATAAGCCATACAATGGCAGTAATGATCAATGTAGCAATTAAAACGATCATGGTTGATTGTTGCAACTGCTGCCAGGTGGGCCAGGTTACTTTTTCAAGCAATTCACGATAAGAATCTCTGAAATATGCCGATACTTTGTTCATAACATTTTTGTTTGAAGATTTAGAATTTGAAAATTGATCAACTCCCCTTTCAAATTTATTTTTTTCAACTTTCTCCGCACGGGCACTAGGATTTGAACCCAGATCAAAGGTTTTGGAGACCCGTATGCTACCGTTGCACCATGCCCGTAGAAAACCAAAAGCTACCCCGTTTTGCAGGACAGCTTTTAGTAATATATTGCAAATTTAAAGAATCATTTGCTTAAAGCTAAAAGCTTTTTGGCTCAGAGCTTATTTCAAAATTTCAGTTACCTGGCCGGCACCTACTGTACGACCACCTTCACGAATGGCGAACTTTAAACCTTTCTCCATCGCAATTGGTTGAATCAACTTAACAGTAAGGTTGGTATTATCACCAGGCATTACCATTTCTGTTCCTGCTGGCAATTCAACTTCACCGGTAACATCCGTTGTACGGAAATAGAACTGAGGACGGTATTTCTGGAAGAATGGAGTGTGACGTCCGCCTTCTTCTTTGCTCAATACGTAAACTTCACCTTTGAAATCAGTGTGAGGAGTAATTGATTTTGGAGCGCAGATAACCATACCACGACGGATATCTTTCTTCTCAATACCACGGAGGAGTAAACCTGCGTTATCACCTGCCTGACCTTGATCCAACAATTTCTTAAACATTTCAACACCTGTTACAGTAGAGTTGAGAGGAGCATCCATCAAACCAACGATTTCAACAGCCTCACCTACTTTCACGATACCACGCTCAATACGACCCGTAGCAACAGTACCACGACCAGTGATTGAGAATACATCCTCAACACTCATCAGGAATGGAAGATCAACCGGACGTGGAGGAAGAGGAATGTAGCTGTCAACAGCATCCATCAAATCTTCTACCGCCTTCACCCATTTTTCTTCACCAGCCAATGCACCGGTAGCAGAACCCTGGATGATAGGAGTATTGTCACCATCAAAGCCATAAGAGCTTAACAGTTCACGAATTTCCATTTCAACCAATTCCAGCAACTCAGCATCATCAACTAAGTCAACTTTATTCATAAAAACAACAATCTGAGGTACACCTACCTGGCGTGCCAAAAGAATGTGTTCTTTTGTTTGTGGCATTGGACCATCTGTTGCAGCTACTACAAGGATAGCACCATCCATTTGAGCAGCACCTGTGATCATGTTCTTTACATAGTCAGCGTGGCCCGGACAATCTACGTGTGCGTAGTGACGTTTAGCTGTTTGATATTCTACGTGTGCAGTATTAATAGTGATACCACGCTCTTTTTCCTCGGGTGCACCATCAATTTCATCATACTTTTTAGCAACATTACCCATACCTTTTTTAGACAGGATTTCAGTAATAGCAGCAGTTAAGGTTGTTTTACCATGATCTACGTGACCAATAGTACCAACGTTTACGTGCGGTTTTTCCCGCTTAAAGGTCTCTTTAGACATCTTATTTGTTTTTAAATTGTGTTTACAAAACTGTTAAACTAACTATTTTATGTTATCAGCACCAGTGCTTCCATAATCTATTGTTGTGTTGCATACCGAAGTTTTATTCGGCATCGAGACCAAAAGCGTCTCGACACTTCATCTTTTATTACCCTGCTCAACCATTTGAAGGTTTTGCTTCAAATAACCTGAGCCGTTAGTGAGAATCGAACTCACGACCTCTTCCCTACCAAAGAAGTGCTCTACCACTGAGCTACAACGGCTTTTCCACTGCCGTCGCAGGCAGTTACATCAAATGAGCGGAAGACCGGGCTCGAACCGGCTACCTGAAGCTTGGAAGGCTACCGCTCTACCAAATGAGCTACTTCCGCTAGTGATAATCAAAATTAAAATACAAAGAACTTAATACTGTCAAACCCTTGTGTTCAAACAAGGTTTTGACAGTATGGTGGGCAGAGCTGGGTTCGAACCAACGTACTCGTGAGAGAACAGATTTACAGTCTGTCGCCTTTAACCACTCGGCCATCTGCCCATTTTACAATATCCAAAGATTGAATCTGATATTTTCAAGTTACTTGTCAGACGGAGACCCCCGAAAAAATCGGGACCAGCTGTCAGACAAAGAGCCGAAAACTGGAGTCGAACCAGCGACCTACTGATTACAAATCAGTTGCTCTACCAACTGAGCTATTTCGGCTTATATAAATGCAATAAAGAACTACCCCCATTTATTGGGGAGGCAAAGGTAAGGGAATTTGATAATTGGAAAAATTTTGGTCCGGATTTTTTTGCTTGTTTTCAGATAGTTGTGAATAAACGGTATACCAGAATTTACATTTATGAAAATTTCTTTACTATTTACTTTGTGAAAGAATTAAAAAATGAACAACTGAAATTCTGCAATATTGAAACTCACCGAAAAAAATCAGTCCTCATTAACAAATAGGATCAAGTTAAATTCAGCAGATTTATAAGTAAAAAAAAGACCCCACCGGAGTGAGGTCTTGAATTTTTTTAAGCTGCTTTTCTTTCTTTATTTTTTTTAATTTGAGCTACCATTGAGTCGAATGCATCATCAAACGACTCTTCAAATGATTTACTTGTTGATTTTACAAAAAAGTTTTGTCGTGGCACATGCACTCTAATCTCTGCGATTTTGTCTTTTACTACATGTACTACGTTGTCTAATTTCAGAAACACATGCACTTGTACAATCCGGTCACTAAAGGTGTTGAGTTTTTGTAACTTACGATTAATGTACCCGATTAACTTACTGTCAGCATTAAAATGGACTGACTGAATGTTTACGTTCATAGTCATCTTTTTTTAAACAGTGAAACAATAAATAAAGAACTAATTAAGGCCTTTTTGAAGGATAGTGTTCTTTTGTCTGAATTCAAGTTACAGCAAAACAATCTCCTTCCCAAACAAAATTTGTATAATTTTTTATTGTGTCACCATAAAATGTTTATGCCTTCGGATGTGCCTTTTTATAGACATCTTTTAACTTTTCAATGCTATTGTGTGTATAAACCTGTGTGGAGGCGAGGCTGCTGTGTCCCAGCAGTTCTTTGACGGCATTCAGGTCGGCCCCATTGTTCATAAGATGCGTAGCAAAAGTGTGCCGGAGTACATGGGGGCTTTTTTTATCAAGTGTGCTGGCCTCGCCTAAATAACAGTTCACCAATAAATAGGCATATTTCGGGTATATCTTTTTCCCCTTTTCTGTAATCAATAGAAATTCTGCCGGTTGAGTAAAAATTTTCTTTTTTAGTTGTTGATACTCTTTAATCTCGGCTATAACTTTTTTACTCACTGGAATTATCCGTTCCTTATTACCCTTGCCTAATACTTTGAAATGCGATCTGCTGAAATCAACCTGCTTTTCTTTTAATGTTATCAGTTCGCTTAGCCGCATCCCTGTTTCATAAAAGATAGTGATGAGCATTTTTGCATTCAGGCTTTTCCAGTCTTCTGTAGATTGATTTAGTGTTTCTATTAATTTTTTTGTATCTGTTTCCTTAACGAAAACCGGCAACCGTTTGCTAACCTTCGGGCTAATTACTTTTGCCATCGGCGATACATCTATCGTACCCGTTCTTAAATGGTATTTGAAAAAAGATTTTAAGCTGGATATTTTCCGGTTGATTGATTTTGAAGCCAGGCCTTTATCTTTAATGCCAGCCAGCCAGCTGCGAACATAATT
>JBKJNM010000037.1:0-7116 GCA_046593655.1 Lacibacter sp. | reverse complement strand
GTTAGAAATAAGAGCAATAGAAGCCAAAGCAGATTTTGCTAATCCACGTTATATGGAATTGCTGTTGCCGAATTTTTATAAGAAACATTTATGTCGGTTAGAAGAATGGCCGGATGGTTTTAACCGAACGATGAAACATGTTAATGGCGATATTTATACCATGATGCAGGGGCCATCTGAGTTTGGGATTGCAGGAAGATTGGCAACCTGGGATATTAAAAACAGGCTGAAAGAAATTAAAGTACCTACACTCATGATTGGCGCCAAACATGATACCATGGACCCCAAAGCAATGGAAGAACAAAGTAAACTGGTGCAAAAAGGTCGTTATTTATATTGCCCTAATGGAAGTCATTTGGCCATGTGGGACGATCAACAGGTGTTTATGAACGGAGTAATTAGTTTTATTAAAGATGTTGATGCAGGCGTTTTGTAATTAATCATTCATAATAGATGATCAAAAATAGGAAGCCGCCTTGAAAGGCAGCTTCAATTAACAACTGACCGATTGAACGGTTAGATTTATGAGAATACTACATCCATTTCGAGAGATATAAATTGTACTCTTTCCGCAATTCATTGACCACTTTTTCAAACATTTTGAATTCATCTTCCAATTGTTCATGTTCCAATGCAAGAACTTTTTCCGTATGTAAACTATAGCTCATTTCATTCAGATTTTTTTTGTGCATATGTTCGTTAATATTATGGCTAAGTATGTCAATATTATTCCGCTGAATGATGAACTGGTTCTGAAAATGTTCAATGCCTTTTAAAACTTCAACCTTGTTATTTTTTTTTACTATTTCGGCCAGCCATTTTTCAAGAATATCAAGTTCGCTGTCGTAAAAGTCAAGTGAGTGTAACCATTCCTGATGGTCTGTACTGCAATGTGAAACTGTAAGATAACTCATGTGTTTATGCTTTAAAGGTTACAGGTCTTTATTGTCAATTCCAAAGTTGAACGACATGAAGCAAATAAACCATGATGCTGGTCAGTACTTTACCTGAGATATTTCATGCAAAAAAATGAGCGTGTTACTTAATAATCACTTCCTTCACCGCATGTTCATTAAATAGTTCATTGATGCGGTTGCGGATTTTTTCCCGTTGAAAAATCAACTCTTGTTTTAAAGGCGCCATCGTGGTGGTAATGATGAGTTGATGATTAATGAGCTTGATGTCTTCGGTGTATTTGGCAATGGTTTTGCCCATGAGTTCTTCCCAAACATCTTTTATTTCTAAAGCCCTCACTCTTTGCTTGAGTTTGCTTTTTTCTAAAAACTGCTGCATGGCTTCCTGTATGGATACTTCACTCATAGAATAAAGGTAGATGATAAATGAGAATTGCTCATTGAAAACTATAACTGTAGCACTTGCACCTTCATTCCCAAATCCTCAAATGCTTTGATCATCCGTTGCTGATGCGTATCAGTTAAGAACACCTGCCCGCCATGATGGGTACATACATAAGAAAGCAGGTTGTACATTCGCTGTTCATCTAGTTTTTCAAACACATCATCTAACAGCAGGAGGGGAGCAAAACCTTTGTATTGTTTTAATGTTTCGGCTTCGGCAAGTTTTAAACTGAAGAGTAAACTTTTTCGTTGACCTTGAGAAGCTGTTTGTTTAAAAACTTCATCATCCAGTTTAAAATTCAAATCATCTTTATGAATGCCGGTTGAAGTACGTTGCAGCAGGTAATCCCGTTCTCTTGTGTGTTGCAGCAACTGTTGAAAAGGTTCCAGCATCAACTGACTTTGATATTGTACCTGAACAGCTTCGTGTTTGCCGGCAATGATCTTATAAAAAGCAATGACAGCCTCATTGAACTTTGGAAGAAAGCCAAGGCGTTTGTTATAAATAAAATTCCCTGCTGCCAGCAATTGGTCATCCAATACTTCAAGTAAAGCAGCATTTCTTGTTTGTGTTTGTGCAGCCGATTTTAAATAACTGTTGCGTTGCTGCAGCATTTTATTATAAATGATGAGTTGCTGCAGGTATGCTGCATCGAGTTGAGAAAGCAATGTGTCTAAAAACCTCCGACGTTCTTCGCTGCCTCCGATAATGAGTTCCACATCATCCGGCGCAATGACCACACAGGGATATTTGCCGATATGTTGTGAAAATTTTTCATAAGCAGCTCCATTGCAGGTCACTTCTTTTTTTCCGTTTTCACGGAGGATGATGGTTGTATTGATTTCTTCTTTTGCCTCTTTCATCATTCCTTCAATACGAAAACCAGCTGCCCCTTGAAGAATATTGTTGCTGTCAATTCCTGAAAAATAGCTTTTCGTAAAACAGAGATAATGAATAGCATCGAGCAGGTTGGTTTTGCCAATACCATTTGGGCCGGTAATGGCAACAATGGTTTCATCAAACACAAAACGTTGATGGGCGTAATTTTTAAACTGTGTTAATGTAATGGAATTCAGCGAAAGCATGAGCTGCAAGATAAGAAGGAAGTGATTTGGAAGTGGGAAGTAGGAAGTGAGAAGTGAGAAGTAGGAAGTAAGAAGTAAGAAGTAAGAGATTGGCACACGGAGTCACAGAGTTCACGGAAGAATTATCGCTGCGAGGGTGTTACAATCAACAGGATTGAAAAGGTGAATTGGGCAATAGAATTCACAATGCAGAAGAGTGCGACGCCAATGCAGCTAAATCAGGGCAAAACAGTTGGTTACATAAAAATCCACACTTGAAAATCCGCATTCTGAAATTGACCCTGTACCCTTATCTTTGCCACTCTAAAAAAATTACGACGTGGCCACCAAATTCACAAAAGAAACTTACTTATACTGGTACGAGCTTATGCTTTTACTCCGTCGGTTTGAGGAAAAAGCAGGTCAGCTTTATGGTATGCAAAAAATCCGTGGTTTCTGTCATCTTTATATCGGGCAGGAAGCTATTGCTGCCGGTTGTATGACGGCAACCCGAGGTGAAGATAAAATGATTACTGCTTACCGGGATCATGGTTTGGCAATTGCCAAAGGTGTGAGTGCCAAAAGTTGTATGGCCGAATTGTATGGTAAGGCAACCGGTTGTTCAAAAGGGAAGGGAGGCAGTATGCACTTTTTTGGTGTAGATGTTGGCTTCTTTGGTGGGCATGGAATTGTTGGTGCACAAATTGGCACAGGTGCCGGATTAGCTTTTGCTGAAAAATATAAGGGTACCGATAATGTGTGTCTTACTTTTTTTGGTGATGGGGCTGCACGCCAGGGTATGTTGCATGAAATATTCAACCTTGCCATGTTATGGAAATTACCGGTGGTGTTTATTTGTGAAAATAACAACTATGCAATGGGTACTTCGGTTGAACGTACCAGTAATGTGGTTGATATTTATAAACTGGCAGATGCTTATGATATGCCGGCCGATAGCATTGACGGGATGGATCCTGAAAGTGTACACGAAGCGGTAATACGTGCGGTGAACCGTGCAAGAAAAAAAGAAGGTCCAACTTTAGTGGAGATCAAGACCTATCGTTATAAAGGTCATTCCATGAGTGATCCGCAGAAATACCGTTCTAAAGAAGAAGTAGAAGAGTACAAAGAGAGAGACCCCATCGAAACTTCAAAACGAAAACTGATTGATGTGTTTGGAGTAAGTGAAGCTGATATTGAAGTGATCAATGAACGTGTGAAAGCTGAAGTGGAGGAAAGTGTACAATTTGCTGAAGAAAGCCCATGGCCCGATGCAGATGAATTGCTAAAGGATGTATATGTTGATCAGAACTATCCGTTCATCATGGATTAAGAGGTGAATAATAGTTAACAATTAAATATTTAACAAGAATTAATATTACAATGTCTGAAACAAAAAAAACAACTGCAGAAGAGTTGAACGAAGTGCATGCCATTAAAAAAGCGAAAGATTTTTGGGGTCGGTTTTCAAAGCCCATTACATATATCGGTGGATTGGTGATTTTACTTGCAGGAGGCTACCTGGTTTATAAAAACATGTTCAGTGCTCCCAAAGAGAAAAAAGGAATAGAAGCGATGAGCCGTGCCGAAGCTTATTTTGGAATGGATTCATTGGATCTTGCTTTAAATGGTGATGGATCATCAGCAGGATTTTTGAAGATCATGAAAACGTACAGTGGTACAGCCGCCTCCAATCTTGCACATTATTATGCAGGTTCCATCTATTTGCGTAAAGGCGATTTCAAAAATGCTATTAAATACCTCGAAGATTTTTCAACGGATGCAACACAGATACAGAGTGCAGCATGGCGCATGCTGGGCGATGCATATATGAGCACAGATAAAAAAGAGAAAGGTGCTGCGTTATATGAAAAAGCCGGGAAGCTCAATGAAAAAGATGAATACACTTCATCTGAAAACTTGTTCCGTGCAGCGATGGCTTATGAAGCAATTGGTAAAAAGGAAAAGGCAACAGACATGCTGAAGATAATTAAAGAAAAATATCCCCAAACAACATCAGGCGGATTGGCAGATAAATATCTTGCCCGTTTAGGCGTATTGAACAATGATTAATTAAACAACGCTAAACCAATTGTTATGGCAGAGGTTAGCAATAGTAATTTATATCAGTTAAAAGCAGGCACTCATGATTTTTCGGGTGCCTGTGTTGTGTTGGTACGAACCGAGTGGAATGCAGTGATTGTAGATGAGATGGAAAAAGGTTGCAGGACCAAGCTGCAGGAATTTGCTGTAAAAGAAATCATCACTATTACTGTTCCCGGTGCAGTTGAAATTCCATTTGCAGTAAAAACTTATTGGGAAAATAAATCAAGACATATTAATACACGTCCGCATGCTTTTATTACACTGGGTTGTGTGGTGAAAGGTGATACACCGCATTTCGATTATGTATGCAAAGCTGTTACAGATGGCGTAACCCAGTTGAACCTAACCATTGATGTGCCCACCATATTAGGGGTACTCACCGTTGATCATCAACAACAGGCTGAAGAACGGATTGGAGGCAAACATGGCCACAAAGGAGAAGAGAGTGCAATGACCGCTTTGAAGATGATTGTTTTGAATTTATCATTAAGAAAATAAATTTTTTACTGCTTCCCGTCTTCCATCTCACATCATGTATCTTACAGTTTATTGTTTTGTAAACTATGACTATTCAATTATTTATTCCCTGCTTTGTTGATCAGTTGTACCCTCAAACTGCCTTTAATATGATAAAGGTCTTGGAGAAGTTGGGGTGTACCGTGGAATACAATACCAATCAAACCTGTTGCGGACAACCGGCTTTTAATGCAGGCTTCCAGAATGAGTGTAAAGATGTGGCAGGTAAATTTATTAAAGACTTTTCAGGTACTGATTATATTGTTGCACCCAGCGCATCCTGTGCCGGTTTTGTACGCAATTATTATGGCAAGATCTTCGATAACTCTTCAATGCACAATGAAGTGAAGGACATGAATAAACGCCTCTATGAATTCAGTGAGTTTTTAACTGATGTATTAAAGGTTGATGACCTTGGTGCAAAGCTTGAAGGCAAGGCAACCTACCACGACAGTTGTGCTGCCTTACGGGAATGCAAGATCAAAGAAGCACCACGCAAGCTATTAAGTAAAGTGCAGGGGTTGGAACTGGTTGAAATGAATGATGTGGAAACCTGCTGTGGTTTTGGTGGCACCTTTGCCGTTAAGTTTGAGCCGATCTCTATTGCCATGGCCGATCAAAAAGTAAACAATGCGCTTGCTACCGGCGCTCAATACATGATCTCCACCGACCTGAGTTGTTTGATGCACCTCGATGGATATATTAAACAGAAAGGGCATAACCTGCAAACCATGCATCTGGCTGATGTATTGGCGAATGGGTGGTAGAAGTAATGGATAATGTGTTAATGGATAATTTATAAATTCGTTTTTACAATTATCCATTATGAATTATTAAATTATCAATTATTATGGCTTATTGGTTAGTAAAATCAGAACCGTTTAAATACAGTTTTGATCAATTGATAAAAGACAAACAAACAACCTGGGATGGTGTACGTAATTATGCTGCACGAAACAATCTCAGGGATATGAAAAAAGGGGATGAAGTATTTTTTTATCACAGTAATGAAGGGTTAGAAATTGTAGGTATTGCGAAGGTGGCTAAAGAAGCTTACCAGGATCCTACAACTACGGAAGAAGCATGGCTTGTAGTTGATCTAAAGCCGCTACGAAAAATAAAAAAACCAGTTGGCCTCGCACAAATGAAAACAGATAAACGTTTAGCAAATATGGATTTACTTCGTCTCGGTCGGTTGAGTGTAGGCAAGGTTACAGATGCAGAATGGAAAGTGGTGCTGGAGTTGTCTGGGGAGTAAGTTAAGAATTTCAAATCAGAAAAAGAGTTGAAAGAGTTGTCACTATTAATGTGTTGCTGACTCCTTTTTTTGTATTCCTATTATTTTGAACGTATAACCCTGGCTTTTAAGCCGGGGTTTAGTGTGTAAGTTGTCTGGCTTCAGCCATGATCTTCTTCAAACCCATAAACGATCGGACATGTTTCTTTATCAAAGAAAGGGAAGCGATTTTTATTACCCTGAGGTGAGTTGAGGGCGGCTTTAGCCATGACTGAAAATAAGACTCCTTACGAAGTCAACTTAAACATTTCCGTTCACTATTTCCATAAACTTTTCTCTTGTAATCATCCTTGCTCCCAAACTTTCTAAGTGTTCAGTGTACACCTGGCAATCAATCAACACAACTCTTTCCTTTTGTAATTGCTGTACAAAGGCAATGAATGCATACTTGCTTGCATTGCTCACTTTAGCAAACATGCTTTCGCCAAAGAACAGGTTACCCATCCGGATGCCATATAATCCACCAACCAATTCTTCTCCTTGCCATGCTTCCACACTAACAGCATGACCCAATTGATATAATTCTGAATAAGCTTCTTCAATTTCATCAGTGATCCATGTGCCTTCCTGTCCTTTTCTTTTTTGTCTTCCGCAATAACGGATCACTTCAGTAAATGCTTTGTTCATCGTTATCTTAAACATTCTTCGCTTCAGCAATTGCTGCATGCTTTTGCTTACATAAAGTTCCTGTGGAAATAAAACAAAGCGTGGATCGGGGCTCCACCAAAGAGGAGGTTCATCATCATTAAACCAGGGAAAGATACCACTTCGATA
>JBKJNM010000273.1:0-4228 GCA_046593655.1 Lacibacter sp. | reverse complement strand
AAGTTTCTCCAATAGAATTTTATCATCTTCCTTCGAACCCCCAAAGGCCTGTTTATTCTTGTCCGTATGATAATCCATTTCAACAGAACAACTGTCCATCAGTTTATACGTGTTCGTAATGATAAAAGGATAGTGCTTAAACCGGTCAAGCAATTCACCGGGGGGAATAAAGATTTCATCAATGGATCCCTGTGATTCAACAGGCAGTTTCGATAACAATACATTCTTATCAATCGCCCTTAGTAACCGATGCAGAGAATGATACTGCCTGCTCTGAAAACTTACAGGTTGCCGCACCACAAACTTTTCAGCATACACTTTCAGATCATAATTCCGCAACAGTGTCAATTGTGATGGCAGCACACCTATCCGTTCATTGCTTAATAGTGATGCCAATGGTTTTGTAGCCAAAGGATAAATAACAACCCCATCCCATGTATCAGTAAAAAAACATAATTCTTCTGAAGGCAAGGGAAAATCCTGTTTTGTTTCCAGGTGTTTCGATACAAATTCATGAATCCATTTCAACCCCTTCTTATTGGCAGCAAGAAGAATATAAAGAAGTGTGTCTGCATTACGGATTTCAACACCGGCAATAGGTTTGATCCCTTCAGCCCTACAGGACTTCACAAAGTCCCAGATGTCACAGGTTGAATTAATATTGGTCAGCGCCATAGAAGTAACACCCCGTTCAACAGCTGCTTTAACCAGCTCTTCTGTTGCATAGGTGCCATACCGGAAACTGAAATACGTTTTACAATTGATATACATCACACATCCCTTGGCGGCTAAGATAGTGCAATTACTAATTTTATTAGTAATATAAAGCTAAATTAATTAGTATATCGTCGGCCACCTGCCTCCCCTGTTTAACAAATAAATCCAGGAAAGCCAATACAAACAACAATAATTCCGCTACAATTTCGATTACGAAATCTGTTTGTTATAAATAAGTCTTTCACTTTAAGTGAATAAAAATGTTCCTGGGGTCTTGAAGGAAGTCCCCTTCTAATCGTTACCTTTAGGATGTAAAAAATAAAAGCTCAGTGGGTGTCATTTTAGCGACCACTGTTTTGAAATAGCAGGTTCTTATCTACTTTTGTCTCTCTAATTATTTGATTTTCAGCATCTGACTGTTAATCAGAGGGTCGCTGGTTCAAGTCCAGCGGGGGGAGCAAAAGTCTCGGTTTTACCGGGGCTTTTTTTTCTTTAAAATTTCTATCGCATTTCATTCACAACTTCACTAACATACTTCATTACATCAACTATCTCCTTTTCGGTTGTAAATCTTCCCAAACTGAAACGGATAGAACCGGCTGCCAGTTCATCACTGATGCCCAGTGCTTTTAATACATAAGAAGGTTCTGTTGAAGCAGACGTACAGGCAGAACCCGATGAAACAGCAACCTGCTTTTGCAAATGATTGATCAATTGATTGGCGCCCGGTACATGAAATGAAATATTTGCTACATGCGGAAGCAACAATTCTTTTTTGCCATTCAATGCAGTGCAACCAAGCTGCATCAATGCATCTAACAATTGATCTCTGAGGTTTCGGATTCTTATTGCATCAATTTCCATTTCTTTTTTACAAATTGCACATGCCTTACCTAATCCAACAATACCCGGTACATTCAGCGTGCCACTGCGTATTCCTTTCTCATGACCACCTCCGTATTGCAGTGCTTTTATTTTTACCCTTGGATTTTTCCGGCGTACATACAATGCACCTGCTCCTTTTGGTCCGTACAGTTTGTGTGCTGACAAAGACAGCAGATCAATTTCATCTTTCATTACATCAACCGGAATTTTACCAACTGCTTGTGTAGCATCGCAGAAAAAAAGAACGCCATGTTTTTTTGCAAGAACGCCTATTTCACGAACGGGCATGATGGTACCGGTTTCATTATTGGCATACATGATGGCAATCAAAATGGTATCGGGCCTGATAGTTTTTTCGAGTTGTACAAGATCCGGCAAACCATTGGGCAATACTTTCAGCGTTGTTATTTCTGCTCCAATACTTTCTAGATATTGACAGGTATCTACTACCGCTTTATGTTCCGTATTACAGGTAATGATATGGTTGCCTTTTGCATGATAGCTTTCATACACACCCCGGATGGCAAGGTTCACTGCTTCCGTAGCACCGGATGTAAATATTATTTCGGAAGAGCCGGCACCAATTAAAGCAGCTACTTGATCTCTTGCAATAACCACTGCTTCTTCCGCCACCCAGCCATAGGCATGTGTGCGGCTGGCTGCATTCCCGAAATGAGTGGCAAAATAGGGAATCATGCTTTCCAGCACTCTCGGATCGCAGGGAGTGGTCGCATTATAATCGAGATAAATGGGGTATTGTATCATACATTTTAACAGGTCATCGGCACTTTTTGAACATTGTGTTCATTTAGATATAAAATATAGTTGTAATTCCAGCCGGTTTTCACCATTTTTTAATTGTAAATCAATGTCTTCCAAATTTATAACTCTTGCTTTTCCTGGTGCCAAAGAAATAAAGGTAAAGCCTTGCTTTAACTTTTTTCCCGCATGTTATCGCTGTACATTTGCACTTCCTCCGTACACTAATAGAAAACACCTAACCAGCCACAACTTACTGCTCAAGGAATACTTTTTTAATTTAAAAAACGTTGCACAATTATGTACTTGTTAAAAAACAAAGTTGGCTTATTTTTGCAGCTCCAATTTCCGTTAAAAAACACAACTATGAAACTAATCCACTCAAAATTGGCGTATCTCGCTATTGCAGCATTTATCTTTTTACAAATCCCCATTGTTATTGCAGGTAATAGCAGCACAAGGCACAATTATGTTAATGATGCCCTCATTAATGTCTCTGCAGTTGCCATCAACAATACAGAAGAACTAATCGATCAAAAAGCCGACAGTATTTACGAGTCTCTTGCATTAGTAAAAGATGGCTTATCAGAAGAAGTATTTGAAATTGCTTACAAAGGATATTACAAACTACTTGACCAGGGGATGGCAAACCGGGGCGATGTATTAACTATTGCTGATTTTTCTAAAGCATCTTCACAAAAACGTTTATATATTATTAATGTGGAAGAAGGAAAAATTCTTTATCACACATTAGTAGCTCATGGCCGTAATAGTGGTTTAGAATATGCCACCAATTTTTCAAACAAACCCGAATCATTTAAAAGCAGTCTTGGTTTTTATGTTACAATGAATTCTTATTATGGTGATAAGGGTTATTCTTTAAAATTGAAAGGTGTTGAAAAAGGTATTAATGACAGAGCGTTTGATCGGGCCATAGTTTTACACGGATCAGATTATGTGTCAGCCCAATTTGCAAACAACAACGGTTATCTTGGAAGGAGCTTAGGTTGTCCCGCTGTTCCAGTGAAACAAAGTGCCGGCATTATTAATACCATTAAGAACGGCACTGTATTATTTATTTATCATCCCAACAAATCCTACCAGACGCAATCAAAAATATTAAACAGCTAAGGTGTTTTTGAATCTTTCAATACAATGCCCCGTTAAAAGCGGGGCATTTCTCAAACAAAAAAAAATTAAATTGCATAAAAGATTGTTTGAGCACTTCTCCCCTTATTGAAGAAACAATTGATCATCTCTTCCGGCATGAGTGGGGAAAGCTTGTGTCGGTATTGACCAAATTATTTGGTCCGCAAAATTTACAATTGGCAGAAGATGTAGTGCAGGATACATTATTAACCGCACTCAGCAACTGGAAGATCAATGGACTCCCTCAAAATCCATCGGGCTGGCTATTTACTGTTGCACGTAATAAAGCAGTAGATATATTGCGGCAGCAAAAAAGAAAAAGTGAATTTGCAAAAAACATTACACCCTTACTCCAATCAGAATATACACTGGCACCAACGGTGAACAAAATGGTCAACAACCATACTATTGATGACGATCAGTTGCGGATGATGTTTGTTTGTTGTCACCCTTCTTTATCTGCTGAAGCACAGGTGTCGCTGATTTTAAAAACACTTTGCGGATTTAATGTAACAGAAATTGCAAAAGCATTTGTGATTAGTTACGATGCTGTTGAAAAAAGATTGTACCGTGCACGTCAAACTTTTCGTGAAAATAAAGTGGAATTTGAATTACCACCGGCTGCAGAGCTGGAGAACAGGTTGGAAACAGTGTTAATGGCGATCTACCTTTTATTCAACGAAGGATATAACAGCACCAATCATGAAGACCTGATCCG
>JBKJNM010000185.1:0-9777 GCA_046593655.1 Lacibacter sp. | reverse complement strand
CAATACCACCGGCCATATCGCCATATAAGGTTCCATAGCCTGTTGCCAGTTCACTCTTGTTGGACGTGTTGAGTAAGATATAGCCAAACTTATTGGCAATTGCCATCAATAAATTACCTCTTGTTCTGCTTTGAATATTTTCTTCAGCAACAGAGAATGGCAGGTCGTTGAAAATTGGTTTGAGCTCAGTTAAAAATACATCGTAAATATTTTTGATGGGCACAATATCGTATGGATTACCAAAATTCTTACTCAACTGTTCTGCATCACTTACACTATGGCCTGTTGAATATTGAGAAGGTAACAAGATGGCTATCACATTTTCTTTACCTAAAGCAGTGCATGCAAGTGCCAGAGTAACTGCACTGTCAATACCACCACTGCTGCCCAGGATTGCTTTACTGAAACCCATCTTTGAAAAATAATCTTTAATGCCCAGTACAATGGCATCATGTATTTCAGCAATGCATAAAGTTTCATCTAAATGGGCCGGACTTAGTTCTTCATCGGGCAGCGTATCTGCTGTTGCCAGCACAGGCTCTGTAAATGTTCCATCTTCCTTCAACTCTACCGCTACCAATTCTTCATCAAACAAAGAAAGCTGTTTGATCATGTTTGCATCTTTATCAAACACCAGTGAACCGCCATCAAAAACAATTTCTGTTTGACTGCCAACACAATTACAATAGAGCATCGGCAGTTTATACTTCATTACATTCAATTTTACAATGGCCTTCCTGTCTTCTACATGTGTATAATCAAAAGGTGAAGCTGAGATATTGAGCATGATATCCGGTTGGTAGTGCATCAATTCATCCATGGGGCAGTTTCTGTACAAAGGATTATTACCCAGGTTCCAGATATCTTCACAAATAGTGATGGCTAATTTCTTTCCTTTGAAGTTTACAATGTTCCAATCGTAAGATGGCTCAAAATAACGGTACTCATCAAAAATGTCGTAGTTGGGTAAACATGTTTTGTGAACCACTGCTTTCACTTCCTTTTCATACAGGAAGTAAGCAGCGTTGTGCAGATCCTTTCCTTCAACCCTTTTGTTTTTGTCAGGTGCACCAATAATTACTGCAATTGTATCAGCGTGTTGCCGGATCTTTTCAATTGCCTCATTGCATTTATGAAGGAAGTCGTTAAACTCTAAAAAATCCCTCGGGGGATAGCCACACACACTCAATTCGCTGAAAAGGATTAACTCGCCGCCCTGAGTTTTTGCAGCTTCAATAGCCTCAATTATTTTTTTCGTATTGCTTTCAAAATTGCCAATATGATAATTTTGCTGGGCAAGAAATATTTTCATTCGCCTGTATATTATTGTTTTTTTGCCGAATGTAATTCGTTGTAAAAATTATCTTCGTCGGTAGTAAAGTTGCTCAATAATTTTTACAACTCATTTCATTTAACAAATTTCACGAATTTCGGCCACAGAACCTCACAACAAACAAATGAATCTTCCGTTACTGAACAGCATGAAAAATTTGATCCCCGTTTTCTTCATTGTTGCATTGGCCTCCTGCAATAATGATCAAAATGCACCTGATGTGTCTGGCATTAAGATAGACTTGAATGTTCAACGTTTTGAGCAGGATTTCTTCGCCATTGACAGCAACAATACAAAAACAGGTTTAACCCCATTGCAAAACAAATACCCTGTTTTTTTACCCTTGTTTGTAAATCATGTGCTGGGTCTTGGACCATTTGTTGACAGCAATCAATTATTGTTTGAGGGAACCAAACGTTTTCTGCATTTGAATAAACCAGTATATGAAAAATCACAGGAGCTATTTAAAAATTTTCATCGTGTAAAAGAACAACTGGTGGATGGCTTTCGCTATGTAAAGTTTTATTATCCAACTTATCAAATACCCACTATTCTTACTACAGTTGGCCCAATGGATGCATTGGCGCCCATGAGTAACAATGAACCGAGTCCTAATTATATGGGTGAAAATTTCCTGGCAATAGGTTTACAGTTTTATCTCGGCAAAGATTTTTCAATTTATAATGATGCAGGCTATATCAGCAGTATAGCACCGCAGTACCGCAGCCGGCGATTTGCCAAAGAATTTATAGCAGTTGATGTTTTTAACCTGGTTATTGATGACCTGTACCCCGACAGCAGTAACCGTTATCCATTGATTGAACGCTTTATTGAAAAAGGAAAACGATTATACCTGTTAAACCAGTTCTTACCAACTGCCAATGATACATTGCTCATCGGCTACACCGCAAAGCAACTCAACTGGTGTAAAGAAAATGAACGCAGCATTTATAATTTTTTTATTCAACAAAATTTGTTGTTTGCAATAGACCCTGCCCTTACGCAGAATTTTACAACCGATGGCCCGTCAACCCAAGGCATGCCGGAAGAGAGCCCCGGCAATATTGGCGCTTATTTGGGTTGGGAAATTGTAAAAGCCTATAGCAAAAAAAAATCGGGAGTAAACCCCGATCGTATAATGCTTACATCAAATAAAAAAATTTTTGAAGAATCAGGCTACAAGCCCAGATGAGGAAACAGCAGGTTGTCCTAACTGCTTCAGCATTCTGAAATGCGATGCAATGGCAGCACGCATGGTTGTAATAGAATTATAAGGAAGTTGATGCTCGTTACATTTCTCTTCTACAATTTTACTAAGTTCAGGATAGTGTACATGGCTGATGCGTGGAAACAAGTGATGCTCAACCTGGAAATTTAAACCGCCAACCAACCATGAAACGATTTTATTTCCTGGAGCAAAATTTGAAGTTGTTTTTACCTGGTGTGCAGCCCATTCGCTTTCAATGAGCACTGGCTCAATTCCTGCATGCTCAAATTCTGTTTCTTCCACTACATGTGCCAATTGAAACACAATAGCCAGTACAAATCCAAGTACTATTTCCATTGTTAAATAACCAATGGCCCATTTACCTGCACCAACAAACCAAATGGGTAAGGCAATATAAAAGAATGCATATAGCAATTTGCTCGACCAGAATAACACATGTTCTTTTGTATCCATCTTTTGCATGGAGGTTGTGTTCACTTTCTGTTTAAAGTATTTATCAAAATCAAGATAAGCAACCCATGCAAGTGAAGAAATCGCATATAAGAACACTACATAGATATGTTGAAAGCGATGAGCAGGCTTCCATATTTGTGTACTGCATTGGCGAAGAAGTGGGCTGCGTGCTATATCATCATCCACTCCATCTATATTGGTATAGGTATGATGAATGATATTATGCTTAAACTTCCAGATAAACGCATTACCCCCCAACGCATTAATGGAGTAACCAAATAATTCATTTACCCATTTCTTACTGCTGTAACTTCCATGACAGGCGTCATGCATTACATTAAATCCAATGCTTGCCAATATTATTCCCATTACCGCACATAATAACAAAGCCAACCAAGCAGGCATTGTAACGGTTAACAACAAAATATAAATGAGGATGGCAGCAGGAACCAATGTAACCGTTTTAATATACAGTTTTACATTACCTGTTTTTTTTAAGTTCTTGTTTGCAAAATATTGATCAACGGTCTGTTTCAGATCCTGAAAAAATAAGTTGCTTTTATTGTTAAATGATACTTTAGCCATATTGAATTGAAATTACTGCTACTTCAAATAATCGTTAGAAATAAAAACAGTGTGCAAAAATATGCTAAAAAAAACCAAGAGGAGCATTTCTGGCCACTTAGAGCATGGCAATTCGTTGTTAATATAACATTCATGAAGGTTAATTGCCCTTAAAAGGCGCAATCATTTCAAAAGCAGGAATATTGGCTTGAAATTGTTTTTTATTATGAATATTTTCCATGCTGTAGTTTCCTTCCATTCTGCCCATCTCCGTTTTTAAATTACAACCACTTACATATTGATACTGATCGCCGGGTTGAATCACGGGTTGCACACCTACCACTCCTTCTCCATCTATTTCTTTATAGGATCCGTTGCTGTCAAAAATATTCCAATGCCTGTGTAATAATTTTACAGGAAATGTATTGTTATTTTCTATTGAAATGCGATAAGCAAACATGTATTCTCCTGCCAGGGGATTACTATACTCTGGCTGGTAAAATGTTTCTACAGTAATGGTGACTCCTTCAGAAATTTTGGATACCATGTTTTTACTTTGATATAAAATTAAACGAAATTTACAAAACAGCAGATGTATTATTGTTCTGCTCTAAAACCTCTCCCCCTTTTATGCCGAAAACAACACCTCATTACAACAATGAAGAACTGACAATTGTTTGGAAGCCCAATATCTGTATCATTCTACACTTTGCTGGAAAGGTTTGAGGGAAGTATTTGACCCATCCAAACGTCCATGGATTGACCCACAGGGTTCTACAACTGAAAAAATAATTCAACAGGTTCGCAAATGCCCAAGTGGTGCATTAAATTATTACATGAATGATGACTCTATTGAAAAAGATGTCATAGCCGAATTTGAAGAAAAGCGTGGTACTTATTCAAAAAACCATCCCACATTTGTTTTGCTTAACAACCAAATCACTGACATGGTTGCAACAGCTGCTGATGAAAAGACCATTAGAATAACTGCCCGTTTCTTTTTGCTTTTACGTGTACTGGAGCCAGAGCTTTCGTAAAACAAAAAACAACTCCATATTAAAATACCAAAAGCAAAAAAGAACATGAACTTGAATAGTTCCAATCTTGCAGTATAAGCACCTAATAGAATAATGGACATAGCAGGTTAGTGGTTTTATTTTTGAGATACGTAAAAATAATATAAAATATTTTGCTCAGCAGCATGTATCAACCCAGCTTTTTTGATTTGGAATACCCGCTTTTAATCAGGTATTGCAAAACCTTATCTCTCTGATCGCCCTGAATAATGATTTCCCTTTCCTTCACAGCACCACCAGTACCGCAAACATTCTTAAGCTGTTTACCTAATTTTTCAGCATCGTCAATAGTTCCGGAAAAGCCATCGATGAGTGTTACCGTTTTGCCTGCCCGGTGTTTGGTTTCTAACTTTACCAGCAATTTTTGTTCAGCAGGCTTCAATGTTGCGAGGAGTTGTTTTTCTTCTCCTTCAAACCTGAAATTGGGATCAGTACTGAAAACAAATCCCCTGTTATCAGGTTTATTTTTTTTTGACATGATGATCTGTTTTTACAAAGGATCAAATAAGTTTTGCTTTTAAACTCAGGTCCAGGCTTCTTGCCTGATGAATTAAAGCACCAACGCTGATATAATCAACACCTGTTTTTGCATACGCTTCCATATTATCAAAATTGATTCCACCACTTGCTTCTGTTTCAAACTGTTCACCAATTAATGCAATGGCTTCTGCCAATAGCCCGGTTGTAAAGTTATCTAACATGATCCGATCAACCTTGCCTGTTTTCAATACACGCTTTACATCATCCATGCTTCTTGTTTCCACTTCTATTTTTAACCCGGGCTTTACTGTTTGAACATAATTGTATGCTTTATCAATTGCCGCTTCAATGCCTCCGCAATAATCAATATGATTGTCTTTGAGCATGATCATATCATATAAAGCAAACCGATGATTATGTCCGCCGCCAATTACAACTGCTTCCTTTTCCAGCAACCGGAAGTTGGGAGTTGTTTTTCTTGTATCAAGAATTTTTGTCTTGTAGTTTTTTAATTTATCTGTATACTTTTTGGTGAGTGTAGCAATACCACTCATCCGTTGCATACAGTTCAGCACAAGGCGTTCGCATTGCAGGATGGTATGTACGCTTGCTTCCACTTCAAATGCTGTTTCACCAAATTGCATGGTATCCCCATCTTTTTTAAATGCTGTGAACACGCTATCCGGTTGCTGAAATTTAAAGATGGCTTCGGCAACTTTCATTCCGGCTAAAATTCCTTCTTCTTTTATTTTAAGAACAGCCTTTCCTCTTGCATCAGCGGCAATACAACTGAGCGTTGAATGATCACCTTCTCCAATATCCTCTTTCAATGCATTTGATATCAGTTGCAGTAAAAGCTCATCATAATTTGCAATCATGCTACAAAACTAATGGAAACCATTCTTACACATGCTGAGCCGGTTGAAACAAAAAACCCCGATCCAAAATGACCGGGGCTAACCTTGTATTCTTTACGTTCACTTTATTTCAGTTCAAACTCAATACCCTGCATCAACTGTTTATCACCTTTGGTTCTCATGTAAACTGTTGTTCTGTAATTACCACTGCCGGTTGTTAAAGTACCAATGATAAAATTGGATGTAGGATTGCTACCGGAGTGTTGTATTTCAAAGTTCCTCACACGGTTCAGGGCAAAGAAATCCTTTATCACCATTTCTGCCTGTCCTTTGCTGAAAGTGCTGCTTTTGCCGGGCACACTTACATCCACCATATGATCAAAATACTTCGCCATTTTATCAACGCTTCCTGTTTTAAGGGCTGAAACAATATCTTCTTTTTGTGTAAAAGAAGTAATCATTACGACCATTGAAAAAAGTATAAGAAAGTTAAAAAGGTGCTTTGTTTTCATTTTGTTTTTTTTAGATACTTATTAATTACGAAAAACATGCCAAATACATGTTTGTATAGACGGATAAATCTACCCCTTAGTTGCAGATTATTTATGTAACCGGATGATATTGACCCAAATAAAGTAGTTTTGAGCCTATGGAAAATAGAAAAGTTATTCTTATAATCATGGATGGATGGGGCTTGGGGCAGGTAAAAGCCGCCGATGCCATCCAGCATGCAAATGTTCCATTTGTATCCAGTCTTTATGAGAAATACCCCCATACAACTCTTATCACCTGCGGAGAAGCTGTTGGGCTACCTGATGGACAAATGGGCAACAGTGAAGTGGGGCATCTTAACCTGGGTGCCGGAAGAATTGTTTACCAGGAATTACAACGCATTCATGTTGCCGTGAGAGATGGTGAGTTTGCAGCCAATCATATTTTAAACGAAAGCATTGATTATGCCATCAACAATAACAAGCCTCTTCATTTAATTGGTTTGGTAAGCGATGGCGGTGTACATTCTCATACCAGTCATTTAAAAGAAATTACCAGTTTATGCAAAACAAAGGGATTCAGTAATGTATTGATTCATGCATTTACCGATGGAAGAGATACCGATCCTAAAAGCGGGCTTCTATTTTTAACCGATCTGCAAAATCATTTGAACCAAACGGTGGGCACCATCGCTTCAGTAACGGGGCGTTATTATGCAATGGACCGAGATAAAAGATGGGAACGTGTGAAACTTGCTTACGATGCTTTGGTGAATGGTATCGGTAAACAAACAGATAATGTATTGAAAGCAGTTGCTGCTTCATATGCTGAAAACGTAACGGACGAATTCCTGAAACCGATCATCAACTCTAACCTGCAAAATTCAAAAATACAGAATGGCGATGCCGTGATTTGCTTCAACTTTCGAACAGATCGTTGCAGAGAAATAACACAGGTGTTAACTCAATTGGATATGCCCGATCAGGGAATGCAAAAACTTCAATTGCATTATACCACCATGACGGAGTATGATAAAACCTACAAGGATGTGCATGTGATTTTTGAAACCGATAACCTGAATCAAACTTTGGGTGAAGTATTAGAGCAGTATGGAAAAACGCAGATCCGCATTGCTGAAACAGAAAAATATCCGCATGTAAGTTTCTTTTTTAGTGGTGGCAGGGAGTTGCCTTTTGAAGGAGAGAAACGGATCATGCTATCTTCCCCCAAAGTGGCTACTTATGATCTGCAGCCTGAAATGAGTGCAGTAGAAGTAACAGATGCCATTATTCCTGAAATTGAAAATGAAACAGCAGATTTTATTTGTCTGAACTTTGCCAATGCAGATATGGTAGGACATACAGGTGTTTTCAGTGCTGTAGTAAAAGCAGTTGAAACAGTTGACAAGTGTATGCAAAGAGTTGTTACAGCCGCATTAGATCATGGTTATACAGTTTTCGTTTTGGCCGATCATGGCAATGCAGATTACATGATTAACCAGGATGGAACGCCCAATACAGCACATACATTAAACCCGGTTCCGCTGTTTGTAATCAGCCGTTCATGGAATGGTAAATTGAAACTGGGGAAATTGGGTGATATTGCTCCTACCATTTTACATTTGATGGGGCTACCGGTTCCAAAAGAAATGACCGGAGAAATTTTGATAGATCAATGATGTTTTGTTTCAAACATATTGCAACCTTTTTTTTATTAGCTGCTTTCAGCATACCAATACTGATGCCTGCTGTATTACAATTGAAACAATCGTACGTTCAATGGGAAATGCACGAAGCCTTGGAAAAACAGGAACTTGTGCAGATCAAAGTTAAAACCTCCAACATCAGTTGGGTGAAAAACAAAAAAGAATGTGTGATCAATGGTGAAATGTTTGATGTAAAGAAGCTGGAAACAATAAACGATGAAACGATTTTAACCGGGCTCTTTGATCAAAAAGAGCAACAAATCAAAAAAAGCCTGGAAGATTTTGCAAAGAATCAGCAACAATCTCATAAGAAGCAGCAATTGGTGAAGTTATTTACTGTTCTGTTTTCAAATACAGATATTGTAAAAACACCTGCACCTCTTTACGCTGAAGTTAAACTTCATTATACTTTTATCCATTCTATTTATTCATCTCCTTTCTTGGGTTATACAACCCCTCCTCCTAAAACAGGTTAAGCAGCTTTTATTTGAACAAGTCATGCAATGCAGGTTAGTGACAATATTGTTGCTCATGCATTTCATGCAACGCTTTTTTATTTAACCAGCATAACGAAAACAATGAGAAAGATATTTTTAATGATGTTATCAATGTCTGCATTTTTATACACGCAGGCGCAAAACGAAAAACAGGATAGTTCTGCAAAGGAGTTAGAAGAACTGGTTATCAGCGCCAGCAAATTCCCTGAAAAGAAACTAAACGTAGCACAACGAATTGATGTCATCAATTCAAAATTTATCAGCAGGGTGAATGCTCAAAACACCGGCGATCTACTCATCAATACCGGCAATATATTTGTTCAAAAAAGCCAGCAGGGTGGAAGCAGCCCCGTTATTCGTGGTTTTGAAGCAAGCCGTGTATTATTAGTAGTGGACGGTGTGCGAATGAATAATCTAATCTATCGTTCAGGACATTTACAAAATGCTATAACTGTTGATCAGAATATGTTGGAAAGCATGGAAGTCTTGTATGGCCCTGCATCAACCATTTATGGAAGTGATGCATTAGGAGGTGTTGTTCATTTCAGAACAAAAGCACCAAAACTGGCGGTTGATGGAAAATCAGTATCTGTTTCAGGTAATACACTAGTCAGGTACAGTTCAGTGAACAAAGAAAAAACAGCACATGCAGATATCAATCTTGGTTGGAAAAAATTTGCATGGCTTCAATCCTACAGCTTCAGCGATTTTGGTGATGTAAAAATGGGCAACAACTATCCTGATAAATATAATGGTTTCGGCAGAAGGGATTCTTTTGTTGCATACATGAACGGAGTAGATACTGTTTTAAAAAATGCAGATAACGCTGTACAAAAATTTTCGGGTTACAAGCAATGGGATATGCTGCAAAAGATTTTGTTCAAACAAAATGAACGGATCAGCCATGTATTGAATGTTCAATACTCAAACACAAACAATGTTCCCCGTTACGATCGTTTACAGGACAAACGGAATTTTGGTGGCTCTATTGGCAATACATTTCGCTATGCGCAGTGGTATTATGGTCCGCAAACCAGGTTCTTTGGTTCTTATGACCTCAGCATTTTAAAAGCAGGCTTTTTTGATGCAATC
>JBKJNM010000093.1:0-8016 GCA_046593655.1 Lacibacter sp. | reverse complement strand
CAGCTTCCATTCGTTGATCAACATTTGGGATGTGAATTGCAGTGGAGAAATTTCTTTTCCGCCGACCTTTATTTTTTCTTCATTAAAAAAACCACTTTGCTTTAAAGCAATGATGAGGTCAATATGCCCCGGGTAACGCAATGTTTTTTCTTTTTGTGCGGGCACATGTGGCATGGTATATAATAAGGAACGCAAACCATCTGTATTAAAAGCTTCTAATTCACCCACCCCTTCAAAGAACATTTTTTCTCTTTCAGTTAATGCAGGCTTTGTTACAATTACTCCTTTCTCTTTCATACGAGCAGGTCTTGTATATTCTTCTATTACATCAACCGGGGAAAAAGGAGCTTTGTAAAAAAAAGGAGGTTTGGGATGAACCGGCAATCCTCCTACATAAATTTCAAATGCATCCAATTTCATTTCAGCATTGTAACGGCCAATAATAAAATTACTCATGCCGGGGGCTACACCACAATCAACAACAGCAGTTACATTCTTTTCTTTAGCCAATGCATCCAGTTGCAGCACATCTTCCGGAAAGAAAGAAATATCAACCACATTTTTACCAGCTTCAATCACTGCTTTCAATGTATTGAAGCCCATAAAACCGGGTACAGCAGTTACTACAATATCAAATCCCTTTAAGAAAGAAGGATAGGCACTGAAATTATTTAAATTCTGAACAACCGTTTTTATGGCAGCATTTTTAAGTTGAAGCAGTTGCAGGTTTTGCTCATTTACATCAAAGGAGGAAACAGAAAAGTCGGGAGCAAGATCAAGAGCAATAGCCCTGCCCACCATACCGGCGCCAAGAACAGCAATCGTCATACCTGGAATTTTTGCAAAGATGCCTGAAAAAATTTTACGGTAGAGTTTGAAAATTTAATTTCATTTTTGAAGAAGTATGGAAATAATCTGGCAGCAATTTGTAGAGGGGATGAAGAACACAACAGCGCTTGAATTCATTGCAGTAATAACAGGTATTGTAAGTGTGTGGTTCAGCCGAAAAGAAAACATCCTGGTGTACCCGGTAGGGTTGATCAACACGACTATTTATGTGTGGCTCAGTTATAAGGGACACCTGTTTGGCGAAGCAACGGTGAATCTATATTATACAGTGATGAGTATTTATGGATGGATACTATGGTCAGCAAAAACCAAGGAACATCAGAAGGCTGTGGTGATACAATACTCTGACCGGCGCTGGTTGCTCTATCAGTTTGGCTTTTTTGGGTTTTGTTATATCGTTCTTTTCTTTTCATTACAATTTCTTAAACAGAATTTTGCACCCGGCGCTATTCCCTGGGCCGATGCCTTTGCAGCAGCAACAGCATTTACAGGCATGTGGCTGATGACAAAAAAGAAAATAGAAAGCTGGTATTGGTGGGTTGCAACCAATATTGCTTCTATACCTTTATACTTTGTGAAGGAGTATGTTTTTACCGGTGTTTATTATTTTGTTTTATTAATCATGGCCTTTTGGGGATTAAAAGAATGGAAACGAAGAGTAGAATTACGATAGTGTTATTACAATTGTTTGGTATTGATTACACAGCTATTTTGCAGCCTTTATGAGTACACTTAAAAGGATCGTTCTCATTGGGCCCGAATCTACAGGTAAAACTATATTGTGCGAAAAACTAGCCCAACATTATCATTCTGTGTGGTGTCCCGAATATGCCCGGGAGTATTTAATTGTGCTTGGGCGTCATTACACGTACGACGATCTGTTGATAATTGCACAAAACCAGGTAGAACTTGCAGAAAAATATACGCAGGATGCAATTGCAAAAAAAGTGTCCACTATTTTTTTTGATACAGATATGTATGTCATGAAAGTATGGTGTGAGGTTGCGTTTGGTAAATGTCATCAATGGATATTGGATCAGATCAAACTGCAGCAGAGTCATTTGTATCTTCTCTGCAAACCCGATATCCCCTGGATACAGGATGATCTGCGTGAATATCCTGATCTTAAAATCAGGGAAAGGCTATATGCGATTTATAAAGAAACGCTAAATAATCAATATGATCCCTGGGTTGAAATAACAGGGAACTATGATAAACGTGTTGCAAAAGCGGTGAAAGCGGTTGATACACTTTTAAAATATTAAACGCTACTTTTTTTTATCAAAGATCAATTGCTGAATATCTGCATCCGCATCGAGATTATTCATTTGCCTTACCACCCATCCTGAACGGATGGACACATATCTTGATAATGGTTTTACTGCATATTTTTTTGGATTAGGTAAACAGGCTGCAATCTGTGCGGCTTCTGTTCGTGTAAGTTGTGCAGCACTCTTGTTGAAATATTGTTGAGCTGCTGCTTCCATTCCAAAAACACCCTTGCCCATTTCAGCAACATTGAGGTACACTTCAAGAATGCGTTTCTTTCCCCACACCCACTCGATCATTTTTGTAAAATAAATTTCCAGGCCTTTACGAAACCAACTGCGCCCCTGCCATAAAAAAACATTCTTAGCTGTTTGTTGCGAAATAGAGGAAGCGCCACGAACACGGGTGGGCTTACGCTTATTGTGTTCCATTGCTTTTTCAATCAGCTTCCAGTCAAACCCATCATGATCAGGAAACTTCTGATCTTCTGACGCAATTACAGATAGCCTTGCATTGGAAGACATGTGTTCAATGGAAACATAGTTCCGTTTCAGTCCATTGCCTTGGATATAGCTCAGCAGTTGTGTAATGGTGACAGGAGGATTCACCCATTTCAACAGAACGATATAAACCAACTGGGCAATAAATAAAATGATCAGGAATTGTTTGAGAAAACGAAAGGTTCTTTGAAGGAAAGATTTGTTTTTTGCAATTGATTTCTTAGCAGCCATTACCGCAAATTACATGATGGATTATTTTCTGGGAACAATTTCTGCCGGGAACAGATCCAGCACCTGCAAATCATATTTCGTTCCAATAGCATATCTTCTTGTTCCGTTGGTAATAAGGCGTTTGATATTATATAATACGATGGGAGCATACACCAATGTAACCCCTGCAATGAGTGAGCTTACAAAAGGCTGACCACTGATGACTAAGCCTGCAACAAAAAGCGGAATACCTGCATTGGTATAAAGAAAAGCCTGTTTGCTGAAAGGAATAATACCTTCTTTGCCCAAAGGCTTTTTAAACACGGCAACAATTTCAGTTTTATGAATACCGCCCTCAGAAAAATAAATACTATCGTTCTGAATGAGATAAATAACACCACTGTATTTTAAACCGAGTTTTGTTTGAATATGAATAACCGAACCTTCTGTATATCGTTTATGGGCAATGCCATTCTTGCGCAGGATCAACTGGTTGAATTGTGCATACAATGAAGATGCAGCAAGAATAAACAAGAGAAATGTAAAAATTAATTTCATAAGCAGGGTTCAAAAGAACAGTACAAAAATGAAACAGTATGTTAAGATCAATTACTTCTTATAAAACAACAAACCCGTTATCAATACCACTCCGAATATAATTAAAATAATCCCCGACAATTTATTAATGATGTTGATGGTTTTAAGTGTCAGCTTTTTTCGTAAATGGTTGGCTAAAAATACTTTCAACAAATCGGCAATTAATACAATGGATAAGCAGGCAGCAAACAGGGCAATCCGTTCATTCACTGCTGTTGCAATAAAGGCAGTGGCCCAAGTAAACCAAAAAGCAATAACAGTTGGGTTTAATGTGTTTAGAAAATAACCGGCGAAGAAGATCCTGACATAATCACTTGTTGTTCGTTTCATTTGAATGCCATCTCCAACATCATTCATCTCCAACTTTTTAAAAAAGAGAAAATAGACGCCAATGCCAATGAGCAGAATACTTCCGCTTAATCCTATTACTTTTTCAAAACGAAGTAAACGGTTGAATAATTCTGTAAACACATTACTGACGAGTACCAGTGTAAGATCACTCGCTGCAACACCCAACACAAAACTCAACCCGCCTTTATGACCGTTGCTGATGCTTTGTTTGATGATGGAAAAAATAACCGGCCCCATGCTGATGGCCAACAATAAACCTAATGCCAAACCTTTAATGATTGCTTCGGTCATGTATTATTTTCTTAGAAATGCTGGCTGCGACTGTTACTAGAAGCTATTTCTATTTTTATAACTTACCGGTTGCCAGGAACTGTTTCCAGTCGGCCAGCATCTTGCCTTTTAATACTCTTGGAAATTTGTGCTGTGCGCCCATCTTACCTTTCAGCTTCATAAATTCCATAAAACTTGATTCAGGCAAAATATCGAGATACACATCTTTCAATGCACTGCCACGTTCAATTGCATAATCATCATTGATCTCTTTTAACGTTAAATCAATTTTAGTTTTGAGTTCTTCTCTGTCTATCCGGTCATCGCAGGCAACATACCAATGATGGGCAAAGAAAGTTCCATGCGGCTCACCCACAACCGTGTATTCAGGAATAGAAATATTGAAATCTTCGCTTACCGTTTGGATGGCCTTGTTCATATTATCTACACTCAAGTGTTCTCCTACTAAACTAAGGAAGTGTTTGGTTCGGCCGGTAATAACGATCTCACATTTTTCTTTATCTAAAAATCGAACCGTATCACCAATTAAATAACGCCATGCACCGGCATTGGTGCTGATGAGTAACGCATAATCTTTTCCTTCTTCTACTTCATGAATCATTAAAGCTTCAGGATTGTCAATGATATTTCCATCCGCATCAAAATTTTTATCATCAAAAGGAACAAACTCCAGGAAGATATGTTCGTTGGTCACCAGTTTCATGCCCGGAGCATCCTGCCTGTTTTGATAAGCAATAAAACCTTCACTCGATAAATAGGTTTCAATATAAATTAATGGTTTGCCTAATAATTTTTCAAATCCATGTTTATAGGGTTCAAATGAAACACCACCATGTACAAAAAAAGCAAGGTTGGGCCAGATGTCGTGAATGGTTTTTAAGTTGTAACGTTCAATCACCATCTCCATACACATCTGTATCCATGCAGGTACGCCAACAATAAAACCAATATCCCAATTAGGCGCTTCGTTCACGATGTAATCAAGTTTCTTATTCCAGTCTTTCGTACGGGCAATTTTTTTTCCGGGTTTATAAAGTGGCGAAAACCAAAAAGGCATTTTTTTAGCGGTGATACCACTGAGGTCGCCTGCATAATAACCCGGCCCTTTTTGCAGATCGGTACTGCCACCTAACATCAGCCAGCCTTTGCTTACGCTGCGTACCGGAAGATTTTCATAGGTTCGTAATGAAAGCAAACTCTTGATCATAACAATACGATTGCCACGCATGAGATCATTGGTGATGGGAATATATTTACTGGCAGCTTCACTGGTACCGGAACTCAATGCAAAAAATTTAATATTACCGGGCCAGCAGATATCTGAGCGGCCTTCTAATGTTTTATGCCACCATTCATCATAAATTTTATTATAATCATGAACAGGAACCAACTCCTGGAATCTTTTTCCCGGATGACGGCTGTTTAAAATTTCATCAAAGTGATAATGCTGACCGAACTCCGTATGCGTTGCTTTTTTCAAAAGCTTTTTTAATACATTCACCTGTTGCCTCTTGGGAGAATTAACAGGCAGGTTGAGCGCCTTGCTCAGCGATTTGGGAAGTTTAATTTCAATGATTGACATGCTTATCGTTCAGTATTAACAAATGTACCAACTCACACCTACTTCATACCTAATTTTTTATAGTTGGAAAGGATGATACGAAGATCGTATATGGCTTCATATTCCCTTGCATACCATTCATCGGCCAGTAACAAACCTTCGGCATTCAATTGTGTATGACGATGCGGTACTCCTGCCGGACCAAGAACAGATGGTTTTAATGTTGGAAAGTAAGGATGTACGGTAGAAAAACCAATCCATGTTTTTTGATTCAACAAAATCTGGAAGCAATGCATTAAAAGTGTAAGCGCATGTTTGTTGAATAAAAAATGTACAGGAAAGAACAAGATCAATACAACAGAAGTGCTCAAATCAATCAAGCGCTTGAGGCGTTGGTTCACCGATTTGGATAATTGATATTGATGAATATTGTAAACCTCTCCAGCTTCATTTTTTGAATCACTGCCAATGATGCTTGCGCTTCCTGTTGCATGCAGTCTTAATTTAACACGGCTGCCTGTTCGTTCATACAAAGAAATGATTTGAGTAAAAGGGAGATGTTTGCTTTCACATAAGATCAATTCTTTAACCGGGGTGTTTTGTAATATATTTTCAATTGCAGTGATGGCCCCCAGTGAATGTTCTTCGTTAAGCGGACTCACAAAACCCTGGATGCTTTGCTGCCGGCCGGCTTGTTTGATGATATGATTAATTGTTTGTAAATTTTCCTGTGTGCCTGCAACAATGGAGAAATCATCTGCGTCATCTTCTGCTTTTTGTAATACATCTGTTTGAAGTAATATCCATCTCCAGCAATTTAATATCAGGTAACTGAAAACGGATCCAGTTAATACAATCCCTCTTGAAAAACGGAAACGTTCCGGCAGCAATGAATAGGCTGCTAAAATGATGAGCATGGAAATAATAGTAGAACGCCACAGATTCTTATAACGAAACTGTTTTTCATACAAACCTGTATAGTAGCTTACGATCAAAAACAACAGCGTAAAACCCGTGAACGAAACCCAAAGCAGTTGGTTAATATAAATGGTATCGGTTCGAACATAGTTCACCCATATATATTTGGCCAGCCAGAACGAAAGAAAAATAAACACCGCATCCAATACAGGTAACCCGATCTGCTGAATAAAACGTTTCACAACACTGAGCAAGGCTCTCAACCAGATGGCTGCATTGATCAACGCACTAAACAACCCGGCCCTTGAAGAAGAATAATGTTTTTGTACAAACCGGCTCATGGCCACATAAAACATCCGCACATAATTCACCGAATCTTTTTTTGTGCTTTCACCTTTGAAGTGAAGGATCGATCGTTCACTGAAATAATAATTCCTGTAGCTGCCGCTTGTTGCGGCACAGGCTGCTTGTTGAATACGATAACTCAGATCCACATCTTCACCATACATGAAGAAATTTTCATCAAACCCTCCCACCTTGTCCAGCACTTCTTTTTTAATCATCATAAAAGCGCCGGCCAATACATCTATTTCATGATTCTGATGTTCATCTAAAAACCCAAGATGATAACGGCCAAAGGTTTTTGATTTAGGAAACAAAAAAGACAAGCCGCTTAATTTATAAAAAGAAGTAATGGGCGATGGAAATGAACGTTTGCTTTCAGGCAAAAATTTTCCGCTGCCATCCAGCATACGAATACCGAGCGCTCCTGCATCTGGAGTTTTTTGTAAAAAAGAAATACAGGATTCAAAACAATCTTCAGGAACAATGGTGTCGGGGTTGAGGAATAAAATATATTCACCGCTTGCCAGCTTCAATGCCTGGTTGCATGCTTTTCCGAACCCCGCATTTTCCGTGTTCCAGATGAACCGGGTAGTACTGAACCTGGGTTCAAGATAACTGCGGCTGCCATCAGTGGAAGCATTGTCTACCACAAACACTTCAGCATCCATCGAAGCAATGGCTTTTTGAACCGAAAGCAGCGACTGCTCAAGGAAGTATTTTACGTTATAGTTGACGATGATGATGGATAGTTTCATGTTCCCTCTTCGCCAATGGGCGAAGAATAATGGTTGAACCTGCAAAATAACTCTTCAAGATTGTTATTTCAAGTTGATTATAGCAGCCGGATGTTTTTTCTCATACCCCTTCAGGGTTTAAAAACCTCAATGATAACTTCGGCGGGGATGCTGCCGTCGTTCTTATATTTGCGCATGCTTAAACAAACCCTTATTGCAGCTACAAAGGCAGGAGCTGAACAACTGCAACATTTTTTTGACAAGGATTTCGCTGTTCATCATAAAGAAGGAATCAACAATCTTGTAACCGAAGCCGATCATGCGGCAGAGAAAGCCATTTTTGAAGCGATCAGAAAAGAATTTCCTGATCATTATATTTTAAGTGAAGAAG
>JBKJNM010000256.1:0-8982 GCA_046593655.1 Lacibacter sp. | reverse complement strand
ATACAGTTCTTTAAAAATACAAAGTGCAATGGCTGGCTTTTCTGATGAAGGAAACCAATCGCTCTGGTCAGGATGGTTGATATGCCATAAATAATCTTCGCCAAATTTTATTCCCGTATATTCTTCTACTGTTTTGTAAGCGTTTTTAATATACTCTGCTGTTACGCTTATATGCACAGGTTGTTCAGGCAATACCATTCCTCCGCTCAATACTTCAACATGAAAATTTTCCTTATAAGTTTCAGCCATTTGTTTAATTACAGGGCTGAAACCATAACACCATCCGCAATAGGCATCATAACAATAAATAAGAATGGGTTGCATGATGCAAATTTAACCGGAACCGATCTGATAATAGTAGCCCGTTACAGTTAATTAATTAATGAAAGAGGAAGGGTTACATGCAAGCGGCAACCTTTGCCCGGCTCCGTATTGATTTCAACACTGCCATGATATTGTTCTGCCCGATGAATAATATTTTGAAATCCTAATCCGTAGTGCGCATATTTTTTATTAAAACCCTTTCCATTATCGACAATGGATAGCTTTACAATTTGTTCTGAATTAGATAATATAATTGAAGCTGTTTCAGCTTCTGAATGCCTGATAATATTTTTAATCTGTGCTTGAACAATTCTGAATATCGTAAGTTGAACAGGGAAATCAATATCAATTGCCGCATCATAATTTGTGTAATCTATCTTAAACTGAATAGTTGAATTTTTCTTTGCCTGGCCAACCAAATCTTTTAAAGCATCAGTAAGTCCTATTATTTTTAACGTAGATGAATTGATATTCTGGCTTATTTTCCGGAGTTCTTCAATGGCTTCAGTTGTTCGCTCTGTTGCCATTTGCAAATAATTTTGTGAGTCAGCCGGATTTTTTGCGGCAATACCCAAAAACATTTTTACAGTAGACAATACCTGGCTTACTTCTTCATGCAATTCATAAGAAATTTCATCTCTTTCTTTTTCCTGTGCCTGAATGACTGCTTCTACAATTGCTTGTTTTTTTTGCTGCTCCTGCTCTACCATGTTTTTCAGCAGCTCCTTTTCATTGGTAATGTCGGCATGTGTTCCTACAATTCTCAACGGGGTTCCATCCTCTTTTTTTTCAATGACCACGCCACGATCAAGCACCCATTTCATGCTGCCATCTTTATGATAAATGCGATACTCAAGTGAGTGACTTTCTCGCAAACCTGCTTTATACTCCTCATCATTCTTTTGGAGTAAGTCCTTGTCTTCGGAGTGTACACTTTCCCACCAATAACTTTTATTTTCGTTCTGCACTATTTCATTATTATTAAAACCTAAAAAACGATTATTAGCAGATGAAAACCAGGTAATGCCTGTTTTAAAATTGTGCTCCCATGCATTATCTCCCGTTTTATCGAGCGCCAGTCTTAACCGCTCTTCATTTTTTTGTAATTCCTGTTCAATTCTTTTACGTTCCGTAATATCTCTTAACGTAATACAGGCGGCCACAATGATTTTATTGTCATTCATAACCGGCGAAATACTGTAAAACATCCAGGAATCTTTTCTTCCAGGTATAAAGTCATAATACACTTCATATTCAACACGCTCTCCTTTAAAGACTTTTCCTAAATGATTTAGTACAACTTTTTTACGTTCTTCAGGCAAGCGATTAAACATGTTCATTTCTTCCTTTACGATGATGCCAAGGTTTTCCCGGATGATTTCTTTAGAAGCATTGTTTGCAATGATTACCCGGTAGTCTTGATCAATCATTAAGAATCCTTCTTTCGCCGCATTCATAAACGACTTACGATACTGTTCTGATTGCTTTAACTGATCTGTTGCAAGTTTCTGTTCCGTATTGTCTGTAAAAGTTGTTACAACCCCTTCCAATGTTCCTTCATCGGAATGAATGGGATGTGAGTTTATCTGTATCCATGTTAATTTCGCATTGGCCTTTTGAATACCCATAACAACATTACGTTGTGCAGTACCGGTTTTTAATACAAGCATTGCCGGGTTCTTTTCATTTGGGAAAGCCGACCCGTCTGCATGCACCATCTCCCATCCCGGGTCAACCCATGTTTGCCCCTGTATCTGCTTGCCTATAAGACCAAGTATTTTTTGCGCTGCCAGGTTACATTCAATAATGTATCCTTTTTCATTTTGTACAATAATACCTTCAGCCAGTGAATTGATAAATTGATTGCTTTGTTTATAACTATGTAATACTTTCTCTGCTTTGGTTTTTGCCTTTAAACTTCTGTATACAAGTAAAAACCCAACTACTAAAACAATAGACAATGCTACCAAATTGATGACAAATAACCAGTTAAATAATTTTGCTGTTTTGGCAGCAGTTAACTCCATCTGCTGAAGTTGATTTGCTTTATAGGAAGATATGGATGAAGCAACTGATTTTATCAGGGTGGACAGATTCGCTACTTCTTTTATATATTGTTCCAATAAATCCTTCGCATCAATATTGGTTTTTGATAATTCAATGATGTTATCTGACAATCTTATTTCATTTCTAACAAGTACATTCAGTGAATCAACACGTTGTTTAAGCAGTGTTTCTTCAACAGATAAATAGGTTGGTAATTGCAGTAAGCTTTGTAATGTCGCCGCTCTTGTATTATTATATGCATTTAAGAAAGCATCCTCTTTTATAGTGTGAAAACCTCTTGCTGTAATAACCAATTCTTCAGAAGTATTCAACAAATTGCTTAATTGACCCAGGAACAACCTGGCTTCTTCAATTGATTTATTGGTTTTTTGTTCAAACCTGTTTGTTCTGAATGTAACAATACGTATTGCCAAAAGCCCTGCCAGAATAAGGGCTATAATGAGAATTGCTTTTTTACGGTTTGCTATTTTCACTTGAAATCGTTTTCACTGTATAAATGTTAGAGTGCCTATTTCGCTCTATGAAATAAACAAATTAACTGAAAGGCGGATTTAATAAGTCAGCATGCAAATCTTTAAGGGGGGATTACCAGCAATATCTTCCAGTAAACTGATGCCCTATAAATTAAAACGGAAAGTTAGTAAATTTACCAGAGGATTATTACCAAAGTACCACTCCTTGTTTTATTCTAAGTGTTATATGGTATCTAAATTCTTCACTCATTAGTGGATTCTGCCCCAATACTAAAAAGCTGGCCTCATATCCTTCCTGCAACGCGGCTATTTTACGATTTGGAAAAATTGCTTTTGCTGTAACCTCGCTCCACATTTTCAATAATTCCAGATTACTATAGATACCCAGTTTTCGGAAATAGTCCATTTCAGTTTTAGCTGTGAGGTTATAACTGTCGCACCCAATAGTTACCGATACTTTAAATTTTTTCAGCAGCAGCAGATTTGCTTTTTGCACTGCCAGCCTTTGTTTTATTCTTAAGGAATCTTTTTCAAATAACTCCGTTTCTACTAAAGAGTAACTGGCATCAGCATGAATTTTTCTACGTTTCATTCTCCTCGCAGTTGCAGCTGTTATACGGTAATATGCTGCATCATATCCGTCTTTCCATCTAACCTGGTAGCCAGGTAAATGGTTGATTTCATCAACACCCGCCCTTACAGCATTTTTTAAATCGGTTGGTGTTTCTACATGACAACTTACCTGCAAACCTGCTGCATGTGCTTTTTTCACAATCAACTTTGCAAGGCGGGGATCAATCCCTTTTTTGCCATTATAAAGCGTATCATTTTTTCGCAACTCGTATTCTTCTGAATAGATCAGGTAAAATTTAATGAAACCTGGTTTTTGCGATAAAATGAATGGCCATTTTTTTTCAAGGTCTTCTTTCGTATTAATAATATAATATGCCTCGCCTTCAAAGCTTTTACTTGTCCAGCCGGGTAATGATTTTTTATAAATCGTAGTAAGCATGTAATTGTATAAAACAGTCGGGTGCCCGCCTGTTGCAGTAAGCCCTCCGTTTGCATAAAGCACATCCACGCTTTTTGGATGATTGATTCTGCTTTTGATCTTATTGCTGGTGAAAGGAATATTGTTGGGATTCTTAATATAAAAAATTCCATCGGCCAGGTAACGTTCTATAATGAAATCCAAATCCTGTTCCGTATCGGGTGAATGGTTATGTGCTTCTGCAAATGGTGGAATCACGAATTGATTGTGGAGATCTATAATTGTATCAACTGCTGAAGGTTGTTGTTTGCTGAGTAACCCATTAACGCTATAAAAATCACCTGTTGTAAAATCTTTACCATTAAACCATTGCCCGTTGATAAAATGAATGGTCTTTGTTTGAGCAATCGTTACAAGCTGCACAAAAAGGAAAGGTATCAGTAGGCAAAATCGCATGAAAAATTTATTTTAATGTGCCTCCAGCCAGTTTGTACCTGTTCCTGCCTCGGCAATGACAGGTACATTATTTGTTAAGGGCATAGCTGTTTGCATACAATCAATGATGAGTGTTTTAATTTCATCTACTTCTTCTTTAAGTACATCAAACACCAACTCATCATGTACCTGCAAAATCATCTTGCTTTTGAATTTATTCTTTTGCAAAGCTGCATGTGTTTTAATCATGGCCAGTTTAATCATATCGGCCGCTGTTCCCTGGATGGGTGAATTAATGGCGTTGCGTTCTGCAAAGCCACGCACCGTAAAGTTGGAAGAGTTGATATCTTTCAGCCATCGCTTGCGCCCCATCAGCGTTTGCACATACCCATGCTCTCTTGCAAAATTGACTGTATCATCCATATATTTTTGAATACCTGCAAACTCCTTTTTATAATTATCAATAATTTCCTTGGCTTCTGTTCTGCTGATACCTAAATTATCGGCCAGTCCAAATGCTCCTTGTCCGTAAATGATACCAAAGTTTACGCTCTTGGCTTTGTAGCGCATTTCTTTGGTTACATCTTTCTCTTCAATCTTATACACTTTGGCAGCAGTTGCTGTATGAATATCTTTTCCTTGAATGAATGCTTCGCACATGGCTGCGTCGCCGCTGATAGCCGCAACAATACGTAATTCAATCTGTGAATAATCAGCACTCAGCAATACATGGTTTTCATCTCTTGCTACAAATGCTTTCCGCACTTCTCTGCCACGTTCTGTGCGAACAGGAATATTCTGCAGGTTAGGGTTATTGCTTGCTAAACGACCCGTAACTGCTACAGCTTGCCCATAGGTTGTGTGTACTCTTCCTGTTTTACGGTTGATGAGTAAAGGCAATGCATCAACATAAGTAGATTTCAACTTAGTGAGTTCACGGAAAACCAAAATATCTTCTACAATAGAACTGCTGTGTGCAAGTTTCAACAACACATCTTCACCCGTTGCATACTGTCCCGTTTTTGTTTTTTTTGCTTTTGGATCTAGCTTCAAATGATCAAACAATACTTCGCCTAATTGTTTGGGTGAAGCAAGATTGAATTTTAATCCTGATGCAGTAAATACCTTTTGTTCTGCTTCTTTTGCATCTTTCTCCAATTGCTTAGAATATACATTCAAAAACCCTGTATCTACTTTAATTCCTTCAAACTCCATATCGGTTAATACTTTCACCAATGGATTTTCCACTTCATAAAAAACACGCTCAACATCTTTTTCTTTGAGCCTGGGAAAGAGCACTTCTTTTAGTTGCAGGGTGATGTCTGCATCTTCTGCTGCATATTCAGTGATCTTTTCCAATTCAACATCACGCATGGTTCCCTGCTGCTTTGCTGCAGAGTTTTTGGGAACTTTTTTACCGATGAGTTCTTCAATATGCACAGGCTCATAGCCAAGAAATTGTGCACTTAATAAATCCATGCTGCGTTTGCCTTCAGGTTCTACCACATAATGTGCAAGCATGGTATCAAACAATGTTCCTTTTAATTCTACGCCATACCATTTCAATACCAGCAGATCGTATTTAATATTTTGCCCGATCCATATTTTTGTTTCGTCATCAAATAATGGCTTGAACAGGTTCAGGATTTTCTTTGTTTCCGTTTGATCGGCTGGGCAGGGAACATACCATGCTTTGTATGGCTGATAGGAAAAACTCAACCCTACCAGTTCGCAATCATTTGCATCTAACCCCGTTGTTTCGCTATCAAAACAAATTTCTTTTTGCTTACTCAGTTCATCAACCAGTTGTTTGATGGCTGCATATGTAGTTATTGCAATATATTCATGCGGAGTATTGTTGATATTTTTACCAGCTGTTATTGTACTTTCATCGGTTTCATTCTTGTCTGTTGAGTCAGTGTCAACTGAATCAGTTAGTTGAGCTTCTACAACTTCTCTTTTCTTTTCTTTTCTCGGCTCTGCCTTCATTGTTTCAATTGCATCACCAAACAAATTAGTTTGTACGCCAACAGGTGCTGAAAAAACCACACTAAAGTCTTCGCCCAGTATGCGTTTGCCAAGTGTTTTAAATTCAAGTTCAGCAAATACATCCTTCAACACTTCTTTGTTCCATTCTTTTAACCTAAAATCTTCTGCATGAAATTCAACCGGCACATCCATAATGATAGTTGCCAGTTTCTTACTCAAAATGGCGAGTTCTTTTCCTGCAGCAATTTTTTCACCCATCTTTCCTTTGATATTGCCTGCATTGGCCAACACATTTTCCAGTGTTTCATATTCGGCTAATAATTTGGCAGCTGTTTTTTCACCTACACCAGGAATGCCGGGTATATTATCCACGGCATCTCCCATCATGCCCAAAATATCAATCACCTGGCTTACATGTTTGATATTCCATTTTGCACATATTTCGGCGGGCCCCATGATCTCTATATCGCCTCCCTGGTAAGCAGGTTTATAAATTTTAACCTTCTCCGTTACGAGTTGGCCATAGTCTTTATCCGGGGTAACCATGTACACTTCATAACCCGCAGCTTCGGCTTGTTTGCTGAGTGTACCAATAATATCATCAGCTTCATATCCATCTTTTTCAATAACAGGGATGTTGAAACCCTGGATGATGCGTTTGATATCGGGGATGGCCAGCAACAAATCTTCAGGGGCTTCCTGCCGGTTGGCCTTGTACTCTGCAAAATCAGTATGCCGTTCTGTAGGGGCATGCGTATCAAAACACACAGCCATATGAGATGGCTTACGGTTATTGATCAATTCAACAATTGCATTGGTAAACCCAAACTGTGCGTTTGTATTTTTGCCTTTGGACGTATTGCGGGGGTTGCGGATAAGTGCATAGTATGCACGAAAAATGAGAGCAAGCGCATCGAGTAGAAAAACTTTTTTATCATCAGCCATACTGCTAAGATAGGCTGCCTCAACAGCTCCTACAAATCGCAGCATGAAATTTTAGAAACAAAAAAAGGAGGTGGTAGAAACCACCTCCGCAAACTTACATTATGAGAAAATTCAACACCGGCAGTATAAAAAGATAGGGTACGGATTGCCGGGTCATTGACCTGCTTAACGTGATGCGTAAAAGAATTAATAATTATTTACTTGTATTCTCTGCCATTTCATTTTCTAATGGCTTCGCCTCTTTGGTTTGTTGTGCTACAGTCTGTTGTTTTGAAGCTTCAGATTTACCTGCAACTACACGTGCAAGAAAAGAATCTTCTTTGTAGAACACGTTCAAATAAATGGCGAAAAGGAAAAATACGAAGGAGAAGAACCGAAGTGGCTTTTTCATGATAATTGGATTTATTTATTGGTTTTCTAATTACTAGGACAATTCAAATGTAGAAACAGATTTTCATTAAAACAATAGCTAAACACTATTTTTAATAAAATTGAGGGTTACTACTTAGGAATATTGTGGTAAATTTACGGTTGCCTGAAATGCAGTACAGCATTGACTTACAGCACACCTTCCTTAATCTCTTCCCACAGATCCCGATAGCATTGTGCGGCATAACTGCTGCGTGCAAATTCTTCCAGTGGAGCTTTGTGTATACCCATTTTTTCTACATCGCTTAGATAAGGGATATAGCTTTCAAAAAAGCGTTTGTCTTTATATAACTCTTCCATTACTTCATTGTGCATGTTGCGCCGCAGATCAGTCATGGTAAAAAAGCAAGTCATTTTTTTAATGTCGATTTCTTTTTCTTTAAAAAAATCTTTCACCATATGATAGGTGCGAACTGAAAGTGTAGTGGGGATAATAGGCATCAACACAATATCTGATGCATTAAATATGTTTTCGGCAAGAGAACTTAACCCGGGAGGACAATCAATAAAAATAAAATCATATTCGTTTTTGAGTTGTTTCAAAATAGTAGCTAACCGTTTCTTTGATGTTTTCATTTCATCAATCATATTATCAAATGCTTTAGCAGTAACATCAGCCGGAATAATATCGAGGTTTTCATACTCTGTTGCCATGATGTTGCTTGCCAGTTCTGCGTCTTTTCCAACCAAATCACGAATAGCCACTTTTTGTTTCGGCTTGATATTGTAATAAAAGGAAGTAGCCCCTTGCGGATCTATATCCCATAACAGGGTTTTATACCCGTCTTTTGCAGCGAGATAGGCAAAGTTTACACAACTGGCAGTTTTGCCAACACCTCCTTTGAGATTGAATAATGCAAATGTGAACATGGTTGATTTTTTGAAAGAGTTTCAAGTTAAGGAAAGCAGTTTGATTTATTACCATACTTCCCAATCAAAATCTTTCAATTCATTACGTGTAGTGGGTTTTTGTAAGCCGTTAGTAAGTTGCTCCACCCGTTGACCTACATATTTTTTCAACTCCGACACTTTGATGGTTTCGTTTTTGCTTAATGCCTCCAGTAAACTGAACGTAAACACCCCGTTTTCCAAGTCGTCACGTTCCTGCGCAAACTGTACGCCACCGGCGGCAGAAATGATGGTGGTGCCGGTTCCCTTGCCCACATTTACAAACAGGGATTGCATGAGTTCAAAACTGTTTTGCAGTCCAACGGTTTTGCTTTCTGTTTCACCTGCATCATCTGAACCACGGTTCATGATCAACCCTTTATTGCCTGTTTTGTTTTTGCTGTTTTGAATGGCAATCATTTCGTCTTTATCCACTTCGCC
>JBKJNM010000227.1:0-2505 GCA_046593655.1 Lacibacter sp. | reverse complement strand
GTAATTTATTGATGGCAATTGCCAATAAGTTTGGCTATATCTTACTCAACACGTCCAACAAGAGTGAACTGGCAACAGGCTATGGAACCTTATATGGCGATATGGCCGGTGGTATTGGTGTGTTGGGCGATTGTTATAAGCTACAGGTATATGAGTTGGCCAGGTACATCAACCGGAAAGAAGTAATCATACCAACTAATATCATTAATAAACCACCAAGTGCAGAGCTAAGAACTGGGCAAAAAGATTCCGACTCCTTACCAGACTATTCTATCCTCGACAAGGTGTTGTATCAATACATTGAACGGAGACAAGGTCCAAATGATATCAAGGCTTTAGGTTATGATGCGGCACTGGTTGATCGAGTACTGAAAATGGTTAATTTAAATGAATACAAACGAAATCAGTTTTGCCCCATCATTCGTGTTTCGCCAAAAGCATTTGGTGTGGGCAGGAGAGTGCCGATTGTAGGAAAATATTTGAGTTGATGGATGCGGTGGGTCACCCCCAAAGGGTGGCTCACCGGCGTTTTGCAATAATGAGCCTGAATAAGACATTATACAAGATCTATTTTCCTTTTTACAGCACTTATCTTTGCCGCAAATTTTTGAGTTATGTTACAATTGGCATTTATCCGCCAGAACAGGGAGTTAGTGAAAGAAAGACTCACCGTAAAAAACTTTACGGATCTCCATACAGTTGATGACATCATTGAACTGGATGAGCAACGTCGTAAAAAGCAGTTGGAGAATGATGACCTTGCAGCCAAAGTAAATGCAGCTTCAAAAGAAATTGGTATGCTCATGGGCAAGGGTGAAAAAGAAGCAGCAGAACAAAAGAAAACAGAAGTAGCACAACATAAAGAATCGGCAAAGCAAATTGCAGATGAGCTTGCGTTATTAGAGAAACAGGTGAATGAGTTATTGGTACGATTACCCAATCTTCCATCAGCCTTAGTACCTGTTGGTAAAACACCGGAGGATAATGTGCATGTAAAAGAAAGCGGAGTTGATCCTGTTCTACCTGCAAACGCTGTTCCGCATTGGGATCTCATCAGGCAATATGACATTGTAAATTTTGAATTAGGTGTAAAGCTCACGGGCAGTGGCTTTCCAGTTTATAAAGGAAAGGGTGCGAAGCTGCAACGTGCACTTATCAGTTATTTTCTTGATTATAATACTGCAGCCGGTTATACAGAATATATTCCACCTTATATGGTGAATGAAGCATCAGCTTACGGTACCGGACAGTTGCCCGATAAAGAAGGGCAGATGTATTTTATGCCTGCCGATAATTTTTATTTAATTCCAACTGCTGAAGTACCCGTTACCAATATTTATCGTGATGAGATTGTAAAAGAAAATGATCTGCCAATTAAAATGACGGCTTACACACCTTGTTTCAGAAGAGAGGCAGGAAGTTTTGGTGCGGATGTACGTGGTTTAAACCGTGTGCACCAGTTTGATAAAGTAGAGATCATTCAATTGGTACACCCTGATAAAAGCTATGAAGTGTTAGATGAAATGGTAGCACATGTTGAGCAACTGTTACAAAATCTTGGACTGAAATACCGCATCCTTCGTTTATGTGGTGGCGATATGGGTTTTACATCAGCTCTTACATACGATTTTGAAGTATGGAGTGCTGCACAAAAAAAATGGCTGGAATGCAGTAGTGTAAGCAACTTTGAAAATTATCAAACCAACCGCATGAAGATCCGTTTCAAAGACGCAACTGGTAAAATGCAACTGTTACATTCTTTAAACGGAAGTTCACTGGCATTGCCAAGAATACTTGCCGCATTGCTGGAGAACAATCAAACAGAAAGCGGAATTAACATACCTGAAGTATTGCAATCTTATTTTGGTTCAGATATTTTGAATTGATGATTCAATAATATAAATGAAACAGCCCTTGCTTTTATAGCAAGGGCTGTTGTTATTAGAGCAATATTATCTTAACGTTTCTCTGGGGCCGCCTGCTGCAAAAGTTGCCTGCATGCGCAAAGCCTGTTTTATTGTGAACATATACATACAGGCATCATCAGTATAATCCATATAATTCATGGTCATTTCAATACCGCCATCACAAATGCTGATCTTATTTGCAGCAGGGCAACCGAAATTATAAGTTTCATGTAAGGGCGTGTCATCAACATAATCATTGCCGCACTTTCTGTCGCCCCAGATATGCCGAAGATTAAAGTAGTGACCTACTTCATGTGTAGCAGTGCGGCCAAGATCATAATCCTCATATAAATTAAAACTGTTCCCTTTGCCGAATGCAAGTGTATTTAGCACTATCCCATCTGTTGCTATGTTTCCTCCCGGAAACTGTGCATAACCAAGTATGCCACCGCCCATATTGCACGACCATATATTGAGAGTAGTTTCAGGACTGGTAGCATCAATACCACCACGGTTTGCGTTCTTCATTCCATTATTAGTAGAAAATGCTGTAATGTTTGTGAATTTGCGAACCACCTGTTGCAAAACAAATTTAATT
>JBKJNM010000257.1:0-2910 GCA_046593655.1 Lacibacter sp. | reverse complement strand
AGGAACATCTACTCTTACATTGGGCTGGCGAACATAAGCAAGCAACTTACTATCTGCACTCCACACCGGATCACTATCTATATCTGCAGAAGGATCAGGGTAAGAGATCTGTTTGCTGGCGAAATTGTAAACGCCAATAAAAGAATGATCGCCTCTGCTACTTACAAAAACAAGCTTTGTTCCATCGGGGCTCCAACGGATGGAACCTTGCGAACCCCTTGCCTGGAAAAGCTTTTGAGGCTTGCTGCTGGAATCAGGAAGTGATGCTGTCCAAACCTGTCCTCCATTTAAATAGGCAATTGTTTTTCCATCGGGCGAAACTTTTGGATAAAAACCCGGCGCTATTTTACGCAACCCTTTCCCATCTTTATGGATGATGCAAACCATTCGTTCAGTTGATTGCTGAAGCTGTGCAGGATTGGCCGGTTCCCCCCGACCGTTAGCGGCATTACCACGAACAAAAATTAATTTGTTTCCATCGGGTGTAAAGGACAAACTGTTCATGTCCATACCATCATCGCCAATAAAATTGGTGATCTGTTTCACATTGGTTCCTGTTGCATCTGCAACAAATACATTTCGACTTCCTTTATTATTAAATATCCATGCTATGGATTTGCCATCGGCACTGGCAGTTAAATTACTTGGGAACGCCGGTGATAACAGATCTCCAATGGACTGGCTCATGAGCCCGTTTGTACATACGATGAAAAGAAGAGAAAGAAAAAAACGCATAGCAGTTAGTTATTAGTTGATTGAATTTAATTACTTTGATTGGCTTTAAATACACGGATAAAATTTCTACCCAATATTTTTTTAATATTTTTTTTGCTGTAACCCCTTTCCAGCAAGGCTTTAGTGATGAGCGGATAATCTTCCACTCCGTTTAATTCTAGCGGCGGTGCTTCAATGCCATCAAAATCACTACCAATACCTACATGATCTGCACCCACCAATTGAACAATATAATCAAGATGATCAAGAAGCAGCGATAGGGGTGGACGTAAAGCATCCATTTCTGTTTTATATTTTTCTGATACCATCATCAACGCATAATCTTTTTGTTTGCCTTCCTGAATGAGTTGATCAATTTCAATTTGATGTTGATTGATAAATGCATTGCGTTTTAATTCGTACGTACTATCAATAAAGCCAGCATAGAAATTTAAAAACACCACACCGCCGGTTTTGGCAATGGCTTTAATCTGGTCGTCTTTTAAATTGCGGCGATGCGGGCAAAGATTCCAAACACAGCTATGCGATGCAATGATTGGTTTGTTGCTGATCCTGATGATGTCCCAAAATGTTTGTTCACCTACATGACTAATATCCACCATCACACCCAACTCATTCATACGTTTAATAACAGCAATGCCAAAATTCGTCAACCCTTTTTTCCCGTCGGAGTTTAAAGTCCCTCCTTTGGAGGGATTTAGGGAGGCCGTCTCGTCAGCCGCACTCGTTGCCCAGTCAGTAGAGTTGTTCCAGGTAATGGTCATGTAACGCATTCCTCTTTTATATAACGCATCAAGCTTTTCCAACTCGTTTTCAATCATGTGTCCGCCTTCTACACCAATCATTGTAGCCAGTTTCTTTTCTTTGATGGCTTTTTGCAGATCAGCAGGAGTATATACCATCATCATCTTTGATGGATTTCGCCGCACCCATTCATGTACACTGTCTATTTCCCTGTTGGCATAGTTGTAGGGATTTTTTTGTTCACCATCACAGAAAACAGAAAACATCTGTGCATCCACGCCACCTTCAAACATGCGGTTCAGATCAGAATGCGTTTTTCCTTTGAGGTTAGTATCAAAAGCAAGTTTTTTTTCAATAGACGAAGAAGGGATATCATTGTGTGTATCTGCAAGTACCGATGCCGCATGAAGTTTTTTATATTTCTGCGAAAATAAAAAACCGGGTAACAGCAGTAAGATGACGATTCGTAAAATCATGAATGTGGAAAGATTGTAAGTTTGCTGAGTAAGTTATATAAAATGTTGCAGTTGATTCAAATAAAAGAAGAAGGTGTTTTGATGAATGAGATCAGGACTCTTTTTCGTGCATACGAACAGGAGTTAGATGAAAATTTGTGTTTCCAGAGTTTTGAAGAAGAGCTGAAAGATCCGCTGAAGAAATACGGGCCGCCCCGAGGCGTTTTATACATTGCCACATGGAAGAATGAAATGGCAGGTTGTATTGCGCTGCTGCCAATGAAAGAAGATGCAGTTTGTGAAATGAAACGACTCTATGTAAAACCAGCATATCGAAAACATAAAATCGGTAAAGCATTGGTGGATCAGTTGCTGAAAGATGCTGAACGGCTTGGCTATAAAAAAATGAAACTGGATACTTTGCTGAAACTGCAACCTGCTATTGGATTGTATAAAAAATACGGCTTTGTTGAAACCACTGCTTATTATGAAAACCCGTTGGAAGGAGTGGTGTATATGGAGAAGGCGCTTGACCTCTCTTCCTTCCAAGCAATGTCTCCCAATAGATAATTGTTGAGGATATGTAGTAAGCATGCGGGGACGTTGCGTACTACTGATAGCAATTGAATTTTGCATACATGCAGCAGAGGTATTAAATTTGGATTTAACAAAGACAATCCTCCTTAGTAAGACGCAACGTACTTGGCAAACGCACAAGGCAATTGAAGAGACGTTGCTGAGAAGTAAGGCACAAGAAGCCAATACACAAAAGCCACGCCTCATTCTTGCGCCAGGTTCCCTAATTTTATAGAATGGTTACATACTTGCACTAACTCTGGGAAATGGTCTAGGCCAGATGGTGAAATTGCAAAAGTTTGACGATTCTTGTAAGTTGATTCTTGAACAAGTTTATGATAGAGACGCAACGTCCTTGGCAAACACACAAGGCAATTGAAGAGACGTTGCTGAGAAATAA
>JBKJNM010000222.1:0-5943 GCA_046593655.1 Lacibacter sp. | reverse complement strand
AACGAAACCCTTGGCCAGTTACAGGCTACACAAAAGCAATTGATACAATCTGAAAAAATGGCCAGTCTTGGAGAACTTACAGCAGGCATTGCGCATGAAATACAAAACCCATTAAATTTTGTAAATAACTTTAGTGAAGTAAATAAAGAATTGCTGGTGGAAATGAAAGATGAGTTGGATAAAGGAAATATTGAAGAAGTGAAAGCATTGGCAAATGATGTAATAGATAATGAAGAAAAAATCATCTTTCATGGCAAAAGAGCAGATGCTATTGTAAAAGGAATGCTGCAACACAGCCGCAGCAGCAGTGCTGTAAAAGAACCAACAGATATTAATGCATTGGCGGACGAATATCTACGCCTTTGTTATCATGGCTTGCGGGCAAAAGATAAATCGTTCAATGCAACAATGAAAACTGATTTTGATCATTCAATTGGTAATATCAATATCATTCCGCAGGATATTGGAAGAGTTGTTTTGAATTTATTGACCAATGCTTTTTATGCAGTGGCAGAAAAGAAGAAGCAACAGCCCGAAGGATATGAACCTACTGTTACTATTTCAACCCGTTCGATTCAGCCCCCTTCAGGAGGTCGGAGTGTTGCCATAAAAGTATCTGACAATGGGGGTGGCATTCCGCAAAAAGTTCTCGATAAAATATTTCAACCTTTCTTTACCACCAAACCAACCGGGCAGGGAACGGGGTTGGGTTTGAGTTTGAGTTATGATATTGTGAAAGCACATGGTGGGGAGATACTTGTAGAAAATAATGAAGGAAATGGAACAGCATTTACAATTCAAATCCCCATATCATGAGAAGTAAATCCGTGCAATCTATTCATCTGTGCGAATCCGTGATTCAGAAGAGTTATGATATTGTAAAAGCGCATGGAGGAGAATTGAAAGTGGATACAAAGGAGGGCATGGGAACGAAGTTTATAATTCAATTACCATTTTTTTAAAGCAAAATAATGATACATCCAAAACAACAATTAACATGAGAAGAGTTATTATTTTATTGGTGCTGTTAAATGGCATCTGTAGCAACTTGTTAGCCCAAAACAGAACAGCCGATAGCCTTATCCAATTACTAACAACAGCAAAGGAAGATACAATCAAGGTGATACAGCTAAACGGGCTGTCAAGGGCTTATCTGTTTTCAAAACCTGATACATCTTTACTACTCGCAAGGCAGGCGCTTGAATTGTCCCGGAACATTAATTACAAACTAGGAGAAGCAAGTAGCCTCCAAAGAATAGGCTCTGTGTTTAATACTAAAGGTGACTACCCCAAAGCGCTGGAGTTTTATTTGCAAGCATTAAAAATATTTGAGGAAGCGCACAATATTTTGGGCATAGCGGGTTCCTTCAGCAGTATTGCTGATCTATATTTTTATGGAGGTGACATTAAGCGATCGCTTGAATACAGTCATAAAACACTATCAATGTATCAACAACTTCGGGATACTAACAGAATGGTTAATACTATAATAAATATGGGGGACACCTATGAAAAAACTAATCAATTAGATTCTGCAATGTATTATACCAGGCTGGGTCACGCATTAGCCGTTTCAAAAAATAATACGTCGCTTTTCGGCCTTGGATTAAATAATATTGGCAATATATTTCAAAAATTAGGAAAAAGCGATAGTGCAATGGTTTACTATAACCAAGCTACTCCATATCTTAAACTTACCAACAACGACGAAGGTTTGTGTGAAAATTACCTGGGTCTGGCAAGGGTATTTCTTAAAAAAAATACACCAGATTCCTGCCTGTATTACGCCAAACTTTCTTTTACAATAGCCAGCAACGCAGGTTTTCAGGATAAGCTTTTGGCTTCTAGTAATTTTTTAGCCGGGTACTATAGGTCTGCAAATGAAATAGATAGTGCCTATGCTTACCAAGCTGTTACTATTGCTACTAAGGATAGTATGTTTAGCCAGCAAAAAGCAAATCAGTTGCAGAGCATGACCTACGATGAAGCCATGCGCCAGCAAGAAATAGCAGATGCCCGGCTTCAGGAAAGAACCGAGGCAAAACAAAATGCGCTCATCGGTGGGCTTGTGGCATTGTTCATAGTAGCTTTTCTTCTGCTACGCAACATCCGCCAAAAAAGAAATGCCAACACTCTGCTGCAAAAACAAAAAGAAGAGATTGACAATAAAGCAAAGGAGCTTTCTGTACAAAAAGAAAACCTTCAACAATCTTATCAAAATGTTGAGCAACTTGGGGAGATTGGTCGCAAAATAATTGCATCGCTGTCTATTGAAAAAATAATGGGCACCGTGTACGATAATGTAAACACATTAATGGATGCGGCAGTATTTGGCATTGGTATTTACAATGAGGCACTAAAAAGAATTGATTTCCCATCCACTTACGAAAACGGAGAACCGCTGGCTTTTTATTCAAATTCAATCGACGATACAAATCGCTTCGGCCCCGTATGTTTCAACAGCGAACAGGAAATTATTATTGGTAACCTAAATATAGATTACAAAGACCACTTACAGGAAGTGCCCACTCCGCATGAAGGAGGTCAGCCTATTTCCCTGATCTTTCTTCCGTTAGTAGTAAACAAAAAAAAATTAGGTGTTATTACTGTGCAAAGCTTCCGGGAAAATGCATATTCAGATTATCATCTTTTTATGCTGAGAAATATTGCTACCTACACTGCTATTGCCATTGAAAATGCAGCGTCTTTTGAAACATTAAACCAAACCGTTTCAACACTTAAAGCTACTCAAAAGCAACTGATACAATCCGAAAAAATGGCCAGCCTTGGCGAACTCACCGCAGGCATTGCGCATGAAATTCAAAACCCGTTAAACTTCGTCAATAATTTTAGTGAAGTAAATAATGAATTGATAGAAGAATTAAAAAGTCAAAAGTCAAAATTAAAAAGTGAAGAACAGGATGAAATACTGAACGATATTTTTCAGAATAATGAAAAAATAAATCACCATGGTCAACGAGCAGCAGCTATTGTAAAAGGCATGTTGCAACATAGCAGAAGCAGCAGCGGTGTAAAAGAACCAACCGATATTAATGCTTTGTGTGATGAATATTTACGTCTCTCCTATCATGGGCTAAGAGCAAAGGATAAATCATTCAATGCAACAATGAAAACTGATTTTGATAAATCAATTGGCAACATCAACATTATTCCACAAGATATTGGAAGAGTTGTATTGAATTTAATCAACAATGCTTTTTATGCAGTGGATGAAAAAAAGAAACAAAATATTCCGGGATATGAACCGACTGTTACAATTAAAACGACCCAGAACCCCCTATCGGGGGGCAGGGGGGCTGTTATTTCTGTTAGCGATAACGGCAACGGTATTCCTCAAAAAGTATTAGACAAAATATTTCAACCATTCTTTACCACCAAACCAACCGGGCAAGGAACGGGGTTGGGTTTATCATTGAGTTATGATATTGTAAAAGCACATGGCGGTGAAATCAAAGTAAAAACGTTGGAAAATGAAGGAACAGAATTTTCGTTTATGTTGCCTGCATAACTATCGGCTGGCAGGCTTACTGCTCTATAAAGTATAGAATAACTAAAAATGATAGCCGAAAGCAAATATTGTTTTTAACTCCACTGATCTTTATCAAAATCTAACATGGCTGTTCTTAACGGGGTAGCCATTTTTGTTTCTTCCTTATATAATTCGGATAACTCTTTTCTTGTTTGTAGTAACTCATTTAATTTCTGAACCCTTTTTCTTTCAATGATGATACCAGCACACATCAGCAAGGAGGAGAAGGTGGCCACCAGGAAATAAACCAGAAAGGTATCAGCTACATACGGGGTTTTAAAAACATAGTACATCAGGTAAATAATTGTATAACAGCCGTATGCAAAAAGCAGGGACGCTGCAATGATGGCTTTCCCCATTGCTTTTTGGTGTGTAATGGTAATTTTAGTCTGGCGGATAAAGAAATAGGCACAAAAGAACACCACGGTTAGCAAAGCTGGTCCAAGAATAATTGTTATCGCCTCTGTTGTATAGCCTTTCAGCAATACTATTGCTATTTCAAAGCTAATAACAGAGCAAATGGTAATTCTCATCTTCTTTGTAAAAGCCGGTGACGTACTGAAGTAAGTAAGAAATGTCAGCATCAATGGTGCATCAAGCAGGTTATTGCAAATGTTCCAGTAAAGAATAGTTTCAGGGTTTGTAATGATATAACCTTGAGTAAGCAGGTTATAAGCAAATACAATTGCATAGTAGCATAATAAAAAAGGAAAGGTTCTGTATCCACCCAGCCGGAAGGCAAGGATAAAAAGGATTGGAAGGGAAAGGGCTATGGATGAGATAAGGCCCATTACTGAATTCCAGGTCATACGTTGTGGTTTGTCTTAGGATAAGGATTAATGACTATTACCGCTTGTCTACTGCGATGTCGTCCATCTATTAACGAGATATGGCTCTGCATAGTGCTTAAACATAGGAGTTTATACTAAAATTCAGTAAAACTGTGATGGATGTTAGTAATAATACTGCAAAAGGCCATGAGGGTTTTTATGGTATCTTTCTGGTATGATACGATTCCTTTTTACTACCTGTTTGTTTATCAGTATTTCAGGATTCTCGCAATCGGCTGTTCAGAGTAAATTACTAACAGGTAAAGTAACCGGATCATTACCCTATTTAGAGTATGGATTAGGAGCTGATCGCCTCGGTGGTGCCAAGATGACTTATCTCGATACCGGCCTTGTTGTAAAAGTAATTGACAGCACCATTGGTAATTATAAAATTCAATTATCAAAGAACCACCTCGGGTATTTGCCAAAAGCAAACTTTACAAAAGATACTACTGTAAAAATTCAACCTTACTATTTAACGAATAGCTGGATGGTAACCGGCGATTCTGCTGCTGATTATGTAATGGTGAATCTGGAAGAGAAATTGCCTTACAGGAGTATGCAGCAAATCAATCCTTCAAAAATTATGATTGATGTTTTTGGTGCTACCAGCAATACCAACTGGATAACACAACGGTCTGCGGCAAAAGAAATCACCAATGTATATCATGAACAAATAGAGGATGATGTTTTCCGCATTACCATTGAGTTGAAACATAAACAGCATTGGGGTCACAGTATTTATTACAAAGACAAACGTCTGATAATAAAAATAAAACGGCAACCTGAAGAGCTGAGTCTTGAAAAGATGAAGATTGCAGTAGATGCAGGGCATGGCGGCGACAACAATGGCGCAACGGGTATCAAGACAGGTATATTGGAAAAAAAATATACACTGCTCATTGCTAAACAACTTGAAAAAGCATTGCTGGAGAAAGAGGCCAACGTATTTATGACAAGAACAACTGATGTAGGTATAGGTATGACAGAACGAACGGAAGTGATTAAAAATCAAAACCCCGATTTTCTTATCAGTATCCATCTTAATTCATCCGTAAAAGACAGTGTAAAAGGAGTAAGCACTTATTACAGGTACATCGGTTTTCGGCCATTAACACAGTACATACGCCAAAGTTTGCTGAAGATTGATGGGCTACAGGATTTTGGTAATATTGGTAGTTTCAATTTTGCCCTTAGTGGGCCTACCGAGTATCCCAACTGTTTGGTGGAAGTGGCTTTTCTAAGTAATAAAGAAGACGAACAATTAATACTGGATCCAGAGTTTCATAAAGCAGTAGCCACCCAAATTGTGGAAGGCATAAAAGAATGGCTGAAAGCTTGCAAAAAAGATGATGATTAATCTTATTGTTCAGTTAATACTTTTATAGGAGAATTTATAGCCCCGGAGGGGCAAAATGTTAGTAGCAAAAATTGAGTGGATGTATTTGAGCTCCGGAGGAGCGACATGTAATATATTTCATTCTGACATTGTTATTCTTAATCTTCTGGTGGAAAATGTTCGCCACGGTGACAGGTTTTGCAGCTTACCACATGCAGGTACTC
>JBKJNM010000218.1:0-3690 GCA_046593655.1 Lacibacter sp. | reverse complement strand
AAAACTGGTCATTAAAGAGTTGCCTCCTTTTAAAACAGCAGAACTCTTAAATGAACTTCCTGCCGATGATCGTACTTCATTCCTGGAAGAACTGCCCAGCAATGTTGTACGTGAATTAATCAAATTATTAAATCCTGAAGAACGCAAGGTTACACTTTCGCTTTTAGGATACCCCGAAGACAGCATCGGTCGTTTAATGACACCTGATTATGTGTACATCTATCCGCACAATAGCATTGCAGAAGTTTTTGATACCATCCGCAAGTATGGAAAGGATAGTGAAACCATTAATGTGCTTTATATCATCAATGATAAAGGAGAGTTGTTAGATGATATGCGTATCCGTGATATTATCCTGGCTTCTCCTGATAAAACTGTAGAAGAATTGATGGACGGACGATTCATCGCACTTCATGCATATGACGACCAGGAAACAGCCAATGAAGCTTTTAAAATGAATAACCGTGTGGCTTTGCCGGTAGTAAGTAAAACCAACATATTGCTGGGTATTGTTACGATTGATGACGTATTGTGGATGGCCAATGAAGAGTTTAGTGAAGACATGCAGAAGATGGGTGGTACCGAAGCATTGGATGAGCCTTACCTCGAAACAACTGTATTTAAATTATTTAAAAAAAGAATTGTATGGTTGATTGTATTATTTCTTGGTGAATTATTAACGGCTTCCGCCATGGCTTTTTTTGAAGATGAAATTGCAAAAGCTGTGGTGCTGGCCTTATTCATCCCTCTTATTATTTCGAGTGGTGGTAACAGCGGATCGCAGGCTTCAACGCTGGTTATTCAGGCAATGGCAATGGGAGAAGTTACATTGGCAGATTGGTGGCGGGTAATGAGACGTGAAATTATCCAGGGATTATTATTAGGAACAGCACTCGGAATTATTGGCTTTATCCGCATTGCCGTATGGCATTCTATAGCTCCGCAGATTTATGGCAGCAATTGGAATGAAATAGGATTTGTTGTTGGTTTTTCGCTCCTTGGTGTAGTGCTTTGGGGAACCCTCAGTGGTTCCATGTTGCCATTAATACTGAAAAAGGCAGGAGCTGATCCTGCTGTTTCATCTGCCCCTTTTGTTGCAACATTAGTTGATGTAACGGGATTGGTTATCTACTTTTCAGTAGCTCTGCTTTTCTTAAAAGGCACCTTGTTATAAACTGAATAATGTGCTGAACAAATAACAGAAGCAGGCTCCTTTTTCCATTTATCCAAAATAAGTAAAGCCAATATGCTTTTTCTTATTTTTGAACGATGGAAGTGAACATTGAGCTGATTGATAAACTGAGCAAACTTGCCCGGTTGGAAATTAAACCTGAGGAAAAAGATCGTTTGCTGAACGACATGCAGCAAATGATTGGCTTTATTGAAAAACTACAGGAACTGGATACAACAGGTATTGAGCCCCTGGTGCATTTAACTGAAGAGATTAATCAATTACGGGAAGATGAAGTGAAAGGCTCGGTATCAAGAGCAGAAGCATTACAAAATGCTGCTTTAAAAAATGATACATTTTTTATGGTTCCTAAAGTGATCAAAAAATAATTTTATATTCACCGCATATGCCAACTGTTATTCATCTTGAAGCTTTGAGAAAAAGTTATTACCTCGGTAAACAGGAACTTCCTGTTTTAAAAGGAATTGATCTGGAGATAAATAAAAATGAATTTGTTGCACTGATGGGCCCATCGGGTTCGGGCAAGAGTACATTGATGAATATCCTCGGCTGTCTTGACACACTCACTGATGGCAGATATATCCTCAATGGAAAAGATGTAAGTAAGATGGTTGATAATGATCTGGCTGAAATCCGTAACCAGGAGATTGGATTTGTTTTTCAGCAATTCAACCTGTTGCCCCGTTTATCTGCTTTGGAAAATGTAGCCTTGCCATTGATTTATGCCGGTGTACCTAAAAAAGAAAGGAATGAAAGAGCCCTGGACATGCTGAACAAAGTAAATCTTGCTGATCGGTCGCATCACAAATCAAACGAGTTAAGTGGTGGACAGATACAACGTGTGGCTATTGCCCGTGCATTGGTAAATAATCCATCGATCATTTTAGCAGATGAACCTACCGGTAACCTCGACAGTAAAACTTCCGTTGAAATCATGAACCTCATTACCGAAATTCATCAATTAGGCAACACAGTTATATTGGTTACGCATGAAGAAGATATTGCACATTATGCAAAACGTGTGGTGCGATTAAGAGATGGTATAATTGAAAGTGATACCCCAACCCCGTTATATACCGGAACCGGCGTGCCTAAAGGATCGCATTATACAACCTCATAAAATTGTATGTGGCCTGGCTAAGTTTTTTTACACAATCATGTTCATGTAGTTTTGCATCCATCATTATTCATCAATAACTACCTTCACGGCTGCAACTCATGGCATCAAAAATTTATACCAAAACAGGCGACCTCGGCAAAACCAGTTTAATTGGCGGAACAAAAGTTCCTAAAAGCCATCTACGGATTGAAACCTACGGCACAGTTGACGAGCTCAATTCCTATATTGGTTTGGTTGCAGATCATGTGGCCGATGTACATACAAAAGCCATACTGAAAGAAATACAGGACCGTTTATTTACTGTTGGCTCTTCTTTGGCCTGTGATCCGGAGAAAGAACCAAAGATGAAAATCCCTGATCTAAAAGAGAGTGATATTGTATTACTTGAAAAAGAGATCGACAAAATGAGTGATGCAATTCCAGCGATGAAGTTTTTTATATTGCCCGGTGGTCATGTATCAGTTAGCACCATCCATGTGGCAAGATGTGTATGCAGAAGATGCGAACGGTTATGTGTACACATGCAGCAGGAAGAAATGTTTGTTGATCCTTTGGTTATTAAATACATCAACCGTTTAAGTGATTTCTTATTTATACTTGCCCGCTATACTGGTCATCAGTTGGGAGTAGAAGAAATTGCATGGAAGCCGAGAGTTTAAGGCATGTACGACGTATGATGTAAGGTGTACGCCAGTTTACTGCCTAAGTAATTTTAAAGTTTCGAAAAGTCGTACATCACACATCTAACAACATACATCAAATTATTCTTCCATCCTTCATATGAATTGTTCTGTCGCATTGGGCAGCGAGTTCTTCATTGTGTGTTACAATCAAAAAAGTTTGATTGAATTGTTTACGCAAATCAAAAAATAGCTGATGCAGTTCTTTGGCATGTGCACTATCAAGGTTACCTGTTGGTTCATCTGCCATGATGATATCGGGGTTATTGATCAGCGCCCTTGCAACTGCTACACGTTGTTGTTCGCCACCTGAAAGTTCAGATGGCCGGTTTTCCATTCTGTTTTCCAGTGCCAACAATTTCAACAATTCTTTTGCCCGTTCCTCCACTTCTTTTTTCTTTCGGTTACCCAACCATCCGGGAATACAAACGTTCTCCAAAGCGGTGAATTCGGGTAATAAATGATGAAACTGGAAAACAAAGCCGATGTGCTTATTCCGGAAACCGGCCAATAGTTTACCCCGTAAATTATTTACCCGGGTGCCGTTGAGCAACACTTCCCCGGCATCAGGTTCATCCAAAGTTCCAAGAATATGTAACAGGGTGCTTTTACCGGCACCACTGCTTCCAACAAGACTTACAATTTCGCCCTTTTCTATCTGCAAATCCACTCCCTTCAACACTTCCAGGCTTCCGTAT
>JBKJNM010000172.1:0-7018 GCA_046593655.1 Lacibacter sp. | reverse complement strand
AAGAATCTGAAACTTGAACCCTGAAACTTGAAACTCTCAATTATCTTTGCACCCATGCGTATTTTAATGGTCTGTTTGGGGAATATTTGTCGCAGTCCTTTGGCAGAAGGTATTCTGCAACACAAAGCATGGAAAGCAGGATTACAATGGAGTGTAGAAAGTGCAGGAACATCTGCTTATCATGCAGGCAGTACACCACATGAACTAAGTATAAAGGTAGCAAAAGTGAATGGGGTTGATATCTGTTGGCAGCGCTCAAGGCAGTTTATAAAAGAAGATTTGTTGCAGTACGATTTTATTTATGTGATGGACAGCAGCAACTATATGGATGTGAAAAAGATAAGTGGCAAATTATGGAACCAAGAAAAAGTTGATCTGCTGTTGAACGAATTGTATCCCGGCGAAAACAGGAATGTGCCTGACCCCTGGTATGGAAAAGAAGATGGGTATCATGAGGTATTTAAAATGATTGACAGGGCGTGTGATAAAATTATAGAGAAACAAACTACAGGAAGTACGAGGCACGAAGTAAGAAGTACTGATAGTTCCTCGAATAAATAGCAACAAATTATTAAACCTGATAACTATAAACAGAACAATGGCGAAGGTTAACGTATCATTACCGCAAGGTACAAGAGATTTTGGAGCAGATGTTGTTCGGAAACGCAATTATATTTTCAATACAATTAAAAGCGTTTTTGAATTATATGGGTTTGAACCATTAGAAACACCTGCCATGGAAAACCTTGACACACTCATGGGAAAATATGGTGAAGAAGGCGATAAATTAATTTTTAAAATTCTGAATAACGGATTGGACAACCCTGCAAAACAGCAACAATCCAAAGAAGCATTTGAAAAAGTATTAGCAGGAAAGAATAGCAGCAGTATAACAGAACGTGCTTTAAAATATGATCTCACTATTCCCTTTGCCAGATATGTTGCTATGAATCATAGCCAGCTTACTATGCCGTTTAAACGCTATCAGATACAGCCGGTATGGAGAGCTGATCGTCCGCAAAAAGGCCGCTACCGTGAGTTTTACCAATGCGATGCAGATGTAGTGGGAAGTAACTCTTTACTAAACGAAGTAGAACTTGCAACGATGTATGCAACAGTTTTTGAAAAACTGGGAATGGATGTTGAAATAAAAATCAACAGCAGAAAAATACTGGCAGCCTTGGCTGAGGTTTGTGGGGGCAGCGATAAGATGGTTGACATCACTGTTGCAATTGATAAACTTGATAAGATCGGGATAGAGAAAGTAAAAGAAGAATTAGTTCAACGTGGATTGAATGTTGAACAGATTGCAGTCATTGAAAAATATGTATTCATTAGTGGAAGCAATGATGACAAATTACAACAGATCAAATTATTATTAGGTGAATCAGCAACAGGTAAGTTGGGTGTTAATGAAATAGAAACAATTGTAAATGCCCAACTCACCACTCAGCACCTGCCTGCCGGCAGGCAAGGCTCACCACTCACCATTGATTTCACCCTTGCCCGTGGACTCAACTATTACACCGGAATCATCTTTGAAGTAAAAGCAAGCAATGTGCAGATGGGCAGCATTGGTGGTGGTGGCCGTTACGATGACCTCACCGGTTTGTTTGGCGTACCTAATATTCCCGGCGTTGGTATTTCATTTGGTGTTGACAGGATCTATGATGTAATGGAAGAACTAAAATTGTTCCCTGCTGATGTACATACAGGAACCAAATTATTATTCTTCAACTTAGGAGAAGCAGAAAGTAAAAAAGCATTTGAACTGATGCAGCAACTCCGCAACAAAGGAACCAGTTGTGAACTGTTTCATGAACAGGCAAAGTTTGATAAACAGTTTAAGTATGCAGAGAAGAAACAAATTCCTTTTATTGTCATCATCGGCACAAAAGAACTGGAGTTGAACAGTTGTACTATAAAAGAACTTCAAACCGGTGTACAGGAAACCATTTCATTTGATGCATTGCTCTCCAGGTTTTCCTGATCAAACTCAACGGGTTGTATATTTTTCTAAAAAGGAACCATGATTTCTTTTTTTGGGTTGTATGGCTGTGAATCTTTATTTTTGCCACCCTAAAAAATTTCAGTTTGGTGAGGTGGATGAGTGGCTGAAATCAGTAGTTTGCTAAACTGCCGTACGGGTAATTCTGTACCGCGGGTTCGAATCCCGCCCTCACCGCATAACATAAGAGGCAATTAACTATAAATCAGTTAGTTGCTTTGTTATTTTAGGGACGGGGAGCAAAAAGGGGAGCAATTAAGCGAGAATTTTCAACAACAAATGATAGCCTTTTAAATAAGCTAAGCTTTCAATTTGATAATTCCTTGCATCATGGGTTTTTAAAAACTAGGTATTGTACTTTACTTAAACTTAATTAGCTTTTTATCGTAAACGGATGAATTTATACGACCATTTCTCATTGTTTACTTTATACTCAAAAATATTGTCATTAATAAAGGTTAGATAACTTCTAGTTTGATTTTTAAATCCCCCATACACCAATAACAAGAAGTCGATTTCTGATTTTGTTTTTGTCAAGGTTCCTTTAATTTCTCCATCAATCCAATCATCTTTATAAGTAGCTCCATCAAAATACACCAATTTTAAACTTCCATTATCATTATAAATACCAAGTTTTAAGTTACCTGCAATTGCGTTGTTGGAATTTATAAGTTCATAAATTCCTTCATATTTATTTAAGCTTTTGCAAGTATCTAAATATTGATTAAAGTCAGTAAATCTTATTATACGTGGGTTAAATTTAATACTAACCCTATTTCCAAAATCATATTTCCATTGTTTATCTAAAATGTTATTGAACGCTCTGCGAAATGTAACTCTATAATTTGTAAGTCCATTTACAGGTACCTGAATTGTATATCGATATTCACTGAAATCGCAAAAAAGGTAGCTTAATGTTAAAGGGTAAGTACCTACAACACCGAAATCTTTTTTAAAAGCTCCTATTGAGTAACTGATATACACGTAATCGCAAATTGAACTCAAACTAGGAGCCACTAGGTCTTCATCTTCATCAGACATTATGAAATCTAATTTTAAATCTTCATTTATATAATCTTTCAATCCAAGAGCAACTTGATGATCTCCTGAATTTACTCCACCACCTTCGTTTTGTTTGTAAACTTCTTTAGTTCGGTCATCAATTATCAATCTAGCAATTTTTACTCCTGATATTTTTTTATCAGGGTATCCATCTTTAATTCCTTTTCAGATTTTTGTTTTTTACTTTTTTTCTGTGCAAATACTTCAGTCGCATTAAATACAAGAAAAATTAATAAGCAAAAAGGAATTATGATTTTCATAATTTGTTTTTATAAATTTAGTCAAATAATTTAGCCCCTGTTGCTGTTGCACAATGTTGAACCCCTACACAAATGAACAACTCTACACACTGCTCGCCGTTGTTGAGTGTTATCACAAACGATACATCCACAACAGACTTTTTGGCTCCTGTTAAGCCTTTCTCATGCAGCACAAACTACAAACATTTCAGTAAAATTTTATCAACCTTATATAGTTGATCTCGTTGTTGGTGAAAAATCAAAGATGATGACCAAAGCGACAGTACACGCAACAACGGCTGTAGTACTTTTATTCAACATTAACACCAACCGGCAAAAACGGAAGTTTTTTATTACTCCTCACTCAACAATTCTGTCTAAAGATTTTTACAAGTTTATACCCCCGTATCCAACATTCAAAAACAACCCTCCGTTATTTCAGCTTTTATTATGAGCAGGGAGCATTTAATTCAACTGAACTTATTTCCAATATCCCAAAAATCTGTAACTTTCAGGCTATTCACCTAATTGGGTAACAGGTAATCGTTTTCAATTTTATTCAGACGATACAATGTGACCAAAAAGAAAAAAATTACGCATGAAACAAAATGTACCTGTTGCTGTTTTACTTCCTTTTTTATGTTGTATTATTATTTATTCAGCAGTCATGAATCATCATACCCTTTTGCTTAATAAGCAAACGGAAGATTCTCAGCCAGAACTGGATAAAGCTGCTTTTGATAAACGCAGAAATGAGTACATGTTTAATATGGTTAAAGATCCTGTTACAGGAAGAATCCCTGATGGTATCATTGACAAATCTTACCAGCAGGCATTAATGGCCCCCGAAAGAAATAATGTTCTTTCGCCAAACGATAACAATACCTATTTAATTGGCGGTGCTTTGAATGCAGGTGGACGCACCCGCACAGTTGCTTATGACAAACGCTTTAATGGTTCCACTAACAGAGTCATTTTATCGGGCGCTGTAAGCGGCGGAATCTTTCGTTCTGCGGATGGTGGAGTTACATGGACTCGTGTAACCAGACCCGGCGAAATACATAATGTACATTGGATTGTGCAGGATACCTCTAGTGGGGGCTTGGATCGTTGGTATTCAGGTGGTGGAGAGCATTGGGGTAATAGTGCTTCAGAAAATGGAGCCGTCTATATGAGTGAAGCTTTGTACCGTTCTACAGATAATGGTGTTACATGGGTTCGTTTACCCCAGGCATATCCCGGAGCTCCAGGCCCATTCCTGTTAGAAAGGTTTGATCATCCCTTTGATTTTGTTCATAAACTTGCTGTTAATCCAACCAATGGCCATCTCTATGTAGGATGTCATCGAAGATTAATGCGTTCTACAGATTTTGGCATTACCTGGGAGGTAGTTATGGTTGGTAACCAACCTTCAACAGCCGTAGGTGGAACAATGGATGTAGTTGTTACTTCTACAGGAAGAGTAATTGCTGCCCAAAATGGTGGCAATCCTGATCTCTCCTTCAGGGGTGTATTTTCGTCCACAACGGGGAACACTGGTAGTTTTGTAAGAATAGCCGGCGGACCGAATGGAGCTCCAGACTCTATACCCGGATGGTTGGGTAATTCGTACGATATTATTGATGCTACCCCACCCATTTTTTACACCCCTAAGAGAATCATAATAGCGTTAGCCCCATCGAATAATAACATCATGTATGTGGCCTATGAAAATGGGGCTGCAACAGGAAATGATGCTGATCTTTGGCGTGTTGATTTAACTACTAATACATGGACAAACAGAAGCGCCAATATCCCTGATTTTGGAGGTTCTGTGGGCACATTTAATACACAAGGTGGTTATAATTTTACGTTAACTGTAAAACCGAATGATCCGAATTTTGTAATTCTTGGTGGTGTTAACCTGCTGCGATCAACTGACGGGTTTACTACCCAGGCCAATGTAACATGGATAGGTGGCTATGGCGATCCTAATGCCAACCCCTTCCTTTATCCCAATCATCATCCTGATCAGCATGCGAATGCTTTCAGACCTGATAATCCAAGTGAAATGATTTCAGCACATGATGGTGGACTTTCTTTAACGACAAATATTCTGGCTCCAACCGTTTCATATAGCATGGTTCCCAATTATCAAACCTTCCAGTATTATTATGTTAGTATTGATCCGGGAATTGGCAGAAACAACTTTTTGGGTGGTTTACAGGATAATGGAACATGGTTACGGGATAGGGTTGGTATTTTAGGCACCTTACCCAATGATAGTAATAATCACCGTTTTCTGTTTCCTGCATTTTCCGGTGATGGCGGCTCAGTTGGTATTGCAACAAATAACGGTTCCCAGCAATTTATCTATGGCTCTTCGCAATTAGGCACTATACGCAGGGCTTTATTACCTAATATTAACAGCAGCACGCTTATCAGACCAAATGGTCTTACTGCAAACCCGGGAGGAGGGTTTGGAGAGTTTGTAACTATTTTTAAATTAGATCAAAGCAATACAGAAGACCTTTATTATGTAAACTTTAACCGATTGTTCCGTACAACAAGTGCTTCTACAGTAACACCGAGTACATGGACTGAGCTGACAGGAGTTGGTACCGCTATTGATCCAACCAATAATCCAACCAATAATCGTTATATACGTTCAATAGCACTTACATGGGGGCCATATCAAAGCTCACATGTTATGTATATTGGAACAACAGATGGAAAAATTTTCAGGCTCAATGATCCACGCAATGCTTTAAGCACAGATGTTCCTGTAAATATTACAATTCCCGGATTACCTGCCGGTGCAAATATTCAGGATATAGCAGTTAATCCTAACAACGATCATGAAATCATGGCTGTTATTTCAAACTATGAAGTTAGTGGTGCAAATGTTGTAAGTGTTTGGTGGACTAACAATGCAAAATCAAGTGCACCAACATGGGTTAATGCAGAAGGAAGTTTAATTACTGCAGCATCTGCACGCAGTTGTGCGATAGTTGTAAAGAAAGATGGCAGCAACAATCCTGTTACTGAATATTATGTGGGAACTTCTGTTGGCCTTTTTAGTGTAGTTGATAATACACCTGCAACGCCTCCTGATTTTTCAAGCTGGTTCAGGGAAGGTGGCATCACATTAAACCTGCCTGTTGTACAATCACTTGCTTATCGCCCGGATGATAATGTTTTGCTTCTTGGTACGCATGGCAATGGCATGTACTTTACTTATTTGGGTACGCCTAATTATACTCCAAACCTTCCAACAGGCATTAACGATCCTGTATTGAATGATAAGAATTTCATTCGTAAAGTTTCGCCCACAATCAGCAGTGGACAGGTTGAGTATCGTATAGGAAATTTATACAACGTTAAGCGGATAAGTGTTAATCTTTATAATTCAAACGGACAGGAAGTGTTTAGAAGTTCGGGGGGCTACCAGAATGGATTTATTGATATGAGTAAACTCAGTAAAGGAATTTACATACTCAGTATCATCAGCGATGATAAAAAATACAAACATCTTCAAAAGATTATCAGGCAATAATTGCCAGGAATATTTGAAAGAAAGGCCCTGCACAAAATGCGGGGCTTTTCTTTAACAGTGTCTCGTCCTGAAAAAAGTTGACTTCAAAGTCAACAAACATGGAGCAATTAACGATCAGATTAAAATCAGGCATTCCCAGTTCCCATTACAGTGAATCATTTAAAAAGCAAGTAG
>JBKJNM010000270.1:0-14927 GCA_046593655.1 Lacibacter sp. | reverse complement strand
GAGGCTTATGGAAATTATGGCGTGGAAGGCGGAATATTTTTCATGATTTTTTATGGCATGTTTTTTTCAGTTGTTATTATTTTACTTCTCAATCTCATTAAGAAAACGCCAACACTTGTTTTATGGTTCCCTATTTTATTTCTTAATTCTGTACAAATAGAAACAGATATCCTGATGTGTGTGAATTCAATCATCAAGAATTTGCTCTTTATCTGGTTCTGTTACTGGGCCGCTGATCGCTTCCTGCGTTTAAAATTGTAGCCTCTTTTTTTTGAAAAAACGTGTACTTATTTTTTATGATCATTTTTATCCTGCGTATAAAGCAGGTGGTCCTGTGCAATCATTGGTGAACCTCATCAGGCAAATGCATCAGCAGTTCGATTTTTTTGTTGTTTGTAAACCGCATGAAATGAATGAATCGGAAGTATTACCCGGGATCAGGGTAAATGAATGGAACAACTGGGAACAAAGAGGGAAAGTGATGTATTGGAATTACAGAGAATCTTCCCGTAATACATTGCAAGATCTATACAAAGAAGTAAGACCAGATATTATTTTCATCAATGGCTTGTTTTCCCTGCATTTTAACCTGCTTCCTCTGCGGGCAGCGATTAGTTTCAGCGGAAAGTACAAAGATTGTAAAGTAGTTTTATCTGCAAGGGGAATGTTACACCCGGGAGCCTTATCTCAGAAAAATTTCAAAAAAAAGATCTTTCTTTTCTTTTTCAGGTTATTTGGATGGCAACACAAAGTTCAATGGCATGCAACGGATGAACAGGAATTGAAATTCATTCAGCAACAGTTCGGTGAAATGGCAAATATTAAAGTAGCCGGCAATTTTCCTAATCTTCTTACTCAAGCAACGGCACCAGAAAAAAGAGAACATGAATTAATAATGGGAACTGTTGCATTGATCAGTCCTATGAAAAATCATTTGCAGATATTAAAAGCGTTACAATCTGTACAAGCTAAGATTGTATGGCATATTTATGGTCCTGTAAAAGAGGAAGCTTACTGGCAACAGTGTACACAGTTGATACAACAATTACCTTCCAATATCGCCGTTCACTATCACGGCGAGTTGCCACCTGCTGAACTTTCAAAAACAATGGAAGAATTCCAGCTTTTCATTATGCCCAGCAAAAGTGAAAACTTTGGCCATGCCATACTGGAAGCACTGAGCGCAGGAAGACCGGTCATCACAACCAACACAACACCGTTTAAAAATCTGCAGCAGGTGAAAGCAGGTTATACTGTTGCGGCTGATCAACTGGAGACTGAATTACCCCGGGCAATTCAACATTTTACAAGCATGCAACAGCACGAATTCAATGATTGCAGTAAAGCTGCTGCTGAATATGCAAGGATATTTGTATCAAAAGATCAACTGCAACAACAATATCAAATTTTATTTACAACAGCGTAAAGAACTCTGAAACTTATCTTTGCGCCCATTTAACTTATACGAATGATTGTTTTAGGAATTAATGCATACCATGCAGATAGCAGTGCGGCCATTTTTGTTGATGGCGTTATGATAGCAGCAATTGAAGAAGAACGGTTTCGACGGGTAAAGCATTGGGCTGGCTTCCCTTCAATGGCCATTGAGTTTTGTTTGAAAGAAGCAGGTGTTGGTTTAAATGAAGTGGATCATATTGCCATTGGCCGGGATCCCCGGGCCAAATTTTTTAAAAAACTTTTATTCCTCGCTAAAAATCCCGTTGGTGGTTTTAAAGCAGTTGCTAACAGGCTGAGCAACGCAAAAAAAGTAAGCTCGCTCGAAGATGAATTTGCAAAAATAGCTGCCATTGATAAGACTGCTTTTAAAAAGAAGATCCATAATGTGGAGCATCATCGCAGTCATTTAGCTTCTGCATTCTTTGCATCTCCTTTTGAAGAAGCAGCTTTGCTTTCCATTGATGGATCGGGTGATTTTACTACAACCATGATTGGTATTGGTCGTGGCAATCAAATTGAAATACTTGATTCAGTTGATTTTCCGCATTCCGCCGGTTTGTTTTATACAGCCCTTACACAATGGCTTGGTTTTCCTCATTATGGAGATGAATACAAAGTGATGGGGCTTGCTCCTTATGGCGAACCAAAATATGTTGATCAACTACGAGACCTTATTCATTTTACTGATAATGGATTATTTCAACTTAATCTTAAATATTTCCGTAATCCAAATCGTGGTATCATTTCTTATGGCGAGGATCATATTCCTGTAGTGGCAACATTGTTTACTGATTATTTTGAAAGCAAGCTTGGTAAGGCAAGAGAAAAAAACGAAGAGTTAACACAGTTTCATAAAGATATGGCTGCATCTGTACAACGGATTACAGAAGAATTAATTTTTCATTTGTTAACTGCATTGCACAAACGTACGGGTTTAAAAAATATTTGTATTGCGGGTGGTGTTGCACAGAATTCTGTTGCCAATGGAAAGATTACACGCCAAACTCCCTTCAGCAACGTTTATATTCCAAGCGCCGGACACGATGCAGGTATTTCCATGGGGGCTGCCTTGTATGTATACAATCAAACATTGCAACAACCCCGCAAGCCGGCTATCTGGTCAGCATATACAGGAAGCCATTTCACGAATGATGAAATTGAAGCGTACCTGCAATCAAGAAATATTCAATATAAGAAGTTGAATGATGAAGAGCTGTATGATTATGTAGCCAACCGATTGGTGAATGCAGGTGTGGTTGGTTGGTTCAGCGGCAGGAGTGAGTTTGGTCCAAGAGCGTTGGGTGGCCGTTCTATTCTTGCTGATCCCCGCAGAACAGATGCAAAAGATTTGCTGAATGCAAAAATTAAACGAAGAGAAAGCTTTCGCCCCTTTGCCCCTTCTATTTTAAAAGAGTATGTGGATGAATATTTTACAGTGAATGATGTAGTTCCATTTATGGAAAAGGTATTCCCTATAAAGGAAGACAAGAAAGCATTGATACCGGCTGTAACACATGCTGATGGAACCGGAAGACTACAGTCTGTTGATGCGTTGGTGTCACCAAGATACTATGCATTGATTGAGCAATTCAGAAAAAAAACAGGGATCCCTGTTTTACTGAATACATCCTTTAATGAAAACGAGCCCATTGTTAATTCACCTGCCGAGGCATTGGATTGTTTTCTTCGTACACAAATGGATATGCTGGTGATGGAAAATATTATTGTTGAACGTTAACATGAAAGTGTCCATCATCACTGTTGTTTATAATCGTGAAAAAACAATTGAACACGCCATTCAATCGGTTTTGAATCAATCATACAAAAACATTGAATATATCATTATTGATGGTGCATCAACTGATGGTACCATGGAGGTAGTGAATCAATATAAAGAGCAGGTTGCAGTAATTGTTTCAGAAAAAGATAAAGGCATGTATGATGCATTGAACAAAGGCATTCAACTTGCAACAGGAGAAGTGGTAGGATTGTTACATGCTGATGATGTGTTTGCCACAAACGAGATCATTCAGGTTATTGTTGATCAACTGCAGCGCACACCTTATGTTGATGCGGTGTATGGTGATGTTGGTTTTGTGAAAGAAGATCAGCCGGATAAAATCGTTCGTTATTATTCTTCTGCTATTTTCAATACACACTTATTCAAGTGGGGGTTTATGCCCGCACACCCAACTTTTTTCTGCTATAAAAAATATTTTGACCTCTACGGATTGTACAGAACCGATCTTGATATTGCCGCCGATTTTGATTTGCTCGTCCGGTATCTTCGCAAATATGGGTTGAATACGTTTTACATACCGCAGATGTTGGTAAAAATGAACATGGGTGGAAAAAGTACAAGAGGAATCAGCAGTACCATTCAAATTAATAAAGAAATCAAAAAAATATTAACTGAACAGAAAATGCCTTCCAGCTATCTGCGTTTATATGCCAGATATTTTCTGAAAGTGCAGGAATTCTGGAAAAAGAAAAAGCAATAATTAATTATGAAAAAAGCATTGATTACCGGTATTACCGGGCAGGACGGAGCCTATCTCTCCGATCTTCTTTTACGAAAAGGATATGAAGTGCATGGTATTAAACGAAGAACCTCTTTGTTGAATACAGATCGGATTGATCATTTATATGAAGATCCGCATATTAATAATCGTCATTTTGTTTTGCATTATGGCGATTTAACTGACAGTACCAATCTCATCCGCATCATCCAGGAAGTGCAGCCCGATGAAATTTATAACCTTGGTGCCATGAGTCATGTAAAAGTGAGTTTTGATATTCCGGAGTATACGGCCAATACAGATGGTATCGGTACACTCCGCATTTTAGAGGCGGTACGATTATTGGGACTCACAGCAAAAACAAAAATCTACCAGGCTTCTACTTCTGAATTATATGGGTTGGTTCAGGAAGTACCACAATCAGAAAGAACACCGTTCTATCCACGATCGCCCTATGCAGTTGCAAAAATGTATGGCTTCTGGATTACGGTGAACTATCGTGAAGCATATAATATGTTTGCCTGCAATGGAATTTTATTTAACCATGAATCGCCTTTGCGTGGCGAAACTTTTGTAACAAGAAAAATTACAAGAGCAGTTGCAAAAATTGCGTTGGGCATGCAGGATAAATTGTGGCTGGGAAACATGAATTCTAAAAGAGACTGGGGTCATGCGAAAGATTATGTAGAAGCCATGTGGCTGATGTTACAACAGGAAAAGCCTGAAGATTTTGTTATTGCAACAGGTGTTACAACGGAGGTAAGAGATTTTGTACGGTTGGCTTTTGCTGAAGTAGGAATTGAACTTGAATTTAAAGGTGCAGATGAACATGAAGTTGGAATAGTAAAATCGGCTTCCGATCCAAACTTTCCAATTGCAATCGGTACAGAAGTTGTTGCTGTTGATCCACGTTATTACCGTCCTACAGAGGTGGAGTTGCTGATTGGTGATCCTGCAAAAGCCAATGTAAAATTGGGATGGAAACCTAAATACGATTTAAAAGGATTGGTTCAGGAAATGGTTGCAGCCGATGTTGATATTTTCAAAAAAGAAAAATTATTGAAAGACAGCGGATTTAAAATTAAAAATCAATTTGAATAATGGAGCAGGGAGCGAAAATATATGTGGCAGGCCATCGTGGAATGGTGGGATCAGCCATTGTAAGAAAATTGCAACAGGAAGGCTTTACGAATTTTGTATTTCGCACTTCCGCTGAGCTGGATCTCCGTAACCAGGAATCAACAGAAGCATTTTTTAAAGAACAGAAACCTGATTATGTTTTTTTAGCAGCAGCAAAAGTGGGCGGTATTGTTGCCAACAACAGCTATCGGGGTGAATTTTTATATGATAACCTCATGATTCAGAACAACGTTATACATTCTGCATACAAGCATAGCGTGAGCAAATTGTTGTTTCTTGGCTCATCTTGTATTTATCCAAAGTATGCAGAGCAGCCTATTAAAGAAGACTCTTTGCTTACAGGGATATTAGAGCCTACCAATGAACCTTATGCGATTGCAAAAATTGCAGGTTTAAAATTGTGCGAGGCTTACCGGAGCCAGTATGGTGTTCATTTTATTTCAGTAATGCCCACTAATCTCTACGGTCCTAATGATAATTATGATTTGCAAAACTCGCATGTATTGCCGGCCTTGTTACGCAAAATGATTATAGCAAATCGAACCAATCAACCCTATGTGGAAATTTGGGGTACAGGTACGCCACGCCGTGAGTTTTTACATGTAGATGATCTTGCAGACGCCTGTTATTTTGTTATGCATTCATACCAGGGAAATGATTCGCTGAACATAGGTACAGGAGAGGATATATCCATTAAAGAACTGGCAGAATTAATCAAACAGATTGTTGGTTATGAGGGTCAGCTAAGTTTCAACACTGACAAACCAGATGGTACTCCCCGTAAATTACTGGATGTTTCAAAACTAAAGGATTTGGGTTGGAAGGCACAGATCGGTTTGCAAGATGGCATAACAAAAGTTTACCAGGAAATCATGTCACTTCCATTTGCATAATGTTTGGATTATTTAAAAAGAAGAAAACAGAACCGCTTTCATCACCCATTGCTGATTACAGTGGGTTGAAAGTTGATATGCATTCGCACCTGTTGCCGGGTATTGATGATGGGTCGCCCGATGCAGCAACTTCTGTTACTTACATCAGGGCAATGATGGCGCTGGGTTATCAAAAATTCATTACAACTCCTCATATCTATCCTGATCTCTATCCTAATACAAGAGAAACAATTCTGGCAGCTCATCAAATACTGATGGCAAAACTGCGAAAGGAAAATATTGATGTTGAAATTATACCGGCAGCCGAATATTTTATTGATGATCTGTTTGCTGATCGGTTAAAACAAAATGAAGCATTACTCACTATTCACAAAAACTGGGTATTGGTTGAAGTTTCATTTATGATGCCGCCGCCCGATCTGAATAATATTCTTTTTGACATGATTGTAAAAGGATACCAGCCTGTGCTGGCGCATCCTGAGCGTTACAATTTTTATCATAATAATAAAGAGATTTTTCACCGGCTCAAAGACCAGGGATGTATGTTACAGATGAACCTGTTATCGTTAAGCGGTTATTACGGACGAAGTGTGCAGGAAACAGCACATTATATGGTTCATGAAAAAGTGGTTGATTTAATTGGCACCGATCTGCATCATCAGCGACACCTCGATGCTATGTATCATCCTTCCCTGATTGCTGATGTAAAAAAAACACTTCAAACAAATTCAATTCTTAACTCCTCCCTGTAGGTTTTTATTGGATAAACCCCGGCTTTTAATTTTACTCAATCGTCTTGCTGTAGGTGGACCGGCCATCAATACATTAAGCGCTGCTTCTATTTTAAGTGCTGATTTTGAAATTTTATTTGTTGCAGGTGAGCCCCTGAACGATGAACAATCCGCAGATTTTTTATTAGAACAATACAAAGGGTTCCGGGTTGAGAAAATAAAGTCATTACAGCGATCAATTATACCGGGGCAGGATATCATGGCTTATTATCGCATAAAAACAATAATCAAAAAATTTCGTCCTGATATTATTCATACACATGGTGCTAAACCCGGTGTGCTGGGCAGGTTAGCGGCATGGCGATGTAAAGTGCCGGTGATCATTCATACATTTCACGGGCATGTATTTCATTCTTATTTTAACCAGTTCAACTCAAAAGGGATCGTTTGGGTTGAACAAATACTGGCAAAGATTTCAACAGCCATTATTGCGATCAATCAGAAGTTAGAACATGAACTGATCCGGGAATACAGAATAACAGATGCTGAAAAGATCAAGTTGATACGGCTTGGAGTAAATACAGAGAGCTTCACTGATCCTGATGGAATAAAGCGAAATCTATTCAGAAAAGAATTCCAGCTTCATGATGATGAAATAGCCATTGGTATCATTGGACGATTAGTACCTGTAAAGCAACATCGTTTATTTATTGAAGTAGCGGAACAATTAATTCAATCAACAAAAGACAAACAACGGTTAAAATTTTTTATTGTTGGCGATGGTTCTGAAAAAAATAATATCATCAGGCAGTTGCAGGGAAAAAAAATTTCTTATACAAGCGGTGGTTCAGCTTTTGATCAAACAGCCCGGTTTATTTTTACTTCCTGGCGCAATAACATGGACCAGGTATATGCCGGTTTAGATATTATTATGCTTACCTCTTTAAATGAAGGAACTCCCGTTTCTGTGATGGAAGCGATGGCAGCAGGCAAGCCTGTAGTTTCAACTGATGCCGGAGGGATAGCAGAACTGATTGATACAGGAAAAACAGGATTTATCGGGAAAAGCAGCATTGAATTAAAAGACGCAGCTCTCATGCTGATTGAATTACCTGAGCTTCGAAAAGAAATGGCTGTAAGCGCACAGAAGTTTGCAGCAGAGCACTTTTCAAAACTGTATGAAACAGAACAATTGAAAGGTTTGTACAATCATTTACTTGGAAGCAATGAGGAATTAAACAGTCAACAGTAAATAAATCAATTGTTCCTGAACATTTTTATGCCGTGATTGTAATATTTCAACAGTTAAAACAGCGATGAACAAGTTTACAATCAAAGATCTTGAAAACCTGAGTGGAATAAAGGCCCATACCATCCGCATATGGGAGCAGCGCTATTCTTTTTTAAAGCCTCAGCGTACGGCTACTAATATCCGTTATTATTCCAACCAGGAGTTGAAAGTATTATTGAATATTTCATTACTCAATAAATACGGGTTCAAAATTTCTCATATCAACAAAATGAGTAATGATGAACTGCGTGCAAAAACACTTACACTTTCCCAAGGGCAGGCGCAACAGGAACGTATAGTGAATGAACTCATTCAGCACATGGTTGACCTGGATATTGATGCATTTGAGTATGTGATTGATCAGTTTGTTGCTGCAAGAGGTATTGAAAAAGCCATCACATTTATCATCTTCCCTTTTCTTGAACGTATCGGCATACTCTGGCTTACAGATCATATTAATCCGGCACAGGAACATATTATGACCAATATCATCCGCCAGAAGTTATTGGTTGGTACTGAAAACATCATTACTCCGTTTTCATTAAAAACAAAAGTGCTTTTGTTTATGCCTGAAAATGAACACCATGAACTGGGGTTACTTTTTTTACAATATTTATTAAAAAGTAAAGGGGTTAAAACAATCTATCTTGGCGCAGATGTGCCAGTAAAAGATCTCGAATATGTAGTGCATTTAAAGAAGCCTGAATATATCTATACACATCTCACAACAGTTATTAAAGAGTTTAATTTTGATAAATTTTTGAATAACCTCAAAACCAGGTTCCCTAATTCTAATATTCTTATTTCAGGATTATTAACTCAAACCTTTGAAAAAAAGACCACTTCCGGAAACATCCGTTTCTTAAAATCTTTGCCTGAAGTACATGAATTTATTGCAACATTGAAATAAACAACAGCATTCATTTAAAATTAGATTTTTTGCATTGCCCCTTTATCGGGGCATTTTTATTTATAACCGCCTGATTCAAAGTGTTTTACTTTTTGCTATAAAAGTTTAAACAAAAATTAGGTTCGATATTCTTATTTTGTTTAGCTTTGTAGCATAATTAATTAAACAGTTTATGTCTACAGTTGAATTCAACCAGATGCTTTTGAGCAATACTGATTTTTTAAAGCCTTTTGCTTTTACACTTACAAGAGACAATGAAACAGCAAAAGATCTTTTGCAGGAGACCATGTTTCGGGCACTGTACAACCGTGAAAAGTACCATGTTGGCACCAATATAAAGGCCTGGCTGTACACCATTATGCGGAATATTTTCATCAATAATTATCGCCGCAGGGTAAAACAGAATACGATCTTCGATTCAACACCCAACGAATTTTTTCTGAATTATCAGCAGGGAGCGGTATCAAACTCAGCTCAATCCAGTTTGCAGATGAAAGAAATTCAGGGTGCTATTCATCAATTGCCTGAAATATTCAAACATCCATTTACACTTTATTTTGAAGGATTCAAGTACCAGGAAATTGCACATATATTGAACGAACCCTTAGGAACAATTAAAAGTCGCATCCATTTTGCCCGTAAATTGCTGAAAGAACAAATCAGCCGATATTAATTTTTTAATCACTTGGCTCAAAAACTAATTGTTATAGGTAGCGGATTTGCTGGTTTATCAGCAGCATCTTTCTTAGCCCGTGATGGCTGGGATGTTACTGTATTTGAAAAACACGATACGCCCGGTGGTCGTGCAAGAAAATTAGAAGCAAAGGGTTTTACTTTTGATATGGGTCCCAGCTGGTACTGGATGCCTGAAGTGTTTGAACGATATTTTCAACAATTTGGCAAACAGGTAAGCGATTATTATCAGCTTAAAAGATTAGACCCATCTTACAAAGTATATTTTGAAAAGGATGCATACGATATACCCGCCTCTTATGAAGCTTTAAGAGATCTCTTTAATCAACTTGAACCCGGCAGTGCTGCGTTTCTTGATCGGTTTATGAAAGAAGCAGCTTATAAATATGAAGTGGGTATCAATAATCTAGTTTATAAACCGGGTATATCTGTCACTGAGTTTGCCGACTGGAGTTTGTTGCAGGGTATATTTAAACTGGATGTTTTTACTTCTATCAAAACACATGTACAAAAACATTTTAAAGATTCACGCCTCAGGCAGTTAATGGAATTCCCGGTTTTATTTCTTGGTTCTTTACCTGAAAAAATTCCTGCTTTGTACAGTTTGATGAATTATGCTGATATGAAGCTGGGCACCTGGTATCCGATGGGAGGGATGTATAAAATTGTTGAAGGTATGTACCAGCTTGCATTAGAACTCGGTGTTAAGTTTGAGTTTAATAGCAATGCCGAGCATATCGTAACAAGTCATGGCACTGCTACGGCCGTTATAGTAAATGGTCAATATCATGAAGTTGATGTAGTTGTCAGTGGAGCCGATTATCATTTTACCGAGACACATTTATTATCGCACAGCGAAAGAACCTATTCTGATGCTTATTGGGAAAGTCGTGTAATGGCACCTTCCTGTTTACTTTATTATGTTGGCCTTAATAAAAAGCTCCAAAGCATAACACATCACTCTTTATTTTTTGATTCAGATTTTGATGAGCATGGCAAAGAAATTTATACGCACCCAAAATGGCCCGCCAACCCGCTTTTTTATGTAAGTGCAACAACTGTTACTGACCCCGGAGGAGCACCCGAAGGATGTGAAAATCTATTTTTTCTTATACCCGTTGCAGCAGGATTAACAGAAGACACCGAAGAACTTAGAGAACATTACTTTAAACTCATTGTTCAGCGGTTTGAACAAAGGATTGGTGAAACCATTTCTGATAATATCATCTATAAAAAATCCTATGCCAGCAGTGATTTCGTAAATGATTATAATGCATTTAAAGGAAATGCATACGGATTAGCGAACACTTTGATGCAAACTGCTGTTTTAAAGCCAGGATGCCGTAGCCAGAAAATTGACAATTTGTTTTATACCGGACAATTAACAGTACCCGGCCCCGGTGTTCCACCCAGTCTTATCAGCGGGGAAGTAGTTGCCAACCTTGTAAAGAAACAATATTCAAAAAACCTGAAAACCAAGGCTAGTATATGATGCATTTGTTTCATGAAGTCAGTCAATCGTGCAGCCGCAATACAACCGAGCGGTACAGCACATCTTTTGCTTCCGCCATCCGTTTATTGCATCAGGACTTGCGTCAGCCTATATATAATATTTATGGATTGGTTCGTTTTGCCGATGAAATAGTTGACACATTTCATGATCATGATAAAGAAACCCTGATCGCCGAATTTAAAACGGAAACCTTTCATGCCATTGAACGAGGCATTAGCCTCAACCCGATTCTGCATAGTTTTCAGTTAACCGTGAATCAATACAAAATAGATCATGCACTCATTCATGCATTTTTCAACAGCATGGAAATGGACCTGGATCAAAAACAATATAACAATAAAGATTACAGTGATTATATCTATGGTAGTGCCGAAGTGGTGGGCTTGATGTGCCTGTATGTTTTCATTGAAGGAGACAACAATCAATACGAAGCATTAAAACCAGCTGCAAAATCATTGGGTGCTGCTTTTCAAAAAGTTAATTTCCTGCGTGATGTAAATGCAGATTTCAATCAGTTAGACAGAACTTATTTCCCGGGGCTTGATTTTAAGAATTTCACTGCACGCCAAAAACAGGAAATTGAGAACGATATTCAAAAAGATTTTAATGAAGCCTACGCCGGTATTGTACACCTGCCTGCAAAAGTTAGGTTTGGTGTATATGTGGCATATAAATATTATCTCTCCTTATTCCGAAAGATTAAAAAAGTACAACCTGCTGAGATCATGCAGGAACGAATCCGGATTCCCGATTATCATAAAATAATGATCTTACTGCGGGCAGGTGTCCGTAATCAACTAAACATTATGTAATGCAGGGATTGATTATTTTTGAATGATGCATGAAATAATTCTTGTTAATGAATTAGATGAAGCAATTGGTTCCATGGGAAAAATGGAAGCCCATGAAAAGGCTTTGTTGCACAGGGCATTCAGTGTATTCTTGTTTGATAAGAAGGAAAACATGCTGTTACAACAGAGAGCAGCAACTAAGTATCACAGCCCTTCATTGTGGACCAATGCCTGTTGCAGCCATCCTAAGCCGGGTGAAACTACTGAGCAGGCTGCTTCGAGAAGATTACAGGAGGAGCTGGGAATAACTACGGTTCTTACAAAAGCATTTCATTTTACGTATAAGGCAGTATTTGATAATGGATTAACTGAACATGAGTTTGATCATGTGTTTGTTGGTGAATATGAAGGTGAAATGAGTATGGATAAGGAAGAAGTAAAAGATGTTTGTTATAAAGCAATGAGTGAAATAAAATTGGAATTGAATAACAATCCTCTTGCATATACAGAATGGTTTAAAATCGCTTTTCCACTTTTAGAAAAATGGCTGCAGCAAAAAAAAGAAAACCATGGTGCATCATAAAGCAATTATCATTGGCAGCGGGGTAGCAGGGCTTGCAAGTGCTGTACGTCTTGCCGTGCAAGGGTTTGAAGTAGATGTATTTGAACGCAATGCTTATGCCGGCGGTAAGTTATCTTTTTTTGAAAAGAGTGGATTTCGGTTTGATACCGGCCCATCTTTATTTACGCAACCACAAAACCTGCATGACCTGTTTGAATATGCAGGCGAAAAGCTGGATGACTATTTTCAATACCAAAAAGTTGAACTCTCCTGTAAATATTTTTATGAAAATGGTAAACAGGTTAATGCATGGACAGATGAACATAAACTTGCTGAAGAATTAAAAACGCAATTTGGAGAAGAACTTTCTGCTACAAAAAAATACCTGCAAAAGAGTAAAGTGTTGTACAATAATATCGGTAGCATTTTTTTAAACCATTCTTTGCATAAACGATCTACATGGTTAAATAAATCTGTGATCAAGGCATTGCAGACAGTAAGGCTGCCTTATTTAACAGGAACATTACACAATTACAACCGCTCAAAGTTTCAGTCAGCCGAAGCAGTGCAGTTGTTTGATCGTTTTGCAACCTATAATGGAAGTAATCCCTATAAAACACCGGGGATGATGAGCATGATCCCACACCTGGAATTAAACGAAGGAACGTTTTACCCACAGGGAGGAATGATCAGCATCAGCAATGCATTGGTTGCATTGGCAAAAAAGAAAGGAGTACATTTTCATTTTAATTCACCAGTACAGCATATCATTCATCATGAGAATAAGATACAAGGTGTTGTTGTAAAAGATGAAAATATTTTTGCCGATGTAGTGGTGAGCAATGCGGATGTCTATTTTACTTATCATGAGTTGTTAAAAGATACGCATCAATCTAAAAAGTTATTGAAGCAGGAACGAAGTTGCAGTGCTTTCATTTTTTATTGGGGAATGAACCGTGAATTCAATCACCTGCACCTGCATAATATTTTTTTCAGCAACAATTATGCAGCAGAGTTTAACAGCATCTTCAAATTAAAAGGAGTATATGTTGATCCTACTGTGTATGTAAATATTACCTCAAAAATGGAGGATGGGCAGGCACCTGCAGGAAAAGAGAATTGGTTTATACTCATCAACGCAGCATCCAACATTGGTCAAAATTGGGAAGCCCTGCGCTTACAGGTAAGAGAGAAATTAATTGAAAAGCTAAGTCGTATGCTGGCTACAGATATAGCATCAGCCATTGAAACGGAAGAATATCTGGATCCCATTCGTATTGAACAAAAAACCGGTTCTTACAAAGGCTCATTATATGGAACCAGCAGTAATGGAAAGATGGCTGCTTTTTTTCGCCACCCGAATTTTTCACGGAAAATGAAAGGATTATATTTCAGTGGCGGAAGTGTACATCCGGGGGGCGGCATTCCGCTTTGTTTCAAAAGTGCAAAGATCACAGCTGATCTTATTCAGAAAGATTATTCAAAACCAATTCATCATTGACAAAGGCAGTTTCAATATCTGCTCAACAAAAAGCGACAGCTATTGCCTTGTTGTTTCATTTGATAGGGCTGCTTGGTATTTTACTGTACGACAAAACATTGTTTGCATCACTCACAGCTTTTAATCTGTTATTATCTGCCGCCCTGCTCATCTATACGCAAAAAGAAAAAAACAGTGCTTTCTTTTTGTTTGTAATTTTTTGTTATGTGGTTGGTTTTATTGTTGAATACATTGGCGTGAATTTTCATTTGTTGTTTGGTGAGTATAGGTATTTAAAAGCAATGGGTGTTCAATGGAAAGGGGTTCCTTTGGTTATTGGCGTTAACTGGTTTATTATCATGTATTGCTGTGCTGTAAGTGTACAAATGTTTTTGAATTTTATGTGGAACCGTTTGCGAAATAGGGAGCAACCCTATCGCAACAATGTTGGTTATGTTGCAGTGATCTTAGATGCTGCATTGCTGGCTACTTTTTTTGATTGGATCATGGAACCCGTAGCCGTTCAACTTGGCTATTGGGAATGGTTAGGAAATGGTTCTATACCAATGCTCAACTATGTGAGCTGGATGCTGATCAGTGCATTACTAATGCTTTTATTCAAATTATTATCATTTGACAAACACAACCAATTCGCCGTAAATTTGTTATTGATTCAATTCATGTTTTTTCTCATCTTGCGTACTTTATTATGAGCTTGTTTCTTTATATACTACTGGCTTTTGCTGTGTTCTTTACAATGGAAGGGATCACCTGGTTGACGCATAAATTTGTAATGCATGGATCGCTCTGGTATCTGCATGAAGATCATCACCAACCCCGTGGTCATTTCTTTGAAAAAAACGATGCCTTCTTTCTCATCTTTGCCATCCCAAGCTGGCTATGTATTATGCTGGGTTTAATGAACCAACAGTATTGGGTGGTGAGT
>JBKJNM010000110.1:0-4717 GCA_046593655.1 Lacibacter sp. | reverse complement strand
AGCACCTGGCTCATACTGAATGCCTTTATCTTTCTTGGCTTCCAACCTGTTGAGCCGGCGGAAAAGTTTGGCAATATATTGTTTGCTTTTACCAACCGTATCTTTTGGATTGAATTTAATATTGGGCGATGCCAATGCAGGTTTCTTGTTAGGATCTTTTTGTGTTTCTAATGAACGCAGGAATCTTGATTTCTGATACAGGCGGGTGAAATCAAGCTGCCCGGTAAAGATTCTTGCCTGTGAATTTTCAATGGTATTACCGAGGTTCACTGCAAGGCGTGAAGCACCTATCCAATTGTAGGTAGTTGAATAATTGAACCGGGCTGTTGTCCAATCCAATGCAGGAATTTTTGCCAAAGGCAAATTATACGAAGCGTTTGCTGTTTGACGATAGATTACATTCCGTCCTCCTTTTAAAAAGTTGCGACGGATAGAATCTTTCTTTTCTTTTGTATTCAATCTGCCCATCGGCTCATCTATCCTTGCATTATTAGTTGCACTGAAATCAAGGTTAATGGAACGGGTCAAATCCCAACGCATATTGTAAACACGATCAAACACAAAATACTTATCATAGGTTTCAGGAATCTTAAACGGACTTGGAGCAATACCGGGTATGGTTACTTCTCTTGCACGTGCTGCACCAAACTGCCTGTTTACATCGGCCCTGAAACTTAACAGGCTCGGACGATAGTTGAAATTCAAATCTTTAATAATGTTCCACCACGGGCTGCGATACTTGATGAGTTTTTTAAACGGCTCAACAAACTTTGGTTGTGGTGCATAGTTATATCCCAATCCCCCATAATGTTTTTCAATCACATCACTTTCAATCAACGGATTTCGTTTTTCAGTTTTAGTGTATGAATAACTTACATCAAAGTTAGATACGTCATAAATTTTGGCAGGCTTGCCATTGATTTTGTTCTTGCGCATATTGGTAACATTCACCGATGTTATTGCTGCAAAATCCTGTGCAATATTTTTGATGGAATCTTTATTGTTGGTTGCCTTTATTTTGTCTTTAAGTTTTACATCCTGATCATAGGGATCATATTCAGGGTTCATCACAGTTTGTGAATAGCTGGCATAAAAAGGAATATCAATTGCTGCTTTTTTAGGTAACAGTTTTCCTAATTGCAAATTCGCAGCTACATCAAACTGGTAAAAGTATTCACGGCTGCGTTCATTCACCCGTTGTTCAATGGTGCCAAAGCCTGCAGTGCGTGCAGAACCTGATACAGTAAGTGTTCCAAGATCGGCCAGTTGAATATCCATCCGTCCTGTTCCTGCCCATCCACCTTTTTCATCTAAACCACTTAACCGCAGTTCATTGATCCATACTTCAGCACAAACCGTTGCCGTATTATCGTTCTTATTATTTTCAACACCAACTAAAAATCCTTTTACTTCTCCAAGATTGGGGTTACCCATCACACTCCAACGGATACCATTACCCCTGTCTTCAGAAAAAAGAGTGGCCACTGAACCACTGCGTCTTAATTTAAAACGAACCAGGTCTTCCAGGTTTACATCAAACTGGTTGGCGTTAGGCCATTGGTTACTTGTGGTATCATCAGGTTTTGGTCTTGGATAATATCCCCACTTAGTTACTTTCAATGGCATACGCACTTCATAATAGTTGTTGATGAAGTCGGTACCGAAACGAATCACTGCCAATACTTCTCCATCTCTTAAGGCATCTACTTTACCTCTCGACTCTGAATGCATGAACATGCGTACACGTTTGTACTGGCGCAGATCAAGATCGGTTGATTTGAAAACTGCACGACTGTCGCCATCCTGCAAATCGCACAACTGCAAACTGAGTGATGCTTCATTCTGCAACAGGTTAATGCCGTTATTACTTAACTGCTGTACACGTTCAACACCTTGCGGAGTAACATAGTTAACAGGAGTGCGGTTATCATTCTCTTCAATATTAACAGCAGTAACATTAAAAGATGTAGTTCCCGGGTTTTGCAAAGGCTTGTAAATGCCTGTTGTGTCTAATGCATATTGGAAAGAGCGCCATGTATTACGCACCAGTTCTAATTTTCCGAAACGCACAACGGTGTTATCTGCAAAACCAGTCATGAACATCCGCATAAAACGGATGGATTTAAAATCAGGAATATTGCCCACCTTCTGTTCATACTGCTTGATGGGAATGCGGAAGAGATACCAGGTTTCTTTTCTTGAATTTCCATCTGCAAGTTTTATATCTACTTCTCTTCTGTCGGCAATATAATTTTGTCCCACCTGCATCAATGGATCATTCTTAGGTCTTAACTCAAGATGATATTGAAAAAATTCTTCTACCTCATTCAATGTATTATCCCTGTTGAGATCTTCATTATCGGGGTATAGGGTTGATGCAGATGTGTATTCTATATTATTATTTGCAACCGGGCTGTTTCCTTGTGGGTTGTTGAAATTTTTATAGCGATCTAAAATGCCTGTATTGTCTGATTGCCCCTCACGGAAGTGTTGATAGTTATCACTGCTTGGATCATTGAACAAAGATTGATAAGCTGCTCCACTTCCAACGATACTGTTAATACCGGAAAGAAATTGTGCATACATTTTTTGTTCAGATGTATCTGTTCGTCCATCAAAACCAACATCCTGTTGGGAACGTTCTTCTACAATATTACTGAAGGCTTGTGCAATCTGGATTGGATTGCGTGGCACTCTCGACCAGTTGCTGGTATCTTCTCTTGCAGGTGTTTGAATAGTGCTTAATCCATTTTCATAAAAACGGCGACCATCTTTTAAAATGTCTTCAGAAATATTTCCGAGGTTGAAATATAATTGTCCCCCTGCACTGTTTGGATTCAAAATAAACGGATCCTGCACCCATGCTTCGATGAACTCAATATTATTGGTTTCAAAATCAATCTGGTCGATGGCACGCATGATGCCACCCCACCTGTTTTTTGGATTTAATAATTTACCCGTTGCAGGATTGATACTTCCATTTCTTGCATCAAAATTATAAGGACCCCTGTCGGATGGAAAGAACGACAGATCAAAAGTGATCAATTGATTTTGCCCCAGATCAGGTGTTACTTGTGGAAATATTTCCTGCCGGTTTACAAAACGTACACGTGGATCAGATAACTCCGTTAAATTATTTCCCAAAGGATTATTAGGATCACGACGTTGTTGTAGCACCGGTTCAATATTATACCAGGCTATTTTAGCACGGTTATAACCATATCGCAGATCATTGACCAAACCAGCTTCAGGAAATAATTCTACTCCAAAACGATCCTGTGCTTTAAAAGGAGTGGATGCCAATGTCCATGCAATAAACGGAAAGCGAAGATCAATACCATTTCTGGTGCCTTCAAAATCATCAATATAAATTAAACCGCCTCCACCTTTTTCAGGCCGAATTTGTTTAGCGGTACTGGGAATAATTTGTGCGCCCTCTCCATAAAAATTAATGGTTGATGTTTGACGGGTAGTATAAAAAGGTAATACGTCGAGCCATTTACTGAGTCGTTTCCAATCGCTGCGGTAATTGATATCAGCACCAATCATGGTATTTCGAATGGGATCATCACCATAATTCATTTTGGTAAAGAAAGGACGTTCGCCCAAACGCATTACCGCTGCACCAATGCTTAATTGTTTTGTTTGACGTTCTATTACACGATAATCCAAACGCAGCGCCATGAAGTTGCGGTTCTGCATACCAAATGTTGCATTGTTCTCAAACCCTACATTAATGGGCACGCCTGAATTAACGATTGCCTGGTTAATGATCTTAACCGTTCCTAAATTATAATCAACGGTGTAATCAACATTCTCTCTTAAAATTTGTCCGCCTGCAGTAACAGATACAGAACCTTGTGGCACGTTGAAAGCGCCTAAAGGAATATCACCACTGCCACCTGCACTGCGGCTTGCTCCTTTAAATACAAAACGATTTAATTGCGGCGTTTGCTGTGCAACCCATTTAATAGAATCATACAATGGATAGAACAAATATTTTTGACGTAAGGCAATTGAATCGGCTCCACGGAAAATATAGTTGAGGTCTTTACCAAAGGGTTCAAGTAAAGGAAAAATGACACGGCTTAATTGTGAGTTGACGGTAAAGCCTTCTACATAATCAAACACACCATCTGGCTGCGGATCGTTTTGATTGTTCAGCCGATCAAGGTTCACCAGTTCAATAATGGGTCTTCCTTTTTCTTCGCCTTCAGGAATATATCTTTTTTCACCACCACCAGGTTCCTGGTAAAGAATGTTGAGTTTAAAATCCCTGCGTTCCAATTGACCAAAGCCAACGGAGTACACGTTCTTCATCATCAAATCCCAGATCGGCAACAACGGACGTTGCGAAGTTGCTTTCAGCATTTTAAGGAACAATACTTTTTGAGTTCCGCTGTTATTAGCGGTTGTGTCGGGTGTTACATCATTGGAAAATTCCCCTACAGTATAAATCTTTCCATTAACACTGTATTGAAAAGCTACACCCAACACTTCATCGGGTTGCAACACTGTATTAAGCGAAATAAAACCGATCTGCGAATTGAAATAATATTCTTCGGGTCTTAACTTTCTTGCAAAGGTTCTTTCAAAATCCTGAACGGCCGTTAACCCATAACTGGTTAACCGGTTGGTGACCATTGAAGCATCTCTTGTTGCAGGATCGCTGATCATTCTTTGATACAAATCGTTGGCGGCGTTGAACGGATAATCA
>JBKJNM010000100.1:0-3469 GCA_046593655.1 Lacibacter sp. | reverse complement strand
AAGGTCATTTGTGCATTGTGTCTTCCCAGCATGGGCCAGTAGGCTTTGAGGTGCGGAAAATTATCGAGGAATAATCTTGCAACCGCATACATTTTCATGTCTTCCACCACCGTGCTTCATATACATAACTCATATCATTATCCTTGTTCCTGAATTTCAACGGAATAAAAGTTTGAAAACCCTGTCCGAACGGGTCATCCGGGCGGGCTTTTGTTTCATCCTGCAACATTCTTAACCTGTTCATATGATCAATACAGTGAAGGAATTTTTCCATATGCGGGAAATTGCGCTCTTACGGTCGGGTATTGCTGCAGGCATGATATTTTATAACTGTTAGTTCGGCACTACAGCTTGGAATTGGTTATTGTTGAAGTATAATGTCTAAAATTGAAAGTCGAGCCCTTACCGCTGCTGAATAAAGATATGTCTCGTTCAGCCCTGCTTTTGAAAATACTGTGTGTGCAATCGTGCTTATTAAGACATAATATTTTTAAATTAATCTAATCTAATCTAATGTCAGATTCATCTTTTTAAAAAAAGTAACATACCGTGTATCACCTTTAAGGTTTTTTAATAACGGGTCACCTTTAAGAAAAACCAGCCAACCGTCTTTTTTACTGTATGCATTCTCCAGCCACATAAATGCTTTGTCTTTTTCTCCCCGGTAAGCATGAAGTTCAGCCAAAAGATAATTCCATTCATTTTGATACCGATATGTAAAATCTTTCAACGCCTCATCCGCTTCTTTGCTGCGGCCTAATGCATGGTAGGCAAGAGCCAATCCAAAAATTCTGAACACTTCCAGATTTTCCTGCTGCATTTCCTGCAATGCCATTTCCGATTTCCCTAATAGTATATAATTTCTACCCAAATACATATGGGCCCGCTGAAATTGTGGATTTAATTCCAGTGCTTTTTTAAAATATGCAATAGCTTCTTCAGGACGATTAGCATAGGTGAGTATATTCCCCAAATTTAAATGGCTAATTGGTTTGAGGGGGTCAAGCTCAATACATTTTTTCATTATAACTATCGCTTCTTCCCAGCGTCCAAGTGCAAAATATAATCCTCCACCCAGGCTATATAAGATATCTGGATTTTCGGGCATGAGGATGAGTGCCTTTTTATAAGTCTCTTCTGCGCCCTTCCAATCAAAATCCTGGTAAAGCTGCACATCACCCAATTCACTATATCCTTCTGCAAGATTTTTATTTAAGGCTATCGCTTTAAGAGCAGCATCCAGTGCTTTTTTACGACCAGTTTTACGATCAATATAGTTTTGCCATGCTTGCCTGGAATATGCATTGGAAAGTTTTACCCAGGCCTTTGCATCTGTGGAATCAATGGCCAAAGCCCGTTTATAAAAATCTACGGACTTTGCAACATTGTCTTTATCCAATTTGTCATAAAAATAATTTCCCTGGAGTATAAGATTATAGGCTTCAATATTGCCGGCTATAGTGCCAGGTGGTTGCAGTAATTTTAATTTTAACTGTTTAACCACCGCTTTCGCAATTTCATCCTGCAATTTAAAAATACCTTCAAGGTCACGGTCGTATGTTTCGCTCCATAAATGAGAACCATCCTCAGCTTTTATCAACTGTGCTGTTACCCGAATTTTATTTCCATCTTTTCGCACACTGCCTTCGAGAATATTTGATACGCCGAGTTTTTCAGCGATACTCCGCAGGTCTTCATTTTTTCCTTTGAAAGAGAAGGATGAAGTACGACCGATTACTTTTAGCTCCGGAATTTTTGCAAGCAGATTAAGCAGTTCTTCACTCAACCCGTCACTGAAATATTCCTGCTCTTTATCATTGCTCATATTAACGAAAGGCAGCACGGCTATAGATCTATCAATTACTTCCTCAGCTTTTGAGGTTGTACTTTCTTTTGATTTCTTTTGAAAACTGTTATAAATAAAATAACCTGATACAAGCATTAAAATTGCTATTGTAAAAAGGAATATAGGTTTTTTATATCTCAGGGGTTTACTTTCGGTAGGTACAATTATTTCAGTTATAGAAATGACCGGTTCGGGCGCTTCAACCCCTTGCGCTTTCACCTGGTAAATGCGAACAGGTTCTTTTACATTTTTAAGTTGCTCTGTTTTTACAAATTCTGTGTCAATATCGATTTTATTGATAACATTATTATGAACTGACTCAGATATCCAGATGCCACCCGGTGTGGCCAATGCTTGTATGCGTGCAGCGATATTTACTCCATCACCAAATACATCATCATTCTCAAAAACTACTTCACCGAGGTGAATGCCGATGCGTAACTGAAAATCATTTGCTGCATTACAGGTTTGCTGAATTTTGATTGCCGCATTTACTGCATCAGAAACAGTATTAAAACTGGCCATTACTCCATCGCCCAATTCCTTTATCCAACGCCCATTATATTGTTCAATGATTGGTTTTTGAATTTGCCTGTTTTTATTCAGCAACTCAAATGCTTTTTGTTCATCCTTACCCATTAATGCTGTGTACCCGACAATATCGGTAAACATTATAGCGGCGAGTTGGCGGGTTTGGGACATGATATTAAAATTAATCTAATCTGGTGGCAGGTTCATTTTCTTCATAAACGCATTATAACGGAAATCACTCTTCAGGTTTTTTAATAAAGGATCTCCTTTAAGGAAAACCAGCCAACTATCTTTTTTGTTATATGCCTTCTCCAGCCACATGAATGCCTGGTCTTTTTCTCCCCGGAAAGCATGAAGCTCTGCCAGTAGATAATTCCAATCATTTTGAAATCTGTCAGTAAAATTTTTCATCGCCTCATCCGCTTCTTTGCTCCGGCCAAGTGCATAGTAAGCTAGAGCCAAACCAAAAGCTTTGAATACTTCCAGATTTTCCTGCTGCATTTCCTTCAAAGCCATTTCCGGTTTCCCTAATAGTATATAATTTCTACCCAAATACATATGGGCCCGCTGAAACTGTGGATTTATTTCCAATGCTTTTTTAAAATAGGGTTTAGCTTCATCAATTCGGCCGGCGGAAGTCAGGATATTGCCGAGGTTCAAATGGCTGAGTGGTTTGAGTGGATCAAGCTCAATAGATTTTTTCATTGCCCGGATAGATTCTTCCCACCGGCCTGTAGCAAAATAAAGACCGCCGCCAATACCATAAAATATGTCAGGATTTTCCGGTTCTAAGCTAAGCGCTGTTTGATAGGCTTTTTCTGCTCCCTTCCAATCGAAGTCGTGATAAAGTTTAACAGCGGCAAGTTCCTTATGACCAATGACCTCGTTGCTATTCAGAGATATGGCCTTTAGGGCTGCCTGCCTTGCTTTTTCATAACCAGAGTTCTGCTCTATATAATTTTGCCATGCTTGTCTTGAAAAGGCTGTGGCCAGTTTTGCCCATGCGAGGGCATTGGCGGAGTCGATTGCCAGCGCCTTGTTATAAAAATCAACGGCTTTGGCAAGGTTGTCTTTGTCCAGCTTATCATAAAA
>JBKJNM010000155.1:0-2876 GCA_046593655.1 Lacibacter sp. | reverse complement strand
CCCAGAGCGTATGATCCAGATCGAAGAACAGATGACGGTATTTCATAGCCGCAATTTACGATGTTCGATGTTTGATGTAAGATGTAGGGAAGAATCTTTACCTTAGAGTTGATCACTCGTACATCAACTATCGTTATCGTCATGAATATTATTATCACCGGTGCTTCAAGAGGAATAGGTAAAGCCATTGCAGAAGTATTTGCTGCCCATGGTCATACCTTGTACCTGTGTTCAAAAAATGAAGTGGCCTTGTATAAAACAATGGAAGAGTTGTTGAATAAATATCCCGGCGCAAGGATCAAAGCAAAAGCCAGGGATCTGAGTAAGAAAGACGAAGTGGAGAAATTTGGCCAGTGGCTACTGGATAATGGAATGGCGATTGATGTATTGGTGAATAATGCAGGTAATTATTTACCGGGCAGTGTTCATAATGAAGAAAAAGGAGTGCTGGAAGAAATGATAGCGGTGAATTTATACAGTGCCTATCATCTTACAAGAATGTTATTACCTGTTATGATGAAACAAAGTAATGCTGCAGGATCAAGAGGGCATATTTTCAATATGTGTTCTACCGCTTCACTCAGTTCGTATAAAAACGGCGGCTCATACAGCATCAGCAAGTTTGCATTGAACGGGTTCAGTAAAAATTTACGGGAAGAATTAAAAGCACATCATATCAAAGTAACGGCAGTGTTTCCTGGTGCGGTTATGACAGACTCATGGGGCGATTATGATAATTCAACTCACCGCATCATGGAAGCCAACGATATTGCACAAATGGTCTTTGCTGCCTCACAACTTTCACAGCAGGCATGTGTGGAAGAAATATTGATCAGGCCGCAATTGGGTGATCTATAATATCGCTCTTGATTTTGCGCTCACTCCATCATTTAACATCAACTTAGAAGGAAAACAACCCACTTGTTTTAAATTTGCCTTTCATGATCAGCATCAGTAAATACAATGTTTTATTGTTTACTTTTTTGTTGTGTGCATTTGTTGTAACAGCACAGGTAAAATTTACGGTGGTTCCAAGCAAAACGGTTGTACAGCAACATGAAACTTTTCAACTGCAGTTTGTCATTGAAGGAACAACACAGGTTGATGAATTTACTCCGCCACGCTTTCGCAACTTTGAACAGTTAAGCGGCATAGATCAAACAAACGGCTGGACATGGATAAACGGTTCACTTACTGAATATACAAGCTATACTGTTTTACTTCGTGCAAAGCTTAAAGGCAAACTACCCATTGCATCAGCCATTGTAAAAGCAAAAGGCAGGTTGCTTACTTCGGCACCATTCGTCATTTTTGTAACAGAGGCAGGAAGCGGAAACACTTCTCTTGTGGAAGAAGAAAAACCGGATTACTATTTATTGCCGGGCGAAAATGCAAAAGATAAAATTGCAAAAAATTTATTTATCAGGGCTACCATTGATAAGCATACCTGTTATGTTGGCGAACCTGTTCTTGCCAGCTTCAAATTATTTACACGACTCGACAGTGAATCAAAAGTTACCAAACGTCCTTCGTTGAACGGGTTTTCCGTGATTGATGTGGAAGAACCGGAAGCCGGTATTTTTTCAAAAGAAATGGTGAATGGCAGACTCTTCAACTGTTATCTTATCCGCAAGGTGCAGTTGTTTCCATTGCAATCGGGCATCTTGAGTATTGAACCGGTAGAAGTGGAAAATGTTGTGCGGATGATCAGGGCAAAAAAAGGAGCCAATAAAGAAACAAGTAACTGGCTCGATGCGGTGATGGAGAGAATGAAAGATGGAGCGATCAGCAGCGAACACATCATTGAAGAAAAGCTGTTATTGCGTAGTGATGTACTGAAAGTAAACGTACTGGAGCTTCCTGAAAAAAACAAACCCGAAACATTTGATGGAGCTGTTGGCAACTTTACCATGGAAGCTGCTTTGCTGAAGAATGAAATAGCAGCGAATGATAATGCTACACTCCGTATCAGTATCAAAGGAAGAGGGAATATTCCTATGATCACTACGCCCATCATCAACTGGCCCAATGGAGTTGATTCCTTTGAAGCAAAAATGAGTGAAGAGATCGATAAAACAACATCACCCATCAGCGGCAGCAAAACATTTGATATCCCTTTTTCAGTTTCCAACACGGGTTTGATAGAGATTCCTGCTATCCGCTTTTCTTTTTTTGATGAAAAGAAGAAGAATTATCAAACCTTAACCACAGAAACTTTGCAACTGCATGTAACGGCAGCAGTAAAACAGAAAACACTCACGCAATCGCCTGCAACTGTAACAAGTCAATCAAATGCTGAATGGATATGGGTTGCAGGAGCTGGCGGCATCCTGTTGATAGTGGGTAGTCTTTTCTTTTTAGTACAAGGGAAAAAACGATTGACTGTAAAACCTGCTGTTGCAATCAATGAACCTGCCATTGTGGTGAAACCAATTAAAACCGTTGCTGAATTTTTGCATCCTGCAGTTGCTGTAAAGGAGGGATTGCATCAAAAACAATTTTATACTTTGCTGATGGATGCCTTGCAGCAATTCTTAACTGACAGGTTGCAGTTGAGTGAACAGATCGTAAATAATTCCGGTATCACCGATGCATTAAAGCAACATCAATGGAATGATCTTGCAATACAATTTCAACAGATCATTAATGAATGTGAAATGCTGATCTTTAGTGGGATGGAAATGGATGATGCAAAAGATCAGTTGCTCCTCTCCTCAATTGAATTAATGAAAGAAACGGATAAAAGAATACAGTAAACATTGCAACGTTTATTCTTTTACGGCCACTGCAATTTTTGAATCGGCCGTACCATAATACAGGAACCATTTGTTTTTGAAATAAACCAATCCTTCTACAAAACAAACTTCATTTACTTC
>JBKJNM010000264.1:0-20802 GCA_046593655.1 Lacibacter sp. | reverse complement strand
AACACAACTTCAGGTTTTTGCCAATCCACCGTTACCTTTTGGGATAAGATGGAATCAATTGCTTTGCCGGTGTAATCTGGTTGAATGGGCAGTTGTCGATTAAACCTCCGATCAACAAGCACACATAGTTCCACTTTAGCAGGGCGACCAAAATCAATGAGTGCATCCATCGCTGCACGAATGGTGCGGCCGGTGTACAGAACATCATCAATCAAAATCACTTTTTTATTTTCAATACTGAACTGGATAGTGGTTTGATTAGCTACATGCAGTTGTTTATGTGCATCATCTCTGTAAAAAGTAATATCGAGTTTGCCGTATTTTAATTTATCAGCCGGGTATAATGCTTCAATTGCTGCTACAATCCTATCGGCAAGAAAAATGCCCCTGGGTTGCAAGCCAACAAATACAGTATCAGTAAAAGGAAAATGATTTTCGATCAGTTGATGACTGAGACGTTGGATAGTCAATTGTAATTGTTCGTTTGATAAGATCGTCTTCAAATCTTTAAGTTTTTATAAAAATAAACACTTCGTATGAAACTAGTTCATTCTAATAAAAACAAAAGAGCGGCACTATTGCCTCTCTTTTGTTTTCTTCGTTCAGATCAATTTTATTCTTCGCCCAAAAAAGGATAACGGTAATCGGTTGGCGGATTAAAGGTTTCTTTTACTGTTCTTGCACTTAACCAACGATATAAATTTAATATGCTTCCTGCTTTATCATTAGTACCGCTTGCTCTTGCTCCACCAAATGGTTGCTGACCAACAACTGCGCCGGTGGGTTTATCATTAATATAAAAATTTCCGGCGCTGTTACGAAGTTTTGCTGTAGCCAGTTCAACTGCATTGCGATCCTGTGCTATCACTGCTCCTGTTAAAGCATAAGGAGAAGTACTGTCAACTAAATCCAACGTTCTTTCAAAAGCATTCGCAGGATAAATATAAACAGTTAATACAGGCCCGAAAATTTCTTCGCACATGGTTACATATCTTGCCGTTTTTGCTTCAATGATCGTTGGCTGAATAAAGTATCCTTCTTTTTTATCGCACTTACCTCCAACCCATATCTCTGCTTTTTCATCTTTTTTTGCCTGGTCAATATAACGTTTGATGTTATCAAAGCTTTTTTCATCAATCACCGCATTCACAAAGTTGGAGAAATCTTCAACCGTTCCCATCTTAAAACTCTTTACACCGGCAATGAGTTTTTTCTTTACCTCTTCTGCCATATTAGATGGAATATAAGCTCTTGATGCAGCAGAACATTTTTGTCCCTGGTATTCAAACGCACCACGTAACAAGGCGGTAACTACTACATCTGGATCGGCACTTTTATGTGCAATTACAAAATCTTTTCCTCCTGTTTCACCAACAATACGTGGATAAGTACGGTACATACCCATATTTTTTCCAATCGTTTCCCACATGTTATTGAATACCCCTGTAGAGCCTGTGAAATGTACTCCGGCAAATTCTTTATGATTGAAACATACTTTACCAACTGTTGGTCCATCTACATAAATTAAATTGATGACACCATCAGGTAAACCTGCTTCTTTAAAAATACGCATGATCATTTGTGCTGCATACACCTGCGTATTAGCTGGTTTCCACACAACTACATTGCCGCACATAGCTGCACTAGATGGCAGGTTGCCTGCAATAGCGGTAAAGTTGAAGGGTGTTACTGCTAATACAAATCCTTCCAGCGGACGATACTCCATCCTGTTGTGCATACCCGGCCCACTGATAGGTTGCTGACGATAAATATCACTTAAGAAATGAACGTTGAAACGAAGGAAGTCGATCAATTCACATGCACTGTCGATTTCCGCTTGGTAAGCATTCTTACTTTGGCCCAGCATAGTTGTACCATTCATATACGGACGATACTTGGTTGCCATCAAATCAGCTGCACGTAAGAAAATATTTGCACGGCTTTCCCAACTCATGTTGCTCCAGCTTTCTTTCGCTGCCAATGCCGCCTCAATGGCTAGCTGTACATGTTTTTCTTCACCTGCATGAAAATATCCCAACACATGTTTGTGTTCATGTGGCGGATGTATGGCTGTTTTATGATTGGTACGTACTTCTTTATTTCCAATGAACATGGGCACATCAACTTCTGTACTTTTTAATTCTGCTAAAACTTCTTTTAATCTTTTCTTTTCTTCTGAACCGGCAGCATAGTTCAATACCGGCTCGTTAACCGGCATTGGGTAATTGAAATAACCTGTGTTCATACAAATGTAGTTTAATGATTAATGAATGTTATTTTAAACCCTGATTCTGTTTGTTTAAACCATAAGGCTCCCCCTTCAAGCATAGCGCCCTGTTGCGTTTTCACCAGCTTATCCAACTTCTGTTTTGCAACAGCCGATTTTACTTTTTCATTGAAGTAGTTTTCATATTGATTCAGAAAATCAATTTGATCACGGATAGCCGGATGTGTTAAAGGATATGCGATCAGCTTTGCAATACTATCCCGCTCATCATTTGCCACCCAATACTTTAGTTTTTTTAAAAATTTTTTAAATGCAAGCGGATCAGTAATACCAACCTGGCTCCATGCCAATGAATTTGATTTTTTATGGAATTCCGGATCGTCCTGTTCTTCTGCTGCTGTTAATTCAAGCGAGGGTGCGGTATTAATTTTTTGTGTGGTATCCTTTATTGATGCAGCCGGTTCTTCCTGCACAGTTGTATCTTCCTGTAAGAGTTTTTCTTCCTGTTTGGATGAACTATTCGTGCAGGCAGCTATCATCAAACTATTAAAAAGAATAAAAAGGATGATAACACTTTTCATAACAAGTTTCATTTCAAAACCAACATATACATTATTTCATTGATCATTTGATCAATGACTGAATTTATTATTTCGCTTCTGCTTCTTTCTCATTCATCAAGTATGCTTTGATAAAGCCATCCAGCTCACCATCCATTACTGGGCCAATATTGCCTACTTCATAATCTGTACGATGATCTTTGATCATTTTGTAGGGATGAAATACATAACTGCGTATCTGGCTGCCCCATTCTATTTTTTTCTTCTTTGCATTGGTAGCATCCTTCAACTCATTTCTTTTTTGTAATTCCATTTCATACAAACGGCTCTTCAGCATTTGCATGGCCAACTCCCTGTTACCTAACTGGCTTCTGTCCTGCTGACAAACCACCACAATACCAGTAGGAATATGTGTTAACTGTACTTTTGTTTCTACTTTGTTTACGTTCTGTCCGCCGGCACCACCACTTCGTGACGTTTCCATTTTCACATCAGCCGGATTGATCTCGATATTAATTGTATCATCCACCAACGGATAAGCATACACGCTTACAAAAGAAGTATGTCGTCTTGCATTGCTGTCAAATGGTGAAATACGAACTAAACGGTGAACACCGCTTTCCGCTTTCAGAAAACCATAAGCAAAAGGGCCATCAAACTGGTAGGTACAGGTTTTTATACCGGCACCATCACCATCCTGCCAATCTATTTCTGTTACTTTCCAACCCTGCTTTTCGCCATACATGCGATACATTCGTGCAAGCATTTCAGCCCAATCCTGGCTTTCGGTTCCACCTGCGCCAGAGTTAATTTGTAAAACAGCGGGTAATTCGTCTTCGGGTTGATTGAGCGTGCTTTTAAATTCAGCATCCTCAATGGCGGCCACTGATTTCTGGTATGCTTCTTTGGTTTCTTCTTCTGTAGCATCTCCTGATTTCCAGAATTCAAAAAGCACAGCAAAATCTTCCACAGCAGTATTGGTATCGTCATAGAGCTTTACCCAATACTCGTTGTTCTTGATCTCTTTTAAAATTTCAGTTGCACGCTTATTATCGTCCCAGAATCCGGGACTTAGAGTGAGTTGCTTGTCTTCGCTGATTTTATATTGTCGGTTCCCGACGTCAAAGAAACCTCCTCAGGACAAGAATACGTTCCCTTAAATCATTTAATTTTTCTAATGTCATAACGGGTGCAAATGTAAGGAGAAAGTTGGTTCTTTCGCTCTTTCATCTGCACTGCATAAAATAGTTATTGTAACAAGGCGCTGCCGAATAAATGATTAAACCGTTCGCAATGGATCAATGCATACTTGTATTCAATGAAATTGGGCATTGAAGGAATATCATACAACTGATTACCATTGGTTGATTTAAGATCACCGAGTTTAATAAATTCTGTAGGGCCTTTGTCTTTTGAGAGATATACTTTCAAATCTGGTCCGTTACTGGTAACAAAATTTTCCAATGCCAGAATAAATTTTCCGTTTTTAAGATAAATCCTTGCTTGTCCCGAAACGGTTCCCCAGCGTTCACTCATGAAAGAGCCTTCAAATTTCACTTTAGCGGTGGTATCTGTTAGCACTTCATTCAGCGTTGTTTCTGAACTTTTTTTACAGGAAACAAAAATGGTTGCAATCATTGCGGTTAGAAATAAGTAATATTTCATGATCAGTTATTTTTTGTAATCATAAAGCTACTTTTCGTCGTAATGCCTGGATGTCGTTCAACTGACATAGTAAAATTTTAACATCTCTTCTCAGCAATTTATCTTCTGTTCAATTGATGTCAATTTCGTAATTTGCCCGCCTTGATTTCTCAGTCTACCATACAGCAAATTCTCAGTCGCCTCGATATCATTGAGATCGTAGGCGGGTTTGTAAAGCTGAAAAAAAGAGGCAGCAGCTACCTCGGCTTGTGTCCTTTTCACAATGAAAAAACGCCTTCGTTTACTGTTTCACCTACCAAAGAAATTTATAAATGCTTTGGCTGTGGCAGAAGTGGTAATGCAGTGAGTTTTTTGATGGAGCATGAAAAATATAGTTATGTTGATACACTGAAGTTTTTAGCTGCTAAGTATAATGTTACCGTTGAAGAAACCTATTCATCTCCTGAAGTTGTTCAACAAAGGCAAACTGCTGACAGTCTCCTGATCATTAACAGCTTTGCTCAGCAGTTTTTTACAGAGCAGTTATTTGAAACAGAAGAAGGTAAAGCGGTTGCATTAACCTATTTAAAGGAAAGAGGATTCAGGGAAGAGGTTATTAAAAAATTTCAACTCGGTTACTCACCTCAGCAAAGAGATGCGTTTGCAAATGAAGCTGTCAAACAACAATACAATTCTGAGTTACTGGTGAGAACAGGTCTTGTAGTAGAACGCAATACGGAATTGGTAGATAACTACAGGGAACGTATCATCTTCCCTATTCATAACCCAACCGGTAAAATCATTGGTTTTGGTGCAAGGATCATAGGCAAAAAAGAAAATGCTCCTAAGTATATTAATACGCCGGAGAATGAGGTTTACATAAAAAGTAAAATCTTATACGGAACTTATTTTGCAAGACAAGCCATTGATAAGAATGATGAATGCCTTTTGGTAGAAGGTTATACCGATGTTGTTTCGTTACACCAGGCAGGTATTGAAAATGTGGTAGCCAGTGGTGGCACATCGTTAACACCAGATCAGCTAAGGCTGATTAAAAAATATAGTAATAACCTAACTATTTTATATGATGGTGATGCTGCAGGTGTAAAAGCAGCCATGCGTGGTTTAGATCTTGCGTTGGAAGAAGGATTGAATGTGCACCTTGTGCTCATCCCCGATAATGAAGATCCCGACAGTTATGTGAACAAGGTTGGCGCATCAGCATTTGTTGACTTCATCAAACAAAATAAAAAAGATGTTATCCTCTTTCAGCTGGAAGTGATGCTGAAAGATGCCGGCAATGATTCAACAAAAAAAGCTACGGCTGTAAATACTATTGCAGAAAGCATCAGCCGGATGAATAAGGTTGAAGACTTTACACGTCAGCAGGATTATATTCATAAAAGTGCTGAGCTGTTAAAAATTGATGAAGCCGGTTTGCATTCATTGGTGAATAAGTTCATTCGTGAACGGGTAACAAAGCAGGAGCAAAGACTTCCAAGAGAAGAAGAATTGTTGCAGGATCAATTTCCTGCTGAAAGTATGGAAGATGCTGCCTCTCAATTGCTGAATAGTGATGAAGTTCATGAACGGGCACTTATCAGGTGTTTACTTGATTTTGGCCTGATGCAATGGGATGAAACACAAACTGCTTCTCAGTATATTTTAGCCGAAGCAGAAGAGTGGGAAATGATTGAGCATGCAGATCTGAAGCAGATTGTTGAACAATACAAACAATGGTTGAACGAAGGGTTTGAGCCAACAACGAAAAGTTTTTTGTTTCATGAAGATCGGAACATCAGTAAAACAGTTGTAGCACTCGCTGATTTCAGTGAAGAGCTTAGCCCTAACTGGATAAAAATTTACGAGAAGCCATTTGCAACAAGAGAAGATTTATTTAAACAGGAAACCGTTTCTGTTCTTACCTATCTCAAATTGCGTAAGATAAAAAAGATGATGGAAGAAAACCAGCGTGATTTGGAGCAACCAAAGAGTTCAGATGAACAGATCACACTCATCAAAACACATCAGCATCTTAAGCAATTAGAAATGGCACTCACAAAAGAAATGGGAACAGTTATTTTCCGTTGATCTCAAATAACCAATAAGGGTGAATAACATCACTAGGTGTTTTATCTTTGACAACATCCCCTCCTTTCAAATTCAAATACAAAATAAATCTATCAAACCCTTCATCCATACTTTTATCAAATTTCAACACCGTTCCTTTCCTAAGTATACCTACTTCACCAATTTGGTAATCTTTGTTTAACCTAAAATAAGGATTGCCCCCTTTTCTTTCGTATTGATAAATAAATATACTTCCCAGAATTAATGTTAAACATATGAAGCCAAAAATGAAAAAAAGGCTATTCTTTTTCATACAAAAAATGTTTTTACTGATGCTGTTTTTGTCATGGAGAAATACTAATTCTATATCGCAACTATTAATCCCATTCTTTATTGCGAAATAACCATATTAGAAAGTAAGAAGTGAGCACACCCAAGGCTGCACCTGCAAGCACATCTTCTGTAAAATGTTGCCCCAGGTAAATACGGGAATAACCAACAGTACATCCTGCAACAAAATACAATAGTTGTAATCCTTTATTTCTTGTTACAAATGCCAGCAAACTAAACATAGCAAAGGCAGTGGTTGCATGTCCGCTTGGAAAACTGTTTTTCCCTTTGAGCAGTTTGCCGTCAACATTATGAATCATTTCTGTTTTTTGAAAATATAATCCCGGCCGTGGATTTTCTTTTACTCTTTTTAAACCCTGCGCCAGTAAACCACTCACTGCAAAAGCTACGATCATCAAAATCCCTAGTTTGCGTTGACCAAACAGAAATAAAACAACACCCAGCAACGCCATGAATAATCCTTCACCCACATAAGTAAAATACTTTAATACGAAATCAGAAAGGTCGGAGTGCTGATGGTTGAGCTTGAGAAAAACTGTTTCCTTACCCCAATACATCAACACAACAATTCCAGTAACCAATAAAATGATCACGGCATAAGTAAACAGATTGCGTAGTGGATGATTGTATTTCCAGTTCATTACAAATACAAAACTAAGATGCATTCATCAACAGATCGCTGTAAGAATGCGTTAAAAGATTTTCTTCAGTGATGTTGAATAGATGCAGGTAATGATCGCATTGCTCCCGGATCTTCTCCAACCCCAGGCTCCCATCTTTATCAATGGCTTCTATTTCAACAAAGCTTCCTAAACCTTCCACCTCATCAATATGAAATTTTACATTGTCAATAAACCAGATCTCCCGCTTTTTCTTTACCACTACTTTAATTCCGTTTGCATTGATCAGGATTTGTTTCAGCATATCGCTATCCTCATTTACCTGGAACAGATTTACCTGGCTCATTTTTGGTCCGGCAATATTTTCCCTGTTATAAAAGATAAGAGAGTTTTCAATGTTCCCTTCTCTTAATTTTAACCGACCATTGCTGACCATGAAATATGTATCTGTTTGCAGATCTGTTCCTTTAAACTCAGCCATATGATCTATTAAAAATTGCCTGATGAAAGACACATCGGCGCAACGGGCTTTGATCTCTATGTTTTGGTGACTCATTTGGCAGAAAATAAAAAGCCGCCTGTGAAGACGGCTGGTAAGTTAGATACTGGAATAATTTTACGCCTCAGCTGGGGTTAACCTTGAAGTTCTGGTTGTTCTTGTTTGTTTAGGAGCTAAAGCGATGGCTCTTTCGAAGCGCATTGCTGTCCAAACATGATCCAAGACCACTTCTTCTGAAGTTTCAAATCCGCACTGACAAATAAATTGCCAGCTTCCTACACGGTTTAAATCACTAACAATTTTAGAAGCTGTTTTAGGATAAGCTACCCAAAACTTGGCATTTGAACCAAGGGCAGGCAAAACTTCCTTTAAGATTCCGTTCAATTGATTCTGATTTACCGCAAATACGAGGGCAAAATCGATTTTCTTACTACAAAGCAAGGGAGTTACGTTTTTGGCAAACGATAATTTTACAAACTGCTTTTCGATAGAGGAAGGTAATCCCTGAATGAGTAAGTTCTTTTCTTCGTTCAATTGGAGTTTTTCCAATAGAGAAATTGACATGCCAATGAAATTTAAGTGAGAACTAGAGTTGGACGGCAAAGGTAGTTTCTTTTAGCCGTTAATGGAAGGATTGAAGGATGTTTTTTTAAAATAGCATCATAAAGAACCCCCGCATAAAGCAGGGGTTCTTTATCTAATATATTGAAATGAAATTATTTACGGATAGGCTTATAATAAGGCATCGCTTCCTGAACATATATTTTCATCTTTTCAATACGGGTTGCATCTGATGGGTGTGTGCTTAAAATTTCAGGTGGTTTTTGACCGCCGCCCATTTGTGCCATTCTTTGCCAGAAAGGAATTGCTTCCTGTGGATTATACCCAGCCATCGCTGCAAAACGTAACCCAAACTGATCGGCCTCCAACTCCTGTTTACGGGAGAATGGCAGGGTTCCCGCAACTGTTGAACCTATACCATATGCTGTCATAAAAAGGTTTTGCGTTTCGGCAGGCTTACTAGCAACTGCCACAGATAAAGCAACGCCACCCAATTGCTGAATAATACCCTGGCTCATACGTTCATTTCCATGTAACGCAATGGCATGTGCAATTTCATGTCCCATTACAACAGCTAAAGCTGCTTCATTTTGAGTTACGCCTAATAAACCGGAATAAACTACTACTTTACCTCCCGGCATTGCCCAGGCATTGACGTCTTTATTATCAACAAGATTAAACTCCCATGTATAACCATCAAGGATTTCTTTTTTTCCCTGATCTTCATAAAACTTTGTAATGGCATAGGCAATGCGTGTTCCTACACGACGCACCATTTCAGCATCCTTATTTACGTTTACAGGTACAATTTTACTTTCAGATAAGAATTGTTTGTACTGCTGACCAGCCATTGCCTGTAATTCTCTTTCGGGCAAAAGAATCAATTGTTTACGACCAGTTACCTGGTTTTCTGCACAACCAATTAAGAATGCAGCGAGGATTAATGAACTGAGAATTTTTTTCATCTTCTTTAATTTAGTTTACTTATTTCAATTAACGTACCAATTTATTTTGCCTGATTATATAGATAGTTAAGATTACATTTCATCTGTTCTTTTTTGGCCATTTGAACTTATTTTCCTTGCCAGAAAAAATCCGTTTCATATTTGCAAAATGCATAACAAGAACCATAACAGCAGCAATAATTGAAAACCAGCGCATATATACATTTATTTCATTTACCGCAAACCAAATACAACCCATAAAAACCAATACTCCAATGATAGAGCCAAGCGAAATATATTTTGTTAACACAACAACAATAATAAAAGCACTAATACTGATCAATGCAATCCAGGGTTGAATTGCAATAGCCATTCCAAATAAAACCGCTACTCCTTTTCCACCCCTGAATCCTGCGAATATGGGGAATATATGACCCATAACGGCTACTAAACCCAACAATAATTGCCAGAAGGAATCTTCATTGCCCAACCAATCAGTTGGCTGAATGAACGTTGCCAATTGTACAGCTGCTATTCCTTTTGACAAATCTATGATTAATACAATAATTCCCCATAAAGGACCTAATACCCGGAACATATTGGAAGCTCCCATATTTTTACTGCCATGTTCCCGTATATCCGTATGGAAAAAAATTTTGCCTAACCAATAAGCAGTTGGAATTGATCCGATGAGATAAGCAGCAATGATGAGCAAAAACAAATTCATCCTAACTTAATTTTTGAAAAACCATTGCGCTCCATTGATGACGCTCAGATACTTTTATTAGTTGCATATTATACATATTAGCTGATTGAATGAGCATTTGATTTTCTTCTGTATAAAAACCACTGATTAGTAAGTATCCTTTTTCAGCTAAAGCTCCCGTCATCAATTGCATACTGTTAAGCAGGATATGCCGGTTGATATTTGCAAGAATGATATTGAATGTTTGATTGTTTGGCGGGGCATCTCCTCTTTCTATACTAATTTTTGAACAGCTATTGGTTTCAATATTTTCAAACGAGTTTTCAATACATAATTCATCATAATCCATTGCATGAACTGATTTTGCGCCGAGCTTTTCAGCAAGAATGGCCAATACCGCTGTGCCGCAGCCAAAGTCGAATACGGATTGATTGTTGAAATCAATATCCTGCATGAGCTTCATCATTTGCCATGTAGTTGCATGATGCCCGGTACCAAAACTCATTTTAGGCGTAATAACAATTTCATATTCAACATTCGAAATGGGTCGGTGAAAATGTGCCCTGATTCCAACGAAGTCATCAACAATCACCGGTTCATAATTAGCCTCCCATTCTGCATTCCAGTTTTTGGGAGCAATGATTTCTTTTACATAGGTTTTCGAAAAAGGCAGTAATAAGAGTTTCAGTTTCGTTTCATCAAATTCTTTTTCTGCAATGTATGCATGAAGTTCATTATCTGTTTCTTCAAAACCATCATAGCCTTCTTCGCTCATTAAAGCAATGAGTATTTCATGTTCACTTTCTTTGGCTGAGTTGATGCTGATCTTAACGTAATTGTTCATATACAATAAAAAAGGTCCCGCTGATTGCGGGACCGTAAAGTTCTTTTATTTGGTTGAATAATTAAAGTCTCTCTTCGCCATTATCCTGATCTTCCTGTTGCTTTTGCTGAACCTGCGGTCTTGGAGCAGCGTCAGGTTTTGGCATCAGTACTTTGCGGCTTAATTTAAACTTACCGGTTCTTGGATCAAGGCCAATGAGTTTTACTTTCACCACATCACCAACATTTAATACTCCTTCCATTGTATCCAAACGCTTCCAGCTTATTTCACTGATGTGTAACAAACCTTCTTTCTTTGGTAAAAATTCAACAAAGGCTCCAAATTCTTTAATGCCTTTTACTGTTGCTTCATACACTCCACCAATTTCAGGAACAGTTACTAATCCTTTCACCCATGCAACTGCCTTTTCAACACCTTCCTTAGCTGGTGAAAAAATACTTACTTCACCATAATTACCAACTTCTTCAATCGTAATGACAGTTCCTGTTTCACGTTGAATTTCCTGGATCACTTTACCACCCGGCCCAATGATAGCACCGATGAATTCTTTATCAATGATGATCTTTTCCATCCGTGGGGCATGAGGTTTAACTTCAGAACGTGGTTCTGCTACACACTCATACATTGCATCCAGGATAAGTAAACGTCCGGCTTTTGCCTGGTTTAATGCTTCACGCATTACATCCATACTCAAACCATCTACTTTAATATCCATCTGCACTCCGCAAATCCCTTCACGGGTACCGGTTACTTTGAAATCCATATCTCCTAAATGATCTTCATCACCAAGGATGTCAGTAAGAATTGCATATTTGCCATCTTCACGGGTAATCAATCCCATGGCAACCCCACTAACATGTTTTTGAACCGGAACACCTGCATCCATCAATGCCAGTGAACCTGCGCAAACAGTTGCCATAGAAGATGAACCGTTTGATTCAAGAATATCACTTACTACACGAACAGTATAAGGATATTCACTGCCCGGCATCATTTGTCTTAATGAACGCATGGCCAGATTACCATGACCAATTTCACGACGGCCAGCACCACGCATCATCTTTACCTCACCTGTTGAGAAAGGAGGAAAATTATAATGCAAAAAGAATTTTGAATAATTACTGTTGGCTGCACTTTCAATCAACAATTCATCCAGCTTCGTTCCTAATGTTACAGTTGTTAATGATTGTGTTTCGCCACGTGTAAATAATGCTGAGCCGTGTGGAGTTGGTAAGGGTTCAATTTCCATTGCCAATGAACGTACTTCATCCAATTTGCGACCATCCAACCGTACACGATCTTCCAGCATCATATTACGCACCACTTCCCATTTGAGATCTTCGTAATATTTTTTTGCTAATTTTTTATCCAAATCTGTTATTTCATCACCAAGGTTGACAAACAGCTCTTCCCTGAGTTTAGCATAAGCATCGGTACGATCGTATTTGCTGCTTGCTGATTTAGAAATAGCATATACTTTATCTTTTGCAAAAGCAATTACCTTTTCATTGATTGCTTCATTTTGTTCAGGTTTTTTATAATCTCTTTTTCCTGTTACTCCTTTCGCATCTCTTAGTTCATGCTGTGCTTTAATTTGAATACGGATAGCATCATGCGCTACTCCCAATGCTTCTACTAAATCTTCTTCACTGCATTCTTTTGCTTCACCTTCTACCATCATCAGGTTCTTTTCAGTTGCAGCAATAAGGAATTCATAAGTTGCTCTTGACAATTGCGAACGTGTAGGATTTACCACCAGTTCACCATCTACTTTTGCAATGCGAACTTCAGAAATAACTTCTTTGATTGGAATATCTGAAACAGCTAATGCAGCAGATGCAGCCAAACATGCCAATGCATCGGGCATAACCTCAGCATCAGACGATACAAGACTGATCAATACTTGCACATCACATAAATAATCTTCGGGGAATAAAGGACGTAAAGCACGGTCAACCAAACGACTGGTTAGAATTTCATAATCGTTTAATCTTGCTTCCCGTTTAAAAAATGAACCGGGTACACGACCGGCAGAAGCGAATTTTTCCTGGTAGTCAACTGATAATGGGAAAAAATCCTGTCCTTCTCTTGGTTCTTTATTGGCTACTACGGTAGCCAGAATAATACAATTGCCCTGGCGAATTGTTACAGCTCCATCTGCCTGGCGGGCTATCTTACCTGTTTCAATAGAAACAATACGGCCATCGCCCAGATCGAAAGATTTGCTGATTGGTTGTGATAACATACAATGTTGTTTGTGAATTGACGTGCAGGAATAGGCGCATTGGAGTGATTACCATGCAAGCAATTCTGTGAATGAAATAAATGAAGGGAGAAACAAGCAAAAAATAAAATTCCCAACCGCATCAAAAACGTGTTGGGAATAATGATTTATTACATAGCCGTAATTATTTACGAAGCCCTAGTTTCTCGATTAATGCACGGTAACCTTGCAAATTGGTTTTACTGAGATAGCTGAGTAAACGCTTACGTTGACTAACCAATTGCATCAACCCACGACTTGTAGAAAAGTCTTTCTTGTTCAATTTCTGGTGCTCAGAAATGTGGATAATGCGCTCTGTAAGAAGGGCTACTTGTCCTTCAGTTGATCCGGTGTTTTTTTCGTTACCACCGTAATTTGCGAAAATGCTTGCTGTTTTTTCCTTTGTAATTGCTGACATCTCAATTTTTTTTAATTACATCTTAGTTTTTACATCTATAAAAGTGGCGGCGAAGGTAGGGGAAATCTCTCAAAAATATGGAGTTTGATGCCTTAAATATTCTTTGCAAGGAAGCGATCAAGACTCAGTTTTGCTGTTTTTTGCACTTTTTTGCTGAAAAAGGGTAACCACCCCAGCAATTTCCCTTTTAACCCCATTGCCTGCCCGGCCCATTTATGAAGATTAAAATGGTCGGTATGCCTGAAGATTTTATCGTCTTTGAATTCAAACTCCGCATGAATACGGTTGATGACTCTGCGCCCTGTGGCCGAAAAAACATATACAGCTACCCAATCGGCACTGCCTCTTTGTGCATCAGCATGCACATGACTGAAGGTGATTTCCAATTCTCCTTTGCTTCGTTCGAGTAACATACGCCACATGGAGGAGGGTTGGTTGCCTTTTAATCCTACAAAAACCGGATCATTGAATTCAACATCTTCATGATAACAATTGGCCATTGTTTGCCAATCGCCTTTGGCAAAGGCACTGTAAAAAGTATGAATTAATTCCTTCATGATAGTAAGATAGAGAATTGAATGATCAAAAGAAATAAAAATCAATGGTTCGTTCTATTTTCGTTTTAAACTGTTGCTAAAAAATATGATAACACTCTTATTCTCTTTGGTCCTCTTGCAATCACAATTGCAGGATCAAAAATTTACACAAAACAGTTGACAGCAACTATACTTTACTACCGGCATGCCGTCAAGTAAGGTCTTTCATATCAAACATTTTATGTTGAAGATGGCAGCAGGATAAGGACTACTACACAAGTATACGACTTCGGAATTGTTTGCGGATTGCAACGGGACTATCAGAATCGTTTTAGTCTTGACTTCAATATTGGTCCGAGTATCCTTACAGCTTTAAGCAGCCGGGAGTTTGGAATAATTATTAGTTTTATGTTGGGCATTTGGTTCGGCAAGAAAACGGAGTAAGCATTACAAGTTTCAATTCATTAATTTGCACAAAACGAATGACTGTTTTGATGAAGATCATCTGCACTGTTACTAATGACTTAAGTTACGATCAACGTATGACCCGTATTTGTACAACATTGGCACAGCAGGGCTATGAAGTAATTTTAGTCGGAAGGAAATTAAACCAATCACTCCCACTTCAATCATTTCCTTTTAAACAGAAACGACTGAATTGTTTCAACACAAAAGGGCCATTCTTTTATGCAGAATATAATCTGCGGTTATTCTTTTGGTTGCTCTTCCAAACAGCAGATTGTATTTGTGCCATTGATCTTGATACGATCCTTCCTTGTTTATTTGTTTCGAAATTGAAAAAAAGCAAACGTGTTTATGATGCACATGAATTGTTTTGTGAAATGAAAGAAATTGTAATAAGACCTTCGAGATACAGGCTTTGGAAAGGGATTGAACGGTTTGCTGTACCCCGATTCAAGCAGGGCTATACCGTTTGCCAGCCCATTGCAGCAGAGTTTAAACGTATGTACGGCGTGGACTATTTAGTCGTAAGAAATGTACCTCTTAAAGATAACTCCAGGTTCCATGCTACAGCCAACAGGCAGCAGCAAAGAACGTCAAACCACTTCCTCTATCAAGGCGCTGTAAACGAAGGCCGGAGTTTTGAAACACTCATCCCTGCAATGCAAAAAGTTGATATGCCTTTACATGTTTATGGCGATGGAAATTTTCTACAGCAAACAAAAAAGCTCATCGAAAAAAATCAACTGCAGGAAAAAGTTTTATTAAAAGGTAAATTACAACCGCAGCAACTGAAAGCAGTTACCTCCTTTGCTTATGCCGGTATCACCTTATTTGAAAATAACGGGCTCAGTAATTATCTTTCACTGGCCAATCGGTTCTTTGATTACATTGAGGCAGGAGTTCCGCAGTTATGCATCAATTATCCTGCCTATAAAGAAATTAACCAAATCTATGATATTGCTTTGCTCATCCCCGATGCAGGTGAGCAATCTATTGCAGCAGGTTTAAACCTTTTATTACACGATCCTGTTTTATATAAACGATTGAAAGAAAACTGCATCAAAGCCAGGGAAATATTAAACTGGCAGGAAGAAGAAAAACAACTCATCACATTTTATAAAAAATTACTTGGCTAAACATATTCATATTGTTTCCTTTGATGTTCCCTACCCTGCTGACTATGGTGGTATAATGGATGTATTCTGCAAGATTAAGGCCTTGCATCAAATAGGTATTGCCGTTCACCTGCATTGTTTTGAATATGGCAGAGGCGAGCAAAAAGAACTGGAACAATATTGTGCAGAAGTGCATTACTATCCAAGAAAAGAAGGGCACAAAGGCTTCTCATTGCAACTCCCGTATATTGTAGCATCACGCAATGATGAACGCTTATGGCAACGTTTAAATGCTGATGAGCATCCCGTTTTATTTGAAGGTGTGCATTGTACTTACGGACTGATCAGCGGAGCTGTACAAAAGAAAAACATTGCCATCAGGCTGCACAATGTAGAACATGAATACTACAAACAACTCTCCCAATGGGAGACTTCCATTACACGGAAAGCATATATGCATCATGAAAGCCGGTTACTGAAACGTTATGAAGAAAAATTAAAAGACTATATTATTCTTGCTATTTCATATGACGATGCAAAAGCATACAAGAAGCAATTCAAAGCCAACCAGGTCATTCATTTTCCTGCATTTGTTCCAAATATGTTTGTTACAAGTAAGGAAGGCAAAGGCAATTTTGTTTTATACCATGGTAATCTTTCCGTTGCAGAAAACGAAAAAGTTGCTACCTGGTTGCTGGAAAAAATATTTTATGATTCAGAGATTCCTTTTGTGATTGCAGGAAAAAATCCGTCGGCCAAATTGAAACAACTTGCTAAAGAAAAGCAGCATATCTGTTTAGTGGAAAATCCCAGCGATGCAGAGTTAAACGATCTGATCCAGAAAGCCCAGGTGCACATCCTGCCATCATTTACAAGATCAGGCATTAAATTAAAATTATTGAATGCTGTATTTAACGGCAGGCATGTGCTTGCAAATGAAGAGATGGTAAAAGGCACAGGTTTGGAGAAAGCATGCCAGCTTGCTGCTAATCCTACAGAATTCAGGTATCAAACTTTTCGCTTATTCCATACAGCATTTACAGAGGATGATATTCAATTAAGACAAGGTTTATTACTGCAGCATTTCAATAATACTGAACATGCAAAACAACTTATGCATGTTCTACAGTAGCATTGTCCCATACTTTACCGCCTTCCGTTTTCACCATTCGGGCAGGGAATTTTTTAATCACCATAAAATCATGCGTTGCCATCATTACAGCAGTATTGTAATCTTTTGCAACCTGTATGAGCAGGTTCATGATCTCGTCACTGGTTTCAGGATCGAGGTTACCGGTTGGCTCATCGGCCAATATTAATTTGGGGGAGTTAAGTAAAGCCCTTGCAATATCTACACGTTGCTGTTCGCCGCCACTCATTTCATAAGGTCTTTTAAAGCCTTTCGATTTTAATCCTACTTTATCCAGCACATCATTGATCTTTTCTTCCATCAGGTTTTCATCTTTCCAGCCCGTTGCCTTTAGCACAAACTTTAAATTTTCATGCACGGTACGATCGGTTAACAATTGAAAATCCTGGAACACCACCCCCAAACTTCGCCGCAGAAATGGAACATTTTTCCAATCTATTTCCCTGATGTTAAAGCCTGCCACCGTTGCCTGGCCTTCAGTTAAAGGCAATTCACCATACAAGGTTTTTAATAAAGAAGATTTACCAGTTCCTGTTTTACCAACGAGATACACAAACTCACCTTGATTTACTGTAAGGTTTACATTACTGAGAATAAGATTGCTACTCTGGTATATGTTGACATTCTTTATTTCTACGATTGGGGGCATACTAATAATTTAAACAAATGTAAAATGAATTAAATTTAAAATTCCAACTGACTTTTAACAGTATTTATTACTAACTTCTTCTTCCCACTCACTTCTACCCTGCCTATCACCTGCGCCTCTACGCCAAAAGATTGTGCAACAGCAATCAATGCAGCAGTATCTTTTTCATTGGTATAAATTTCCAAACGGGTGCCCATATTAAATACCTGGTACATTTCTTTGGCATCTGCTCCTGAAGATTCCTGTATCAAATCAAAAATAACGGGCGGTGTAAATAAATGATCTTTTACAATCTTCATTGGTCCCGGTAAATATTTTAAGCATTTGGTTTGCCCTCCACCACTGCAGTGTATTAATCCATGCACTGCCTCAAAATGATGTTCTAAAATTTCTTTTAATATCGGGGCAAAGGTTCTTGTAGGAGATAACAGCAATTTACCAATTTCGTATCTAATTTTTTTATTTTCAGATTGGCCATTGACTATTGACCATTCACCATTCACCAATTCAACTTCATCCGTCATTCTGTGTTTCCCAATATACACCACTTCTTCATTCAGTTTTGGTTCAAACGTTTCAGGAAAATGTTGTGCGTAGAATTTATGCAGCACATCATGTCTTGCACTGGTGAGTCCGTTACTCCCTAAACCACTGTTATAAGATGTTTCATAATTACATTGACCAAAGCCAGCCAATCCTACAATTACATCACCCGGTTGAATTTTGTCATTACTAATCACTTTGCTCTTTGGCCATCTTGCAGTCATGGTTCCATTAACAGCAATCGTACGTACCACATCACCCACATCAGCTGTTTCACCACCGAGGTAATGAATGTTCACTCCAAACTCTTTCAACTGAGCAAATAATTCAGCAGATCCATTGATGATCTGCTCCAACACTTCGCCGGGAATGAGTGTTTTATTACGATCGACTGTGCTGGAGAATAAAATTTGATCATAGATTCCAACACAAAGCAAATCATCCAAATTCATCACAATAGCATCCTGTGCAATTCCTTTCCATACAGAAATATCGCCGGTTTCTTTCCAATATAAATATGCCAGGATACTTTTTGTTCCTGCGCCATCCGCATGTGTTACGTTTACCCAATCTGCATCTCCACCGAGATAATCCGGATAGAGTTTGCAAAATGCATGAGGGTATAATCCCTGATCCAGATGCTGCACTGCCTTATGTACTTCTTCTTTTTGTGCCGATACCCCACGCTGATTATATAATGACATGCTGCTTTGTTTGAGAGCCGCAAAACTAACACTTCCACCGTTCAAATGTGTTACTTTTGCCACTCCAAATTATGAAGGTTTACAGAAGTTTAGAACAACTGCCCGTTTTTACCAAAGCCGTAATAACCATTGGCACTTTTGATGGTGTGCATCTGGGGCATCAGCAAATCATTAAACAATTGTTGCAGGAAGCAAATGCGACCGGCGGTGAATCGGTGCTCATCAGTTTTTTTCCGCATCCACGGAAAATATTGCAGCCTGAAACAAATATTGCACAGCTTACCACACTGGAAGAAAGGATTGAACTTTTGAAACAACAGGGATTAGATAACCTGGTGGTTGTTCAGTTCAATAAAAAGTTTTCAGAACAAACGGCACAACAGTATATCAAAGATTTTCTGGTTGATTTGTTTCATCCATCACTCATTATTATTGGTTACGACCATAAGTATGGCAACAACCGTGAAGGTGATTATTTATTACTGGAACAAATGGGAGAAACATATAACTATGTGGTGGAAGAAATTTCTCAACAGGTGCTCAATGAAGTGGCAGTAAGTTCTACCAAGATCCGTAATGCATTGCAGAATGGAAAGATTGAAATGGCGAATCAATTATTAGGTTATTCGTATTTCTTCAAAGGTTATGTTATTGAAGGCAATAAGTTGGGCAGAAAACTTGGTTTCCCTACGGCTAACCTGCAAATGGAAGATGCGGATAAACTTGTTCCTGCCAATGGCGTGTATGCAGTAGAAGCGCAGATTGAAGGTGAAAGCAGAATACTGAAAGGAATGATGAACATTGGCGTAAGACCAACCGTTGATGGAAGCAGAAGAATGATTGAAGTAAACCTGTTTGATTTTGATGAAGACATTTACAACCGCCATTTAAAAGTATATGTAAAATATCATTTACGTGATGAACAGAAATTTGATGGTCTTGAAAAACTAACTGAACAATTGCATAAAGACAAAGCAAAAAGTATTGAGCTATTATACTAATAACTAAACTGATTGATCATGCTTCCATCTATTAACCCAACAACAACCCCCGCATGGAAACAGCTCTCAGCACATGCTGCTCAAATGAAGCACGTGCACCTGCGAGATTTGTTTAAAGAGGATTTGAATCGTTTTCAAAAATTTAGTTGTTGTGAAACGGAAATGGTTTTTGATTATTCAAAAAATATCATCACAGAACAAACCATGCAATTGCTTTTTCAACTGGCAGATGAATGCAAACTGAAGGAAGGTATTGAACAAATGTTTGCAGGAGAACTGATTAACCAAACAGAGAAAAGAGCTGTACTGCATACTGCACTCCGCCATTTTTCAGGAAAACCTGTTTTGTTTGAAGGTAAAGATGTGATGCCTGATATACAGCGTGTACTTGAGCAGATGAAAAATTTCTGTTCAAAAATTCATAGCGGCGAATGGAAAGGTTATACAGGAAAAAAAATAAAGTATATCGTCAACATTGGCATTGGTGGCAGCGATCTGGGGCCAGTGATGGTTACTGAAGCGTTGAAACCTTATTGGGTGGATGGCTTTCAAACTTATTTTGTAAGCAATGTAGATGGAACGCATATTGCTGAAACGTTGAAAAAAGTAACAGTCGATGAAACATTGTTTTTAATCGCTTCCAAAACGTTTACTACCCAGGAAACCATGACCAATGCACACAGTGCAAGAGATTGGTTTTTACAACAGGCAAAGGATGAAGCCTTTGTTGCCAAACATTTTGCTGCCTTATCAACCAATGAAAAAGATGTGGTGCAGTTTGGTATTGACAAAGCCAATATGTTTGAATTCTGGGATTGGGTTGGCGGACGTTATTCTTTATGGAGTGCTATTGGTTTGTCCATAGCATTGACGATTGGCTATAAAAATTTTGAAGATTTATTAAAAGGTGCTTCCAAAGCTGATGAACATTT
>JBKJNM010000174.1:0-3788 GCA_046593655.1 Lacibacter sp. | reverse complement strand
AGTCTTATAGCATGTTCCGGCCAATCTTCTCCTCCGGCATGCATCATATAGATTCTAAGCTTAGGATATTTTACCAGCACATCTTCAATTAAATAAGGATCTGCTAACTGAAGTCTTGCTTTTGGTGACCATGAATTGGTTCCACCGGGATCGCCACCACCAGTATGAACAGCTACGGGAATGTCATATTTTTCACAGATACGTAAATAAGGTTGCCAGATAGAATCGCTGATTGTGGTGCCGCCATAATAAGGAGCAGTTTCGCCAAAAATTTCAATTTGTTTGTCCTTGATCATTTGCTCGAACTTAGCCGAGTCTATACCATAATCATTGGGAGCAAACATTAAAATTCCCCTGATCACAATATGGTTGCTATCTTTTACTACCCAGTTCTCCACACTTTGCGGATTGCCACTTACCACTGCCTTTACGATATTCAACTTCTTAAAAGCAGCGAAAGTTGCTGCCCGATGTGCTTCCGCATTTTTAGAACCTTTTATTCCATAATGATCGGTTGCCGGTTCCCGTTCCCCAAAGTCGCTTTCGGTGTAAGAGTGAATGTGCATGTCGATAATTTTTGTTTGAGATTGTGCAAACAAAGAAAGGGTTGATACTGTAAATAAAAGAAGAATGGATTTGTTCATGATGGTTGTGTTATAATGGTGGCTAACGTTCGGTTATGATTGCAGGCAGTGGATTCATTACTGGTATAGCCGGTACGAATGCCTGATTCCCGCCCGAACGTACCGTTCGGTACGGGCGGTGAAAATATAAAGTTGAAGTTAACGACTAAAAGCTGAATTTATAAATGTCAGCCTCCACCGCGGTTGAAGCTTTCATAGCAAATGTTATTTTCTCCAGACCTGCATTACTAAATTATGCGCCACTCCCCACAAAAGCAAATTTTCCAAATGGTTGATTTTTACATCTTGTTATGTCGCCTTTTTTAAATTGTTGCAAAACAAAAGGCGACATGTTGCATACCATTGTAAGGTTTTATTTTTCTGGCGCAAGTGTTTTGCAGCATCACTTGTTGCTATTTTCATTTGCTCAGATTGTATCGGAGACTTCAAGTGTTAAGCTGTCAGGTATAAAAAATTTTTCAGTTCAGTTTTGTACAAGTGTTCTACAGTTGCCTTTCAAATTCCCCGATACAATCTGGGTAAAGCTTTATTAACTGAAATGCTTTTCTGGCATAATTTTAATGGTAATGCTTTATAAACTGATGGTGATATGAAAAAAGATAAAAAAAAGAAAGCCATAACCAATAAAGCACAAACAGGCGAGGTCATTAAAAAAGATCTGCCCGAAAAGAATGCTATGACGGATACTGTTAAAAATACCGCCCAGCAAACGCCGGGTTTGAACCAGGCCAATACTACCAGGGACGACCTGTTTCCTTCTGATGGAGATAATTTGACGAATACTTAAAATCTACTCCACTATTACAGATAACTGAGCACTTATGTTGTAATGGCTGCCCCGTTTTTGCAAATATTTTTTTGTGTGCAGGCCTTCTGTCAGTACCATCAATTGCTTCGTTAATTGTACTTCAAATACTTCGTGCCATTATAAGTCATGTTAGCTGTTCGCTCTACAACTACTTTTACACTTCCGTTATTTTGTAACTCAAAAGTTACGATGGGATAACCTATACCACCTTCAAATTTGTTATTGCCAATATATTTCAAACTTGCTCTAAGCTGTCCATTTTGTTTCATAAACAGCAAATCATCATTTTTAATAAACTCAACAAAGTTATTATCTCCAATATCATAAAGCCCCGTAATCCTGTCGTAAACTTTTTTATCAAGAGGAATTTCCTTACTCATAATGACATTGAAAAAAATTTCACTTTCTCCTGCATTATTTTTAGAGATCGTCAGAATTCTGTTTACAGCTTTTGGGTCTGAAGCCCATTTATCGGTGTCAACATACTTACCATCTTTAAAATAGATTTGAGTAATTAAGTCCTGTTGATTGGGTACCGAAACTCTCATATGTATATGTGCCGGTCGCCAGGACGATTCGTCGTTTGGGGCAGCTTTATAGGGAACCGGCAAAATAGATTTGAACTCATACTTTCCGTCTGCTTTTGTTCTTTGTCCGCCACGATACTTATATTCATCGGATGTATTATCATACACTTCATTTTCATCACAATGCCAGATTTCTACCAACGCATTATTGATGGGAGTTTTTCCGTTCTCTTTAAAAATATAACCTTTAAAAACGATGGGTGTTCCATTTGAGTTGGGAAGCCTGAGACTTGTTCGAAGGGGTGAGCCCGGTCTATAGAATGGTCCAAGAATATCAGTTGTGGTAGGCGTGTCGCCTTCAAAACTTTTTCCATTCCAGTTTAAACCTCCGAAAGCACTAACGCTGATAACTGTGAGTGTAGAATTTTTAATAAATGTTCTGCGTTGCATAATGATTGGTTTTGGTTGTTTAGAAGTGAATGCCCGTTTAGCTTGCAGCAAATCTTTCAAGTATTGCTGCAGGCAGGGATTCATTGCTGGTCAAGCCTCATAGAAATGCCTAATTAAAAAAATAAAATTGAAGTTAACGACTAAAAATCAAATTTATAAAAGTCAGCTCGAACTACCGCTGATGCTTGAACATAGCTGATGTTATATTGTTCATCCCTGCTTTTGCAAAGCATATTTTTTTGTGCGTTCGTACTTAATGTCATTGCTTAGATACCTTTCTGAATTTATACACTTTTTTACCCCCGGTTTGACATACATAAATATTTTCCTCATCATCAACTGCAATGTCATGAAAATCAAGAGCAGGTCCTTTATATGAACCTGATCTTCCAAATCTACTCAGTACTGTCATCGTTGAATCGAATAATATAATATCAGAACCTTTACTGGTACTATCATTTACTTTATAAAGATCAAAAGCGAAAATATTGTTGTTAAATTTATCAATTGCCACAGCGTATAATTGTTTTGCAACATTATTTTTCCACTCTTTTAAATATATTCCATTGGCATCAAATTTCTGAATACGATTATTTTCCCTGTCGGCCACATATACATTTCCATGTGAATCGATATCTATCATGTGTGGGATATTGAATTCTCCTGGTTTATCGCCTTTTTTACCCCATTCAAATTGATATTTTCCTTCCTTAGAAAATTTTACAATTCTGCTGTTCCCATATCCATCACTTACATAAAAGGAACCATCTTTTGCAATCGCAATATCCGTTGGGAGATTAAAATGTGTTGAATCATTACCCGGCGTTTTTGCCACACCAAATTTCCATAACAAGTTCCCTTCGTGACTGAATTTAAATATTTGATGTAACCCAACATCGGCTACCCAAACATTATTGTTTTTGTCTACAGTTATGCCATGGGGCATTATAAAAAGATTGGAACCCCAGCTGTTTAAAATATTTCCCGTTCCCCTGTCAAGTAAAAAGATGGTATTGGTTGAAATCAAAGAATCTGGAAATGGCTCTGTCCATTTTCTGCCTGTTCTTTGAAACATGAATATATTTTGCTGATTGTCCACCCCTACACCTGAAACGGGACTTACCAAAAAATCTGTGGGTAATTTTGGCCAGTCTTTTACCAGTTCATATTTTGATACATCTTTGCTGGCGGTCTCTTTATTAGTATTTCCTCCATTATTGCACGAAAGAAATGGAAGAATTAGAGATGACAAAAGGCATGTCTTGAGTTTAGTAATGGTCATTATTCTTAAATGAGTTGTAGTTTATTAGTTGGAGTGTTCTGCAGGATCATGTGTTGCTATTTTAATTTGCTCAAATT
>JBKJNM010000124.1:0-2575 GCA_046593655.1 Lacibacter sp. | reverse complement strand
GGTATCCAATACAGCAAATCCTGTTGTTAATTTTTCATACTGTTGTTTGATCTTTTCTGCATGATATACATATACCGGTGTGCCAAACTGTTCCGCAATTTGTACTAATTGTTCGTTTGATAAGGAAGGAGTCATAGTTCGATTGAGTAAGTTGCGAATTTACCTGATTTGCGATCCTGTGCCAAGTTTCAGGCTGTTGTATTTTCAAGTCATAAAAAAAGCCGCTGATGCGGCTTACTATCTTTTAATGGTTGAATTATTGTTTTTCCTCTTCACCTTTTTCCTGTTCTTCTTCAGTTTGTTGTTCATCAGTTTCTGCATCTTCAGTGGCTTCTGTTACGTCTTCTGATAAATCTTCTTTAATAACTATTTCTTCTATTATTGCCATCTGCTCTATCAAATCACCTTCTTCTGTAACGATCAATGCGTCGTTTGGTAATTCCTGTTCATCATCATTGGTCTTTTCAAATAGATTACGCATTACTACTGTTGAATCAGCCATTTCAGTTGAAACAATTTCTTTAATCTTGGGAAGGTCTTCGGGTGTATTGATTCCGAAATAATCCATGAATGAACGGGAAGTGCCGTAGATCAACGGGTGACCCGGAAGTTTTTCATTACGGCCCAATATCACAATCAATTCTTTTTCTAATAATTTTTGTACGGAGTAATCACAGCTCACACCACGAATGGCTTCCATTTCGCCTTTGGTGATGGGTTGTTTGTAAGCTATGATAGAAAGTGTTTCGAGTGATGCTGTGCTTAAGCGTTTCAGGAATTTATCGCCATTAATCTGTGCAACCGTTTTATGGTATTCTTTTTTGGTTAAGAACTGCCAGCCACCTCCGCTTTCTTTTACTTCAAACGGATAAAATTCAGATGTATATTTTTCACGGATAGCTTCAACGGCTGCTTCTGCCTGGTCGAGTGTGGTACGGTCTTCAATAAAACCCAGTGCATTGTTAAGCATATCACACAACTCTAACGTTGTTAAGGGTCGCTCGGCTGTAAAGATGAGCGCTTCAATATGCGGTATAATAACACTTAGTTCCATATGATTAATTAATAATTGATAATACATAATTGATAATGCTGTCCATTATCAATTATCAATTTTGAAATTATCCATTTAATGCTGCTGCACCACTTACGATCTCTGTCAATTCAGTTGTAATGGCTGCCTGGCGTGCACGGTTATAACTGATACGGAGTGCACGCAACAATTCGTTGGCATTATCACTTGCTTTGTCCATTGCCGTCATCCTTGCACCATGTTCAGATGCATTGGCATCCAATACTGCTTTAAATAATTGTGTATTAAGAATCTTGGGCATTAACTCTGTTACGAGTTCTTCTTTACCTGGTTCAAAAATAAAATCAGCATTCATTTTTTGCGCAGCCGAAGTGTTGCCGGCAATTTCTTTTTTAGCCACTTTAGGAATAGGAAGAAAACGTTCTACTTTAAATTGTTGTGTGGCAGCATTTTTAAACTGGCTGTACACCAACTCCACTACATCATAGTCAGCTTTTACAAAAGCTTCCATGGCTGCTGCAGCAGCTTTTTGTACATTTTCAAATGAAAGATGCATGAAAATATCTCTGTAGGCATCGCTTGTTTTATATCCCCCACGCAACATGGCCTCGGTTCCTTTTTTACCTATTCCCCAAACTTCAACGTGGCCCTTGCGATCCTGCTCGGCATATTGTTCAGCAATGGCCAGCTTGGCTAATTTCACCAGGTTGGCATTATAGCCACCGCACAATCCACGGTCACTTGTAACCAGGATGAGTAATACTTTATTAACAGGCCGCTCCGATGCCAGTTTCATATTCACACTGCCATCACTGTTGCTCACAATATTGCTCAGCATTTCCTGTAACTTCTGCGCATAAGGGCGCATTTGAATAATGGCATCCTGTGCTTTACGCAATTTGGCAGCACTTACCATTTTCATTGCCTTGGTAATTTGCTGGGTGCTCTGCACACTTTTGATTCTGTTACGTACCTCTTTTAATTGTCCCGGCATGTTTTATACGTTTATTTTCCGGCGGCAAAGGTAAAGGAAAGAGGATGAAAATTGTTGGCCAGTATTGAAATTGTGGAAAAGGAAAAAGGAGGCGTCCAGTAATTGAAAACACGACGTTTGCAAGAAGGAAAGAATGAATAGTTGAGTGATTATATTGGTCTCACGAAGTATCTGGATTTATTTTAAGTTCTTCTACAAAAAATAAAACCTGCCTGTTAACTGCTGTTATCGGGCAGGTTTTATGATGCTGATTATTTTTCTTAATCATTATGATTGTTCATATTTCCACCTTCCGATCTTCTAAAGTTATTGTTCTGCTGTGGCGCTTTTCCCTGGAACTTATTAAAGCGATAAGTAAAACTCAGCATAAAGTATTGTGTAAGTCGATTGGTTCTTTCATCAGTAATATAATTCTCAGATACCGTTCTGCCGATATTGGTGTTTTGTTTAAACACATCAAAACCTGCAAGCTTAATAATGCCGTTCTTCTTTTTGAACACTTCTTTTTCGAGAGAAGCATTGAGCATGGCAATATTTTTCTGAAGAGA
>JBKJNM010000108.1:0-10242 GCA_046593655.1 Lacibacter sp. | reverse complement strand
CGATACTTCAGCAGATGGTTCGCCAAAAGGAATTGGATTATCATTATGGCGTTTCAATATTGGTGCAGGCAGTTATGAACAGGGCAGTGCCAGTGGTATATCGGATGAATGGAGAAGAGAAGAGTGTTTTTTAACCAGTACAGGCACTTACGATTGGTCTAAACAAATGGGGCCACAATGGTTTTTAAATGCAGCAAAGGCAAGAAATGTAAAGTACACTCATGGCTTTGCAGTTTCGGCACCAGTGTTTATGACGCTTGATGGAATGGCGCATGGTGGAGGGCGTAATTCATTTAATATTCAAGCAGGCAAAATGCCAGACTATGCCACTTTTTTAAGCACTGTATCCACCCATTTTAATTTTGATTATGTTAGTCCATTCAATGAACCACAATGGAACTGGGGCGGCGCTAATGCAAGCCAGGAAGGCACTGCAGCTACCAATACCGAAATAGCAGCACTAACAAGATTACTTGGTTCTAAATTACAAACTGCTGGTGCTGCAACAAAAATTGTTATTGGCGAAGCTGCTCAATTGAATCATCTTACGGATGCGTATGGAGGAGATAGAGGCGACCAGATTTATAATTGGTTTAGCACTTCTTCTGCTAATTACATTGGTAATGTCCCCAATATAGAGAAATCAATTTCTGGACATAGCTACTTTACCACTTGCCCCGATAATAATTTGATTAATACGAGAACCGCATTGGCAAATAAAAGAAATGCAATAGATGCTTCGCTGGGAATTTGGCAAACTGAGTTTGGTATCTTAGGAGACATCTGCGGACGATACAATGGCTATCCAAAGAACACGTCTATTGATTATGGTTTGTATGTTGCTAAAATAATTCATCATGATTTGGCTTTTGCAAATGTGAATTCCTGGTCGTGGTGGCTGACAATAAGCCCTTATGATTATAGTGATGCTTTAGTTTATATTACTGACCCATCTGGCAACATCAATGTAAATAATTCTAAAAATGATGGTATTGTTTCAGATTCAAAACAACTCTGGTGCATGGGAAATTTCTCCCGGTTTGTCCGCCCCGGTATGAAGAGGGTCTCAGCAAGCATCAATGGAATTGATGATGCGACTGCGGCAGGTTCATTTATGATTTCAACCTATAAAGATGTGGCCACAAAAAAAATAGTGATTGTTATTATTAACATGGGAAACACTGCCAAAAAATTTTCGCTGGATGGTTTGGGTTCGTCCATCAATATTACAGGCAACAAACTGGATACCTATGCCACCACTGGTTCCAAGAGCCTTGCCCGTTCTGTAAGCAGTGCTGATAATATCAATATTGAACCTAAGTCTGTAACCACTTTTGTGGGCACATATTTTTAATGGCAAAGAAAAAATATTTAAGATTTTTTCATAAGCAGTAAGTTTGGTAATCGTGTGGGGCAATTTCTATTGCCCCTTTTTTAAAATTGAATCCATCCTTCAGTATGAAAGAAAAAATTAGAAAAGCTTTTGAAGAAAGGTATAAAAATCAGCCTTCATTAATTGTACGTTCTCCGGGCCGTGTAAATATTATTGGTGAACACACCGATTATAACGATGGCTTTGTATTGCCAGGGGCCATTGATAAAGCTGCGTACTTTGCCATTGCTTTAAGGGACGATGATGAAATTCATTTGGCTGCAGAAGATTTGAATGAAACTTTTTCTGCTTCAGTAAATGAATTAAAACCGGTTGGTGATGTTAGCTGGCCGAATTATATCCTGGGCGCAGCAGCGCAATTTCAAAAGTTAAACATCCGCCTGAAAGGCTTTAATGCTGTGCTCTGCAGCGATGTGCCCATTGGTGCAGGGCTTTCATCTTCGGCTGCGGTGGAGTGTGCGGTGATATTTGCATTGAATGAATTACTGCAAACAAAGCTGGACAAATTTACAATGGTAAAAATGGCTCAAAAAACAGAGCATGAATTTGCAGGTGTAATGTGCGGCATTATGGACATGTTTGTAAGTATGATGGGAAAGAAAGACCACGTAATAAAATTAGACTGCCGTTCGCTTGAATATGAATATGTGCCTTTTAAACTGGAAGGAATAAAAATCCTGTTGCTCAATACCAATGTAAAACATTCCCTTGCTTCTTCTGAATACAACACCCGCCGTGCTGAATGTATGCAGGCGGTGGAATGGGTGAAGCAACATGAACCTCAGGTAAATTCCCTTCGTGATGTTACCGAATATATGCTGGATAAATATGTATTAACAAAAAGCGAATTGATTGATAAACGCAGTCGCTTTATCGTACAGGAAAATCAAAGGCTGCAGCAAGGATGTGAAGATTTAAAGAAAGATAATATAAATGCCCTGGGTAAAAAAATGTTTGCCACACATGAAGGGTTGAGTAGCATGTATGATGTTAGTTGCAGGGAGTTGGATTTTCTTGCCGATTTTGTAAAAAATAATGATGCAGTTATAGGGGCAAGAATGATGGGGGGCGGGTTTGGTGGCTGCACTATAAACCTTGTAAAAGAACATGAAATAGAGAACCTGATAACCGCTGTGCAACCGGCTTATGAAGCAGCGATGAATTTGCCCTTGACTTATTACATAGCTGGTATTGAAGAAGGTACATCCATAATTTAATAAATTTTTCGATAACGATAACATGTTTAATTTAAAAGAACATCCTCATAAAAGATTAAATATTCTTACAGGTGAATGGATACTTGTTTCGCCACACCGAAGCAAAAGGCCGTGGCAGGGGAAAGTAGAATCAATAGCCTCTGACAACAGGCCTGAACATGATGCAAATTGCTACCTATGTCCGGGTAATAAACGTTCAGATGGTACTGTTAATCCAGCATATAATGGCACTTATGTTTTTACCAATGATTTTTCTGCTTTGTTAAATGATACACCGGAAGGAAAATATCATGCAGGCAATTTACTTAAGGCTGAAAGTGAATCAGGGATATGCAGGGTAATAACATTTAGCCAGCGGCATGATTTAACATTGCCTGAATTACCCGTTGCCGAAATAAAAGGATTGATTGAATTGTGGTGTATTGAGTTTGAAAAATTATCTGCCAATACTTTATTAAAAAATATCCAGGTTTTTGAAAATAAAGGCGATGTGATGGGTTGCAGCAATCCACATCCACACGGACAAATTTGGGCACAAACTTCTTTGCCGCAGGAAATTATTAAGGAAACCATTCAGCAAAAATTATATTCAGAAAAAAATGGCAAGAGCCTTTTGTTAGACTATATAGAATTAGAGTTGAAATTAAAAGAAAGGCTGGTGATAGAAAATGAACACTTTGTTGCGGTAGTTCCTTTTTGGGCTGTATGGCCTTACGAAACAATGATTGTAAGCAAACGTCAGGTACAATACATTACACAATTTACCGATACTGAAAAGTATGCTTTAGCAGAAATATTAAAAGATTTAACGACGAGGTATGATAATTTATTTGAAATATCTTTTCCCTATTCAGCAGGTATGCACCAGGCACCGGTAAATGATGGCGAACATGCTGAATGGCACTGGCACATGCACTTTTATCCGCCATTGTTACGATCGGCTACTGTAAAAAAATTTATGGTGGGCTTTGAAATGCTGGCGAATGCACAAAGAGATATAACGGCGGAATGGGCTGCAGAAAGATTAAGGAGTTTATCAAATAATCATTATAAACAAAATAATTGATAAAAAATATTTCATTGTAATGATTACAATCAAAGGTAAAATATTAGTAACAGGCGGCCTGGGTTTTATTGGCTCTCATACAGTGGTTCAGTTAATCTCGTCTGGTTATGAAGTAGTGATTGTGGATGATTTAAGTAATGCGCAATTATTTATATTAGATAATATAACACAAATCACTGGCATCAAACCTGCCTTTTATATAGCAGATGTTGGAAACAAAGAAAATCTATCTGATGTATTAAGTAAAGAAAGGAATATAGATGCCGTTATTCATTTTGCAGCATTTAAAGCCGTTGGAGAATCAGTAAAAGAACCACTGAAATATTTTAAGAACAATTTATGTTCCCTCATCAATTTACTGGAGTGCATGAACGAAAGTAAAATTAAAAATATTGTTTTTTCTTCTTCGGCTACTGTTTATGGCGATCCTGATGAATCACCAGTTTCAGAAGCTACCCCTTGTAAAAAATCACTTTCTGCTTACGGAAGTAGCAAGCAAATGGGTGAAGATATTTTAGAAAAACTAGCCGCCGCCCAAAAATGCAACGTCATTTCTTTACGCTATTTCAATCCTGTTGGTGCACATCACACGGCATTACTTGGTGAGTTGCCTATTGGTGTTCCTAATAACCTGATGCCATTTGTAACACAAACCGCAGCAGGCCTTCGGGAAAAATTAATTGTTTTTGGAAATGATTATAACACACCCGATGGAACCTGCGTAAGAGATTATATACATGTAGTTGATTTGGCAAGGGCACATGTGCAAAGCTGTAACAGAATTTTGAAACAAGAACAAAAAAAATCTTATGAAGTATATAATATTGGAACAGGCAATGGTGTTTCCGTATTGGAAGTTATTCATGCGTTTGAAAAATATAATGATGTTAAACTCAATTATTCAATTGGGACACAAAGGGAAGGTGATGCTGCAAGTATTTATGCTGATGTATCGTTGGCAGAAAAAGAACTGGGCTGGAGTGCAAAATATGACATAGAAGAAATGGTGGTTACCGCATGGAGATGGCAATTGTATAATCAACAGCTTAAATTAAATTAAAATGAAAAATTTAATTATTTTATTCTCATTTGTCGTACTATCTTTTAATGCAAATGCTCAGAACAGTTTTGTTATTAAAAAAGATAATTTTGTTTTGAATGGGAAAGTTACCAAAATTTATAGCGGTGAAATACATTACCCTCGTGTGCCGCATGAGTATTGGAAAGACAGGTTGCTAAAAATTAAAGCAACAGGTTTTAACACAATCAGCACGTATGCTTTTTGGAATGTACATGAGCCTAAGCCAGGCACTTGGAATTTTTCAGGTGATAATAATGTTGCTGAATTTATTCGCATAGCAAAAGAAGTTGGATTGAATGTTATATTAAGACCTGGACCTTATGTATGTGCTGAGTGGGATTTTGGAGGTTTGCCTGCCTGGCTGTTAAAAGACCAGAGTATGAAGATACGGTGTAATAACCCTGCATTTATGAAGGCAACTGAGAAATATCTGATGCGCTTGGGAAAAGAATTAAAGGGACTGCAAATAAGTGCCGGTGGGCCAATCATAATGGTGCAACTGGAAAATGAATATGGCGCTTATGGTAATGATAAAAATTATTTACAGGCACTAAAATTACTCTTAAGAAAAGCCGGGTTTACAGTGCCACTATTTAGCGCTGATAACCCCGAACATAAAATGTATATTAATTCTGAGTTGCCAGATGTAAAACATGTGGTGAATTTTGGTGAGATATACAATATGTTGCCGGATAGTGCATTTAATATTCTTTCACAACATCAAACAGATTTTCCGGAAATGTGCGGCGAATACTGGACAGGCTGGTTCACCAACTGGGGAGATAAAAAATTTGCCACACCAAATTTTGATATCCAAAAAAGAGATATAGGGTGGATGTTAAAAACAGGAAAATCATTTAACTGTTACATGATTCATGGTGGAACAAACTTTGGTTTTATGGCCGGTGCAAATAATTGGGGAAACAAATATATGCCTTATATCACCAGCTACGATTATGGGTCGCCAATTTCCGAAGGTGGTATACCTACTGAAAAAGCCTTCGCAATACGAGACATGATTAAACAATATGCTACATGGTCAATTCCTGATTATCCATCTCCCAATCCGGTTATAGAAATACCGGCAATAAAAATGGTAGCGACGTCATCGTTATGGGATAATTTGCCAAAAGCAATTTTTTCTGTTCAGCCAAAATCAATGGAAAACTATGGACAAAATGCTGGTTACATTTTATACCGCACAAAACTAACAGGAACAAGGAGCGGCTTAATGAAAGTAAAAGAGCTGCATGATTATGCAACTGTCTTTCTCAATGGGAATTTTATCGGCACATTAGACAGAATGAAAAGTATTGACACTATCCAAATCCCCAAGCTTTCTGATAAAACAGTTACACTGGATATCTTAGTTTGTGCATTGGGAAGAAATAATTATGGCGAAAAGATGCTGGAAGAAAGAAAAGGAATAACTGACTATGTTTCTTTTGAACCTTTTACACAAATGAATTGGGAGGTGTTTCCGCTTCCAATGGAAAATAATTATTTGCAAACATTAAAATTTACAGCTGGTATTACCAATAACAAAAAAGGTATTTTTTGCAAAGGCAATTTTTTATTAACTAAATTGGGAGACACTTATTTAGATCTGGACGGATATAAAAATGGCTTTGTGGTAGTCAATGGTCATAACCTTGGTAGATTTTTGCAAAGAGGTCCTCAGCATCGTTTGTATTGCCCTGCACCTTGGTTAAAAAAAGGGAATAACGAAATTATTGTCTTTGATATGGAAGGCGAAAATATTCAGGATATAAGAGGATATAAAACGACTAATTGAAAAGTAAATCTCAGGTGTTAGTATTAAGCTATTAATAATAAATTAGATAATGGCGTTGCTGTACCAATATATATCAACACTATTTCACCGGCGACACATGCTTCAGCTTTGCCTGGCGCATATAAGAAGTTACTCAATCAGAAAATACATTTATAAAACTGTCTTCAATTTGAATTACATATTTTCAAATTGAAGACAATTTCATTTAAAGCAATAGCTTGATATTTATAATCATTCCAATATAAAGAATTTGTTACCAAGTGATTCTAACAGTGGTAAAAGACTTCCCCGAAAAATCAACATCGTAATAATTCAGGCCTACATTATTTTGACTCCATATAAGACTATTATTTTCTGTTGCGCTGGTTCTGTAAATATTTATGGTACTGATATTTCCTCCAAAATATAACCTTACCCCGTTCTGGGCATCAGTATTCCAGTTTACTACATTTATATCGGCACGGTTTGGAGCGGTAAAGGCACTTACATTATCTGCACCAAAATTTGTAATCCCACTTAATGTTGTATTAATATAATTTTCATTTAAAAGGTTTGCAGCGAATTGCTGATAGACATAATAATTCTTTTTCCTTACTGCTGTTTCAGCCCAGGGCGTAAACAATAAGCCGCCAAAATTTGTTGTCGGGGCTCCCCATTCAAAATATAACCAACCTTTTGCCCCACCTCTAAAGGCATCATGAAATTTATTTACTAAATCTAATGATGCCGTAAGTTCATCGGGCGTGCTTCCCATCCCAAAGCCTGCATGCCACTCAGTCATATACAATCCTTTAATACCTGTAGCTGTGGAAGCTGATGAAAAGTTAGCTGCCGAACTTCCTACGTACTGATGTGTTGTAAAAAAATCAATATTGCCAGACGCATTGAGAGGTGAGACATACCCATTTGTATGAGTAACATCAATACAGTCTGGCGAGGCGAATTTAGGAACGGTTATGCCTATAGAAGGTAATTTGGTTTTCAACCAACCTGCTGTATTGGCGTATACCTTTTGCGCCTGTGTTGCTGTAAATTCTGCTGATTCATAAAGCACTGCTGAAGATGGATAGTCTGGTTCATTCATTAAGCTTAGGTAGCTTACTGTTACGCCATTATCTTTTAAGTTTTTTAAATGAGCATAAATAAATTCTCCAAATTCATTATAAGCGTTAGCAACAGACGTTTTTAAAGTGCCTCCATTGGTAACACTTGCATTGGTTTTTAAATATTTTGGCGGCGACAAAACAATGCCCCAAATTTTAATATTTGGATTAAGGGAGATTGCTTTTTTGGCGGCAGTAATTTGGTCAGTCAGATTACTATTTGCTGTAAAATTAAATTTTGTAAAATCAGTAACATCGGGATTAGTATTATCATTTACATCTTCAACACCACCGGCACGAAGCACAATTTTAAATACATTTACATTTAAATCAGTCCATAGCCATGTGGCGGCAGTATTGAAATTTGCAAGGTTTACTAAATGACCGCTGTAGAAGTAGCAGCCTGCGCCCATTAAGTCAATTTTTTGCTTTGGATTTCCAATGTCTACAGTGATACTTCCCCCGGTTTGAACTGCCAACTGGCTAATACCTTTATTTGATTTATCCGTTGAGATTTTAGTGTCAGTTATTTTTTTGCATGACACAATTGTAAGTAGCGACAATAGAATTACCGCTGTTTTTAAATTTAATGGCTGCATCGTTAGATATTTAAATTATGAAATCAAATTTAACAATACTAGTACTGGTTTAAAATGGATTTACATACTATATTGATGGATAATATTATTACTCATTTTTGTTGTGAGAAAAATGGGCCGTATTATAATCCATCCTTTCAGTAAAAAAGTTAATTATTATCTGTTAAATAAAAAATAGCTTACAGCAATAAAAAAAAGTATAAATGAAATTATTACTGATTATTTTATTGATTCCCTTTTGCAGTTTTACAAACATTAAAACTATTAGTAGAAGTAGCCGGCTCAAATTAAATAATAGCAGTTTAATGGTTAAGTATAAAAAATTTACAAGCCCATTGGAAGACACATTTTATTTGAAGTCAGTTATTATGGAATTACAAAAAAAATGGCCGGAAAACAGGATGGTTAATTTTGTTTTTCATGGGCATAGTGTACCAGCAGGTTATTTTCAAACACCAGCTATCAATACATTTCAATCGTATCCTTTGCTGTCAGTGAAAAGAATTACAGATAGTTTTTCTACAGCGGAGATTAATTGTATACGAACAGCAATCGGCGGAGAAAATGCTGAGCAGGGAGCTAAACGATTTGATAGTACAGTGTTGAATCATCAGCCAGATGTATTGTTTATTGACTATGCACTTAACGACCGCAATATTGGTCTGGAAAGGTCGAAGGCTGCATGGCAATACATGATTGAAAAAGCATTGGCAAAAAAGGTAAAAATAGTGTTGTTAACACCAACTCCAGACATGCAGGAAGACATCAAAAGTAGTGAGGCGCCATTAGAAAAATATACCAGCCAGATTCTTGCACTGGGTAAACAATATCATATCCCTGTAATTGACAGCTATCACATTTTTAAAAAATTGGTAACGGGAGGGAAAAACCTTAATGACTACATGGCACAATCCAATCATCCCAATGCTTTGGGGCACCAGTTGGTGGCCAATGAAATTTGTAAACTATTCGGTTTGAATTAATCGGTAAAAAATATGCTATGCCATCTTTGCTGCGTTGTTTTTTTTATTTTTTTGTTTTGTTGTTGCTTTCATGTGGTAATAATAAAGTAAAAAATAGCAACACTGTTTTTACAAAATTAGATGCATCATCATCTGGTGTTGATTTTAATAATATCATTCAAGAGAATGATTCCGTTAATCTTATCAATAATGAGTATGCGTATATGGGTGGTGGTGTCGGCATCATTGACATCAACAATGATGGGTTGCCGGATATTTTTTTCTCTGCCAATCAGCAAAGCAGCAAACTTTATTTGAATGAAGGCAACAATCATTTTAAAGACATTACAACAAGTGCCGGGGTATCAACCAAAAGTTGGTGTACTGGTGTAAGTGTTGTTGATATCAATAATGATGGGTACCAGGATATATATGTATGTGTGTCTGGTGGTGTGCAGGGAAATAACAGAAAAAATTTATTGTTCATTAATAATAAGAACTCCACGTTTACTGAAATGGCTGCTGAATATGGGTTGGCAGATACGGCGTATTCAACACAGGCAGTGTTCCTGGACTTTGATAAGGATGGCGATTTGGATATGTTCCTCGTAAATCATTTGCTGCATGGCTCCAACCCAAACAATATTGCAAAAAAAGATCTAAGTGGTAACTCCAATTTGAACGACCATTTGTATTTGAATGCAGGCTTGGATAAAAAGTTAGGTCATCCTGTTTACAAAGATATTTCCAAACAGGCAGGCATTAAAGAAGATGGCTACGGTCTGGGAGTGGTGGTAAGTGATTTTAATAACGATGGATGGCCTGATATTTATGTTGCCAATGATTATATCAGTAACGACCTGCTATGGATAAATAATAAGAATGGAACATTTACCAATGAAATCGCCCGTTCATTAAATCACCAAAGCTACAGCAGCATGGGTGTTGATGCTGCCGACATCAACAACGATGGGTTGCCTGATATTGCTACGCTGGATATGCAGCCGGAATTTAATAAGCGAAAGA